>NZ_NNBO01000007.1:250424-379578 GCF_002803145.1 Kitasatospora sp. CB02891 | reverse complement strand
CCTCGGTGGACGTCCAGGTCGGCGACGAGTCGGAGCGGCCGAAGGCGGGCAACGCCGCGCTGAACCTGCTGGTGATCGGCACCGACAGCCGGGTCGGCCTGGGCCGGGACTACGGTGACGAGGGGTCGACCGGGCACGCGGACACCACGCTGCTGTTCCACGTCTCCAAGGACCGCAGCAACGCCACGGTGCTGTCGATCCCGCGCGACCTGATGGTGACCGTCCCGGACTGCCGGAGCGGGGAGAAGCGGATCCCCGGCTCGGCGCGGGCGATGTTCAACACCAGCCTGGGGCAGGACGGGCGGGACCCGGGCTGTACGTGGAAGACCGTGGAGAAGCTGACCGGCGTCCGGATCGACCACTTCATGATGGTCAACTTCGAGGCGGTGAAGTCGCTCTCCACGGCGGTCGGCGGCGTCGAGGTGTGCGCGGCCACCGCCATCGACGACCCGTACTCGCACCTGCGGATGACCGCCGGACGGCACGTGGTCCAGGGCGAGGAGGCGCTGGCGTTCGTCCGGACGCGTCATGCGGTGGGCCTGGGCGGCGATCTGACCCGCATTCCGCTGCAGCAGCAGTTCATCAGCTCGATGATCCGGAAGATGAAGAGCAGCGACACCCTGACCAGCCCGGCCAAGCTGTGGAACCTGGCGGACGCCGCCACCAAGGCGCTGACCGTGGACAGCGCCATCGACGACGTCAACCGGTTGAAGGACCTGGCGCTCGACGTCTCCCGGGTGAACACCCGGAACATCACCTTCACCACGGTGCCGGTGCTGGACGACCCGACGGACAACAACCGGCTGGTCCTCAAGCCCGGCGACGCCCAGCAGCTGTTCGCGCTGATCGCCGCCGACCGTTCGCTGACCGAGACCGCCCCATCGGCCTCCCCGACGCCGTCGGCCAGTGCCTCGGAGCCGCCGCCGATCGACGCCGAGGCGGTGCGGGTGACGGTCCGCAACGGCACCGGGACGCCCGGGCAGGCCGGTCGGGCGGTGTCGCTGCTGCGGGCGAAGGGTTTCGCGCTGGCCGTCACCGGCAGCAACACGGAGGCCCGGCCGACCGGTTCGGTGTCCTACCCGGCGGGCCAGGAGGACCGGGCGCAGGCGGTGGCCGCGGCGCTCGGCCTGCCCGCGACGGCACTGCGGGCCGGCGGCCGGTCGGCGGGCGTGACGGTGGTGCTGGGCGCGGACTTCGTCGGGGCGGGCACGCCGTCGGCGTCGCCGACCGGGGCCCCGAAGGATCTCCAGCGGATCCGCGCGGACGACACCAACGTGTGCGCGTCGAAGTTCAAATAGCCTGCTCAGGACGGGAGTTCGGCGTCCGGGACGAGGGTGTCGGGGCCCGTCTCGGTGTACTGCTCGCCGGTGCGCGGGCAGCGCCAGCGGCCGTCGCCGGCCGGCTCCAGCGGTTCGCCGGCCCGGCCGACCCACTTGATCCGGCGGGCGGGCACCCCGACGACCAGCGCGAAGTCGGGGACGTCCCGGTGCACCACCGCGCCGGCCGCGACCAGGGCCCACCGGCCGACGGTGACACCGGCCACCAGCACGGCCCGGCCGCCGACCGAGCAGCCCTGCCGGAGCGTGACGCCGCGGGCGTGCCAGTCGTCGCCGCGCTTGAGCCGGCCGTCCGGGTCGACGGAGCGCGGGTACAGGTCGTTGGTGAGGACGGCGGCGGGGCCGACGAAGACGCCGTCCTCCAGCACCGCGGGCTCGTACACCAGGGCGTGGTTCTGGAGCTTGACCCGGTCGCCGAGCCTGACGCCGGGGCCGACGTAGGCGCCGCGTCCGATGATGCACTCGGCGCCGATCTCGGCGTGCTCGCGGACCTGGGCGAGGTGCCAGACGGTGCTGCCCGGGCCGACGGTGGCCCGCGGGTCGACGTCGGCGGTGGCCTCGATCCTGGGGTCGCTGCTCGTCATGGCGCGACCCTAGCGCGGGTGGACGGCCCCCGTCCGGGCTTCCGGGGACCGTCCCTGACGGCCGGTCAGGCGCCGGTGGCGGCGGCCGGGTCGATCGGCGCGGGCGAGGTGGAGGCGATCACCTTGCGGGCCAGCTTGCGCGGCGAGGTGAGGAAGCCGAAGCCCCAGCTCAGGTGCATGGTGGCGAGGGCCAGCGGCACCTGCACCCGGGCCTTGGCGGACAGGCCGCGCCCCTCCGCCAGGCCGCCGGCGACGATCGCCGCGAAGTAGCCGCCCGGGAGCACCAGGAACACCGGGTGCAGCGCCGCGCCCAGCACCAGGCCGCCGACCACGCCGAGCAGGGCGGCCGGCGGCGCCAGGTAGCGCAGGTTGACCGAGCCGCGGTGGTAGCGGGTGACGACGCGACGCCAGCGGCCGTAGTCCTTGTACTGCTTGGCGAGGGCGCGCGGGGTCGGCCTGGGCCGGTAGGTGACCTTCAGCTGCGGGGTGAACCAGACCAGTCCGCCGGCCTGCCGGATCCGGTAGTTCAGCTCCCAGTCCTGGGCGCGGATGAACTCCTCGTTGTAGCCGCCCTGCTGCTCCAGCACCTCGCGGCGGAACACCCCGAGGTAGACGGTGTCGGCCGGGCCGGCCAGACCGCCGGTGTGGAAGGCCGCGTTGCCGACCCCGATCTTCGAGGTCATCGCGGTGGCGACGGCCCGCTCCCACTCGGTCTCGCCCTCGGCGTGCATGATGCCGCCGACGTTGGCGGCGTCCATCTCGTTCAGCAGCCGGACGGCGGTGGCGATGTATCCGGGCGTCAGCAGCCCGTGGCCGTCCACCCGGACCACCACGGGGTGCCGGCTGGCCCGGATCGCGGCGTTCAGGCCGGCGGGGGTGCGGCCGGTCGGGTTGGGGACGGTGCGCACCCGGGGGTCCTCGGCGACCAGGGCGGCGGCGATCTCGTCGGTCCGGTCGGTGGACGGGCCGAGTGCGATCACCACTTCCAGTTCGCCGTCGTACTCCTGCTCCAGGATCCGGTGGACGGCAGTGCGCAGGTGACGTTCCTCGTCGAGCACCGGCATGATCACGGAGACCGCCGGCAGCTCCTCAGCAGCCTTGGTGTTCATCGTGCCCGAGCGTACCGGCGCGGACCGGCGGGCGTCGGCCCGGGTCGGCCCCGGTCCGGCGCGCCGCCCGGGTGCGGCGGGCCGCAGCGCCTAGCATCCGGAAGATGCCTGCTCACCGCCCGATCGAACGCCTGTCCGGATCCCGTCGGACGGGTCGTCGGCGCTGGGGGCTCTGGGCGGCGGGCGCGCTCTCCTGCTCGGTGCTGGCCACCGCGTGCGCGGGCTGGGCGGTGCTGAACGGCGTCGGCTCCTCGCTGGGCCGGGTGGACGCGATCGGCGGCGGCCCGGACCGGCCCGCGGACGACGGGGCGTCGACCTTCCTGGTGGTCGGCACCGACGAGCGGGAGGGCATCTCGGAGTCCACCCTGAAGGACGTCCTGCACGCGGGCGGCGAGTCCTGCCACTGCACCGACACCATGATGATCGTCCAGCTGTCCGACCACGGCCGGGCCACCGTGATCTCGGTGCCGCGCGACTCGTACGTGGAGATCCCGGCGCACCAGGACCGGGTCTCCGGCAAGCAGGTGGCCGCCGCCAAGGGCAAGATCAACGCCGCGTACGGGATGGGCGGGGCGCCGCTGGCGGTGCGCACCGTGGAGCAGAGCACCGGGCTGCGGATCGACCACTACATCGAGGTGAACTTCCTCGGCTTCGTCTCCACCGTGGACGCCCTCGGCGGCGTCGACGTCTGCACGCCCAAGCCGCTGCGGGACGACTACTCGGGCCTCGACCTGCCGGCCGGCACCAGCCGGCTGGACGGCGCGGGGGCGCTGCGCTACGTCCGGGCCCGGCACGTGGACGGCTCCTCGGACCTGGGGCGGATGCACCGTCAGCAGAAGTTCCTGGCGCAGCTGCTGCACCAGGCGTCCTCCGGCGGCACCCTGCTCAACCCGGCGAGGCTGACCGGGGTGCTGGACACCGTGCTGCGCTCGGTGAAGGTCGACAAGGGCCTGGGCAACGCCGAACTGCTGGATTTCGCGGCCCGGTTGAAGGACCTGTCGGCGTCGAACGCGGACTTCGCGACGGTGCCGCTGTCCTCGGTGGACCACCCGGTGCAGGGCTGGGGCTCGACCGTGCTGTGGGACGACAAGGGCGCGAAGGCGCTGTTCGACGCCGTCCGGGCCGGGCGCCCGCTGACCGGTCCGGCCCCGGCCGCGACCACCCCCTCGACGGCGCCGGCTGCCGGAACGGTTCCCCCGGACCAGGTACGGGTCCAGGTGCTGAACGGCGCGGGCGTGCAGGGCCTCGGCAACCGGGTCGACGAGGACCTCCGCAAGGCCGGGTTCGCCACCACCGGCACCCCGTCCAACGCGCCCGGCAACGGCCCGGCCGCCACCCGCACGGTGATCCGCTACGACCCGCACTGGGACGAGTCGGTGAAGACGCTGGCCGCCGCGCTGCCGGACGCCGAGCTGGTCAAGGTCCCGAACCTGGGCGCGACCTTCCAGGTGGTGGCGGGCAGCGACTACCGGAGCCCGGCCGCCGCCGCCGCGCCCGAACCGGCCGCCGCGAGCGACGGCCCGGTGGCCGGGGCGGAGAGCGGCAGCGAGATCAGCTGCCCGGCCTGACGGCCGGTCAGCGCAGCAGGTACTGGGCCACCGCCCACACCAGGTACCCGGCGAGCACCAGGCGGTTCAGCCACATCGTCGAGCCGACCGCGCCCTCGGGCAGCGCGGTCAGCGGTCGGCGCTCCGGGCGCTGGGCGAGCGCGGTGACGATGCGGGCGACCTGCTGCGGGTCGAAGTCGCCGCCGAAGTGTCGGTGCAGCAGGCGGGCCGGGCCGGAGGCGAAGCCGAACAGCGGCCGGCTGCGGTACCGCACCGTGACGCGACCGCTGTGCAGCGCTGCCGCCGTCAGCTGCTGCCAACTCGCCCGGCGCACCCGCAGCACGCCGCCGATGGCGACGCCGTCGCGGTCCACCGCGAGCTGCCAGCCGAACCCGTCCAGCACGACGACCAGGAGCCCGCCTCCCATCAACAGCGGGCGGATCAGGCCGTCCACCAGGCCGCCCTGCTCGGCGAGGTAGGTCATCACCGCGCCGATCAGCACGGCGGCGACGGGGGCCGCCGCACAGCGCAGCGCGGTGGGCAGGCCGAACACCCGTGCCGGTTCAGGACGGCCGTCGGGCTGTTCGGCGCGGTCGTCCGCCAGGTGGCGGGCGACCTGGGCCTTCACCTGCGCCGCCTCGTCGCGCGGCTCGCCGTCGCGGTGCCGCCCGGACGGTGCCGCGAGGACGACGGCGCGGGCGGCCGTCCACTTGTGCGGCGCCTCCGGGGAGCGGAACACCACGAGCCGGTTGCGGCCGGTCCAGTGGTAGAGCAGCGCTTCGACGGGGGCGTCGGCCCCGACGGGGGCGACCGGTGCGTCCTCGTCGTCCTCGTCCTCGTCCTCGTCGTCGTCATCGTCGTCATCGTCGGCGCCGGGATCGGGTATCCACGCGGCCGGGTTGTCGAGATCGGCGGGCGCGTACTGGGCGGTTTCGTCGCCGAACGGCATCACTCGCCACAGGCCGGCCTCGCGGTCGCCGCCGTCCACCGGCAGCACCTCCAGGATGCCGCTCGCCGTCCGCCGGACCCGGACCCGGAGGGCGGGAGCGGCGTCCCCGATGGTTCGGCGCGCCAGGGTGGTGCGACGTGCGGAGAGGACCAGCAGGACGGCGAAGGTGCCGGCCGCGCCGACGCCGAGCCACCACGGGGCGGAGTCCTGCCGCTCGTCGGCGGCCCGGTACCAGCCGGTGCCGTCGACCAGCAGCGGGACCTCCTCGCCGACCGTGCGTTCGCCGTCCACCTCGGCGGTCAGCGTCCGGTACTCGTGCGGCAGCCGGTACTCGACGGTGGCGCTGTCGCCGCCGCCGTCGACGCTGCGCACGGTGCCCCACACCCGGTCGGCGCGGGCGGCCCGGTCGGTGCTGTCCTCGGTCTGCCACACACCGACCGCCAGCAGTACCACCGCGACCGCCCCGAACAGGGCGGCCAGGACCTGCCGCACCCAGGGCAGCGGCGGCAGGTCGAGCGGGGAGCCGCCGCCCCGCAGCGTCCACGGGTACGGCACCGGCGGGCCCATCAACGTGGCCAGTTGGGCCTCGGCGCGGCGCCTGCCGGCCTCCGTCCGGTACAGCGCAGCGGCGGCCAGCAGGTGTGCGGCGCAGGCGACGGCGGGCAGCCAGGGGCCCGGCAGCGCGTTCGGCAGGAACCAGAGCAGCAGGCCTGCCGCGGCCGGCACCACGAAGCCGGTGCGCCGGCGCAGCAGCAGCACCAGGAATTCCACCAGCAGGACGGCGGGCGCGGCGCTCTCGGCGTACGGCGCGGTACAGGCCCGCAGTGAGTCGCACCGGTCCGGCGTGTGGTCGAACGCGATCGCCAGCGCCACCGTCACCACCGGCAGCAGCGCCAGCCAGCGGCTGTGCAGCCGCCGCCAGACCCGGGCGGCCCGCCACTGGTCGGCGGCGGCCAGCGTCAGCGCGGGCGCGGCGGGCAGTGGGGGCACGGGGTATTCCGACATGCGCGCGATTGTTACAGGCGCCTTCCGGGGCTCTCGCACCGGAGGTGGGGGAACGACTCCTGCTGCACCGGACACCGACGACCGGTCATGGGGCTACGTTGGAACGGGGAGTGATTCGGACCGGTCGACGGGAGGGGTGTCGCGATGGCGGTGCTGGTGGTCGAGGTGCGTCCGCACTGGTTCACGGCCTGGTTCCACCGGATGGCGACGGAGCCGGTGGTGGACGTGGACGGCGTGGAGTCGCGGGCCCGTTGGGGCGTCAACCGGGTGCCGGTGGCGGCGGGGCCGCACGTGGTGTCGGTGTGGTTCCGGTACCGCGGGCAGCGGGCGGCGCGGCTGGGCTCGGGGGCGGCCGAGCTGACGGTGGCGGACGGGGCGCAGGTGCCGGTCTCGGCGCGGCTGGGGGTGCGGAACGGCAGCCGGTTCACCGTGGCCTGACAGCACGCGGGCCCGCCCGGGGCGGGTGCTCCGGGCGGGCCTGGGTGGTTCGGTGGTGCGTCAGTCGGTGGCGATGGCGGCCAGGACGTTCATCCTCGCGGCGCGGAAGGCCGGGACGAGGGCGGCGACCAGGCCGACCAGGACGGAGCCGATCAGGACGGTGACGACGGTTCCGGTGGGAACGGTCAGCACCGTCAGTCCCTGCTCGGAGAGGACGGCGCGGGCGGTGACGCCCCAGCTGAGCCCGAGTGCGGTGCCGAGGAGGGCGCCGAACAGGGCGATCACCACGGACTCCAGGCGGACGGTGCGGCGCAGTTGCCGGCGGGACAGGCCGATGGCGCGCAGCAGGCCGATCTCCCGGGTGCGTTCGATCACCGACAGCGCCAGCGTGTTGACCACGCCGAGGACGGCGACCACGATCGTCAGGCCGAGCAGGCCGTAGACCATGGCGAGCAGCTGGTCGAACTGGGACTTGACCATCTCCTTGTAGCCGGCCTGGTCCTTGACCACCAGCTGCGGGTACTCGGCCAGCGACTTCTGCAGGTCGGCGAGCACGGCGGCCTTGTCCGCGCCGGCCGACGCGGTGCCGAACGCCACGCCGGTGAGCGGCAGTTGGCCGTTCATCGCCTTGGCGACGGTGTCGCTGTCGGTGAAGAAGCGCTGGTCGAACAGCTGGTTGCCGGTCTTGATGACGGCGGCGACCTTGAGGGTCTGGGTGCGGCCCTCGCCGTAGTTGACGGCGAATCGGTCGCCGACCTTGACGTGGTGCTCGTCGGCGAAGTCCTGGCCGACCGAGAGGCCGCCGCCGGAGAACACCGCCTCGGCGCTGCCGGTGGCCACCGGCAGCCGGAAGTCCCGCAGGAAGTCGGCGTTCGAGACGGCGAGCCGGGTGCGCAGGGTGCCGCCGTCGGGCAGCGTCACCTCGGCGGGGACGTTGCGCTGCTCGGTCAGGTGGTCGAGGCCCTTGGTGCGCCGGGCGGCGTCGATCATGGCGGGGGTGAGGGCGCCGTGGCCGCCGTCCACCACGTAGTCGGCGCCGACGGACTTGTCGATCTGGGACGTCATCGAGCCGACCATCGAGGAGGTGACCACGGAGGCGCCGATCACCACGGCCAGCCCGATCATCAGCGCGGCGGCGGTGGAGCCGGTGCGCCGCGGGTTGCGGACCACGTTGCGCTGGGCGAGCCGCCCGGCCGGGCCGAACAACGCGGGCAGCAGGCCGCCGAGCAGTCGGACCAGGACCGAGACCAGCAGCGGGCCGAGCACCACCGAGCCGGTCAGGGTGGCCAGCAGGCCGAGGCCGAGCAGCAGGCCGCCGGTGGAGCCGGGCGAACCGGCGGCGAGCGCCAGCGCGGCGACGCCGGCGCCGGTCACGACCAGGCCGAGCACGGCCCGGATCCGGTTGGCGCGGGGTTCGGCCGGGGCGGCGTGGTCGAGCAGCGCGGCCATCGGGGTGATCCGGGCGGCGCGGCGGGCCGGGAAGAACGCGGCGAGCAGGGTGACCGGCAGGCCGACGGCGTAGCCGACCACCGGGACGGTCCAGGTGACCTGCAGCGAGGAGGAGTCCAGGTTCATCCCGGTCGCCTGCATCAGCTGGATCATGCCGACGGCGAGGGCGAGTCCGGCGCCGATGCCGATCGTGGAGCCGATCACGCCGAGGATCAGGCCCTCGACCAGCACCGAGCGGTTGACCTGCGACCGGCTGCCGCCGATGGCGCGCAGCAGGCCGATCTCCCGGGTGCGCTGGGTGACCAGCATGGAGAAGGTGTTGACGATCAGGAAGATGCCGACGGCGGCCGACAGGAAGGCGAAGCCGAGCATCGCCCACTTCATGAACTTCAGGAACGAGCCGACGCCCGCGGAGTTCTCCTTCTGCTGCTCGGCGGCGGTCTTCGCGTCGAAGCCGCTGCCGAGGTCGGCCAGCGCCGCGGTCTTCAGTTCGTCGTTGCTGCGGCTGCCGTCGCCGAACAGCTCGACGGAGGTGTACGCCTCGGTGCCGAGCAGCACCCGCTGGGCGGTCGGGGTGTCCAGGAAGGCCAGCGCCGCACCGGGGTTGGTGGTCCGGAAGGTGACGATGCCGGAGACGGTGAAGTCGTGGGTGCCGCTCTCGGCGATCACCCGGAGCCTGCTGCCGAGACCGAGTCCGGCCTTCTTGGCGGTGTCGGCGTCCAGCATCAACTGGTCGGCGCCCTGCGGCTGGTGGCCGGAGGTGATGTCCACCGACCTGCGCGGCGACTCCGTCCAGTTGCCGGTCAGCGTGGGGGCCCCGCTGGTCGGGCCGACCAGCTTGTTGGTGGCCGGGTCGACCAGGGTCGCGGAGGAGGAGAAGACGTTGCCGACGGCGGCCTCGACGCCCGGCTCGGCGGCGAGCTTCTGCTGGGTGGCGACCGGGACGGTCGAGGCCCGGCCGGGGCTGTCGGCGGTCAGCTCGTCCTGCGCCTTGCGCACCGACAGGTCGGAGGCGGTGGCGGCGAACAGCCGGTCGAAGGTGCTGGTGGCGGTGTTGTAGAAGACCAGGGTGCCGGCCACGAAGGCGACCGAGAGCACCACGGCCAGCAGGGAGAGCACCAGGCGCCACTTGTGCGCCAGGAAGCTCCGCAGCGAGGTCTTGAGCAGCATCGTCGATGATCCCGTCTCAGCTGGTGCGCTTGCCGTCGAAACGGCGCATGCGGGACAGGACGGAGTCGGCGGTCGGGTTGTGCATCTCGTCGACGATCACGCCGTCGGCGAGGAACAGCACCCGGTCCGCGTGGCCGGCGGCCACCGGGTCGTGCGTCACCATCACGATGGTCTGGCCGAGCTCGTCCACCGAGCGGCGCAGGAAGCCGAGCACCTCCGCGCCGGAGCGGGAGTCCAGGTTCCCGGTCGGCTCGTCACCGAAGATGATCTCCGGCCGGGCGGCCAGCGCCCGGGCCACCGCGACGCGCTGCTGCTGGCCGCCGGAGAGCTGGCCGGGCCGGTGCCCCAGTCGGCCGGACAGGCCGACGGTGTCGATCACCTGCTCCAGCCACGCCCGGTCAGCCCCGCCCGATGTACGCCGCCGGCCGGCGATGTCCATCGGCAGCGTGATGTTCTCCAGCGCGTTCAGCGTCGGGAGCAGGTTGAACGCCTGGAAGATGAAGCCGATCTTGTCGCGGCGCAGCCGGGTCAGCTGCTTGTCCTTCAGCCCGGTGACCTCGGTGTCGCCGATCCAGATCCGCCCCTCGGAGACGCTGTCCAGGCCGGCCAGGCAGTGCATCAGGGTCGACTTGCCGGAACCCGACGGGCCCATGATCGCGGTGAACCGGCCGCGCTCGATGTCCACGTCGACCGCGTTCAGCGCCGTCACCCGGGTCTCGCCCGTCCCGTACGCCTTGGTCACCTGCCGGGCCCGGGCCGCGACGTCGTTCTGTTCGGAAACGGGTGTGAGGTGCGCGGCGCTGGCTGCCGTGGTCACTGCGTGCTCCTTGAGGTGGGGTGGGGTCCGCCCGATGTCCTCAAGACTCCCGGCTGCGCCGATCCCTTTCGTCCTCCACCGGGACGAACGCCGCCACCGGGGAACGCTCCGGGGTCCGGGCCCCCTCCCCTAGGGGTCTGCGCCCCGCGGGGTGAGGGTCCGGAGCCCGGACGCCGACGAACGGTCAGCTCGCGGCGGCCAGTTCGGCCCGCGGCCGGAGCGCGGCGGAGAACGCGTCCACCACCGGGGTCAGCAGCACCTCGGTCTCCCGCTCCAGCTCGGTGCCGCCGTCCTCGCGCACCCCGATGTGCCGGTCCAGCACGAACCAGCCCTGGGTGACGTGCGCGGCGCCCATCGAGGTCAGCACCGGACGCAGCGCGTAGTCCACCGCCAGCACGTGCGCGGTGGAGCCGCCGGTGGCCAGCGGCAGCACCGTCTTGCCGCGCAGCGCGTACTGCGGCAGCAGGTCGAGCAGCGCCTTCAGCAGGCCCGAGTAGGCGGCCTTGTAGACCGGCGTGCCGATCACCACCCCGTCGGCCTGCTCGAACAGTTCGACGGCGCGGGCTATCGCCGGGTCGCCGGTGTCGGCGGCCAGCAGCGCCTCGGCGGGCAGCGTGCGGACGTCCAGCGCCGCCACCCGGTGGCCGTGCGAGACCAGCCGGCGGTCGACGTGGCGCAGCAGCCGGGTGGTGCGGGAGGTCGCGGACGGGGAACCGGAGACGGACAGGATCACGGCCATGGAGTCACCTCGGTGCGTACGGCCGCGGGCAGGGGCGGCCGGAGACGGGAGAAACGGGAACGCGAGGACGCGGGCGCGGGCTCGCGGTGAGGGTGAATGTGCGGCGAGGACTCAGCCGCGACACAGCGAGCAGGACACCCGACCGTGGTCGACGTGCCGCCGACGGGTGAGAACCTTCCGCTGCTCCATGCAGCCATGCAAGCACGCGCCGTTTTACCGGGTCAAGGCCGTGCCCGCCCGGTGAACACCGCACCGAACGGTCCGGGCCCTGCATCAAAACGGCCACAAGGGGCCCCGGCCGAGCCGGACGATCACCACGCGGCCCGCGGTTCGGGCATCCTTCCCCTCATGAACACGTGGCAGGAGCGCCCGGGGGGCGGCGCATACGGGCAGGGCGACGCGGCACGCGGCCGGGGCGGGGCGGGCGCGGAACCGCCGCTGCCGCCGTCGCTGAATCCGCGCGGCGCGGGCGCCCCGCTGTCCCGCCCCGCACAGCAACCCGACGACCGTCCGCCGTACCGGGGCGGCACGCCCGGCGGCGGCCCCGGCGGCGGGCCGCCGTCCGGCGGTCGACCGCCGTACGGGCAGCAGCCGCACGAGCCCGGGCCGGGCCCGCTCGGCGGCCCCGGGCAGCCGGCCCGACCGCGCCGCTCGCGCAAGAAGATCATCGGATACTCGGCGCTCGGCCTGGTGCTGGCGCTGCTCACCACCATGATCGGCACCTACTTCTGGGCCGACGGCAAGCTCCGGCACGAGAACGTGCTCGCCGACTACCCGGGCCGCCCGGCGGCCGGCAAGGGCACCAACTGGCTGATCGTCGGCTCCGACAGCCGCGAGGGCCTCACCGACGCCCAGGAGGACTCCCTCCACACCGGCTCCGCCGAGGGCAAGCGCAGCGACTCGATGATGATCCTGCACACCGGCGACAACGGGGCCACCCTGATGTCGATCCCGCGCGACTCCTGGGTGCAGATACCCGCCCACCAGGACACCTCCGGCAGCGGCAAGACCGTCCCCGCCGCCACCCACAAGATCAACGCCTCGTTCGCCGCCGGCGGCGGACGACTCCTGGTGCAGACCGTCGAGACCAGCACCGGCCTGCGGATCGACCACTACGCGGAGATCGGCTTCGCCGGGTTCGTCGGCCTGGTCGACGCCGTCGGCGGCGTCGAGATGACCATCGACCAGCCGATCAAGGACAAGGACTCCGGCCTCGACCTGAAGGCCGGCACCCAGACCCTGACCGGCAAGCAGGCCCTCGCCTTCGTCCGCCAGCGCCACCAGATGGCCGACCAGGACCTCGGCCGGATGCGCAACCAGCAGAAGTTCCTCGGCGCCCTCGCCAAGCAGGCCGCCTCCCCCGCGACCCTGCTCAACCCCTTCACCTTCTACCCGCTCGCCTCGGCCGGCCTGGACACCCTGATCGTCGACGACGACGCCGGCCTCACCGACCTCGGCTCGATGTTCCTCGCCATGAAGGGCGTCACCGGCGGCGACGGCAAGACCATCACCGTCCCGATCGGCAACCCCGACTTCCGCACCCCCACCGGCGAGTCCGCGGTCAAGTGGGACCCGGCCAAGTCCAAGGCCGTCTTCGACGCGATGAAGAACGACACCGCCGTCCCCGCGCCCTGACCGCCACCGGCCGACGGGAGAGTGTGCGAACTCCCGTCGGCCCGCGCGTCACTGACGTCACATCAGGTGATCCGGCGGGAGAATGTCCGCCATGTCTCTGGTGACCTCCCTCATCTACCGCCGCCGAAGCCGGCTGTTCGGCCGCCTGGTCCAGGAAGCCCTGGCCCTGTACGGGGTGGAGGTCCCCGCCGCCGCCGAGATCGGCCCCGGCCTGTCCGTCTTCCACCGCGGCTTCGGCACCGTCCTGCACCCCTTCACCACTCTCGGCGCGAACGTCACCCTCTACAACGGCGTCACCATCGGCCGGGCTGACCCGTGGGTCCCGCAGGAGGAGTCCGCGATGCGAAGGGTCGTCCTGGAGGACGGGGTGATGGTCTGCGCCGGCGCGAAGATCGTCTGCAAGTCGGGCGTCCTCACCGTCGGCGCCGGGACGATCATCGGCGCGAACGCGGTGCTCACCCGTTCCACCGGGCCCGACGAGATCTGGGCGGGCGCCCCGGCCAAGAAGGTGGGAGTGCGGAAGGCGGGTGGGCGCGAGAACGGGGGCGCGCGGGAGTACCTCCCGGCCCGCTAGGGCTGGGGGAGAACTGCGCGCAGCGGGAGGGGCCCGACAGCCGGGTCGCGGCACGGACAGTGACCTGAACGCGGAAGCGACTCGGCTGTCGGTAACGGCCTACGGCAGGTTGCGGGCCATCACGATGCGCTGGACCTGGTTGGTGCCCTCGTAGATCTGGGTGATCTTCGCGTCCCGCATCATCCGCTCCACCGGGTAGTCCCGCGTGTACCCGTACCCGCCCAGCAACTGCACCGCGTCCGTCGTGACCTCCATCGCCACGTCCGACGCGAAGCACTTCGCCGCCGCCCCGAAGAACGTCAGATCACCCTCCGTACGCTGGGACTTCGCCGCCGCCGCGTACGTCAGCTGCCGCGCCGCCTCCAGCTTCATCGCCATGTCCGCCAGCATGAACTGCACACCCTGGAACTCCGCGATCGCCTTCCCGAACTGCCGGCGCTCCTTCACGTACCCCTTCGCGTAGTCCAACGCCCCCTGCGCGATCCCCAGCGCCTGCGCCGCGATCGTCACCCGGGTGTGGTCCAACGTCCGCATCGCCGTCGCGAAACCCGTCCCCTCCGCACCGATCATCCGCTCCGCCGGGATCCGCACCCCGTCGAAGTACACCTCACGCGTCGGCGAACCCTTGATCCCCAACTTCTTCTCCGGCGCACCGAACGACACCCCCTCGTCGCCCTTCTCCACCACGAACGCCGAGATCCCCTTCGACCGCAACGACGGATCCGTCACCGCCATCACCGTGTAGAACTCCGACACCCCCGCGTTCGTGATCCACCGCTTCACACCGTTCAGGACCCAGAAGTCCCCGTCCCGCACCGCCCGCGTCTTCATCCCCGCCGCGTCCGAACCCGCCTCCGGCTCCGACAGGCAGTACGAGAACATCCCCTCGCCCCGGGCCAACGCCCCCAGGTACTTCGCCTTCAACTCCTCCGAACCCGACAACTGCACCGGCAGCGAACCCAGCTTGTTCACCGCCGGAATCAACGAGGACGACGCGCACACCCGCGCCACCTCCTCGATGACGATCACCGTCGCCAGCGCATCCGCACCCGCACCCCCGTACTCCTCCGGCACGTGCACCGCGTGCAGATCCGCCGACCGGAGCGCCTCCAACGCCTCCGCCGGGAACCGCCCCTCCTCGTCCACCTCCGCCGCGAACGGGGCGATCTTCGCCTCCGCCAGCGAACGCACCGACTCACGGAGCATCTCGTGCTCCTCGCCCAGCCGGTAGAGGTCGAAGTCCGCTCCGGAGTTTCCAGCCATCTGCTCTGCCCCTTGGGATAGTTACCGTCGAGTAATCCTCATCCTAGGCTCGTCGGCCCGGTCAGTCGACGTTGTCGCCGAGGGTGTCGGCGCTGGTGCGGTGCTGCGTGAGGTAGTCGTCCATCCGGTCGGTGCGCATCGCGTCCCAGAGCACGCCGGCCGCGCCGTCGTCCATCAGGACGACGGACTGGCCGTCGACGGAGTCGAAGCCGCCGAAGGGGGCGTTCATGAAGTGGACGCCGTCGGGGCGGACCGCGCGCAGGCTCCAGGCGAGGTCGTAGAGGTCGCTGTTGCTGAGCCGGTCGTCGACCGAGACCACGTCGCCGACGGTGCCGAGCAGGCCGGTGAGCTTGGCGGGGCTGGAGAGGGTGCCGGAGTTCATGGTGCGGAGCATCAGCGCGCGCAGGAAGTTCTGCTGGCGCTTGGTGCGGTCGAGGTCGCCGTTCGGCAGGCCGTGGCGTTCGCGGACGTAGAGCAGGGCCTCGGCGCCGTCCATGTGGTGGGTGCCGGCCAGCCACTCGCGGGCGTCGCCCTTGGCCTCGATGGTGCGCGGGACGGTGATGTCGACGCCGCCGACGGCGTCGGTGAGGGCCCGGAAGCCGTTCCAGTCGATCACCGCGAGGTGGTCGATCCTGATCCGGGTGAGGTCCTGGACGGTCTGCACCATCAGCGCGGGCCCGCCCCAGGAGTAGGCCGCGTTGATCTTCGCCTTGCCGTGTCCGGGGACGGACACCCAGGTGTCGCGCGGGATGGACACCACGGAGACGGACTTCCGGTCGGCGGAGATGTGCATCAGCATCATGGTGTCGCTGCGCTGTGCGCCCAGCTGCCAGGCCGGGGCCTTCGCAGCCTGCCCGGTGGTGGGCCGGTCCGCGCGGGCGTCGAGGCCGACCAGCAGGAAGGTCTGGCCGGAGTGCGGGACGGCGGTGGGCTGCCCGGCGCCGCCGGTCGGGAAGGCGTTCGGGATCCGCGCCACCGAGGACGCGTAGTGGTCGGCGGTCCACACCAGGGCGCCGAAGCCGGCGCCGAACAGCACCAGCAGCACGGCGAGGGTCCACAGCAGCAGCCGGCGGCCCCGGCGGCGGCGCGGCGCGGTCTCCGCCTCGCTCGAAAGGTCGCCGTCCCGGTCGTCGTCCCGGTCGTCGTCGCGGTCGAAGATGCTGAGCGGCCTCTGGTCCTCGTCGGCCTCGTCCGGCCGCTCCTCGGCAGTCATGCGCGCATTGTGAACCTTCCGTACAGACTTTCGGGCGGAAATCGTGGAACCGGCCGCCCCCCCGCTGGTAGGGGTACCGATAGCATCTGTGCCTGCGGCCGTCGCATTGCCTGGAACGGCCCGAACGAAAGGGAACACCCGTGGCTCCGCGCATCACGGTGATCGGTACTGGCTACCTGGGCGCCACGCATGCTGCGTGCATGGCCGAGCTCGGTTTCGAGGTCCTCGGGCTGGACATCGACCGGGACAAGCTCGCCGCGCTCGCCGCCGGCCGGGTGCCGATGTTCGAACCCGGGCTGTCGGAGCTGCTGCTCAAGCACGTGGCGGGCCACGAGGGCTCGACCGGCCGGCTGCGGTTCACCGACTCCTGGGAGGAGGTCGCGGCCTTCGGCGACGTGCACTTCATCTGCGTCAACACCCCGCAGCGCAAGGGCGAGTTCGCCGCCGACATGAGCTACGTGGACGCCGCGGTGGACTCGCTGGCCCCGCACCTGGACCGGCCGACCCTGGTGGTCGGCAAGTCCACCGTGCCGGTGGGCTCGGCGAACCGGCTGGCGGACCGGCTGGCCGCGCTGGCCCCGGCCGGCGAGCAGGTCGAGCTGGCCTGGAACCCGGAGTTCCTGCGCGAGGGCTACGCGGTCGGCGACACCCTGCACCCGGACCGCCTGGTGGTGGGCGTGCGCAGCGAGCACGCCGAGCAGGTGCTGCGCGAGGTGTACGCGGGCCCGATCTCGGACGGCGTGCCGTTCGTGGTGACCGACTTCCCGACCGCGGAGCTGGTGAAGGCCGCCGCGAACTCCTTCCTGGCGACCAAGATCTCGTTCATAAACGCGATGGCCGAGGTCTGCGAGAGCGCCGGCGCGGACGTGGTCCAGCTGTCCAAGGCGCTCTCCTACGACGCGCGGATCGGCGGCCGGTTCCTGAACGCCGGGCTGGGCTTCGGCGGCGGCTGCCTGCCCAAGGACATCCGGGCGTTCATGGCCCGGGCCGGGGAGCTGGGCGCCGACCAGGCGCTGACCTTCCTGCGCGAGGTCGACTCGATCAACATGCGGCGCCGCTCGCGGATGGTCGAGCTGGCCCGCGAGCAGTGCGGCGGCGGCTTCCTGGGCCGCCGGGTGGCGGTGCTGGGCGCGGCGTTCAAGCCGAACTCGGACGACATCCGGGACTCGCCGGCGCTGAACGTGGCCGGCCAGATCCAGCTGCAGGGCGCCCAGGTGACGGTCTACGACCCGAAGGCGATGGACAACGCCCGCAAGATGTTCCCCAGCCTGTCGTACGCGCCGTCCGCCCTGGAGGCGGTCCAGGGCGCGCACGTGGTGCTGCACCTGACCGAGTGGCAGGAGTTCCGCGAGCTGGACCCGGCCGAGGTCGGCGCGCTGGTCGCCGAGCGCCGCATGCTCGACGGCCGCAACGTGCTGGACGGCGAGTCCTGGCGGGCCGCCGGCTGGACCTACCGGGCGATGGGCCGGCCGTTCTCGGAATGACCGTGCCGGGCGGTTCGTTCTCACCGGCATGAGCTACGGAGACGACGCCACCGTCCGGAAGATCCTCACCTCCTCCGGCGACACCTGGGCCGTGGTCGGCCTGTCCACCAACACCGCGCGCGCCGCGTACGGGGTGGCCCGGGTGCTGCAGCGGGCCGGCAAGCGGATCGTGCCGGTGCACCCGAAGGCCGAGACGGTGCTCGGCGAGCAGGGCTACGCCTCGCTCGCCGAGATCCCGTTCCCGGTCGACGTGGTGGACGTGTTCGTCAACTCCGAGCTGGCCGGCCCGGTCGCCGACCAGGCGGTGGCGAAGGGCGCCAAGGCCGTCTGGTTCCAGCTCGGAGTGGTCGACGAGGCCGCCTTCGACCGCACCCGGGCCGCCGGGCTGGACATGGTGATGGACCGCTGCCCGGCGATCGAGCTGCCCCGGCTGTGAGCCGGCGTCAGCCGACCCGGACGGGGAAGGCGATGTCGCAGACCAGGTCGTCCGGGGCGGCGGCCGTGAAGTCGGCGAAGTAGACCTCCCGGCCCCGCCCGGTGCGCTCGGCGCCCGCCGACTCGATCCACCCGCAGACCGCGTCGTAGGCGCTGAGGATCTGCGGGAAGTCCACCTGCGCCTTGGTGATCCGGGTGTACGCCTCGCGGTGCGCGGGCTCGACCCGGTGCGGGACGGTGACGTCGCCGGCCCGGGCCGGGTCGATCGGCACGCAGACCTCGACCGGGCCGTCGGCGTCCTCGTCGACGTCCCCGTGGTAGATCACGAACGGGGCGGCGACCGGGCCGCCGAGGCCCGCGGCGGCCTCCGTCAGCCGGGCGGTGGCGCCGCCGATGAAGTCGTCCAGCTCCTCCGGCCTGGCCCGCCGCTGCTCGGTGAGCACCAGCTGGTCCGGCACCTCGCGCTGTTCGATCCGGTACATCTCGTCGATTCCTTCCAGTCCGCTGAGTTGGACGCGGAGGTGTTCGGCCAGCGCCCGCTGCGAGGCGGTGCGCCGTTCGACGGCCGCCCAGTACGCGGCGACCCGCTCGGCCGCCTCGGCGCTCGGCAGGGCGAGCACCTCGGCGACCGTGGCGAGCGGCATGTCCAGGCCGCGCAGCCGCACGATCAGCCGTGCGGTGCGCAGTCGGCCGGCCCGGTAGTACCGGTAGCCGGTGGCCTGGTCGACCAGGTCCGGCGGCAGCAGGCCCTGCCGGTCGTAAAGCCGCAGCGCCTTCGGCGACAGCAGGCCCCGGCGGGCGAACTCACCGGTGGTGAGCAGCCGTTCTTCCTCCACGCCGGTCAGCGTGGGGCCTGCCCCAGGGGCAGGGTCAATCCGGTCGTTCACGCGCCGTCCAACTGCTCCCGGGTGGCGATCGACGGCCCGCGCTCGGCCCGCAGGCGGCGGGCCACCGTCTCGGCCTCGCGCAGCACCCGGACGGCGTTGTGCCAGGTCAGCTTGGCGAGGTCGGCCTCGGACCAGTCGCGGCGCAGGAGTTCGGCGATCAGCACGGGGTAGCCGGCCACGTCGTCCAGGCCGGCCGGCAGGAACGGGGTGCCGTCGAAGTCGCCGCCGATGCCGATGTGGTCGATGCCCGCCACCTCGCGCATGTGGTCGAGGTGGTCGGCGACGTCGGCGACGGTGGCGACCGGGCGCGGGCGATCGGCCGCGAAGGCCTGCTGCACGGCCGTCGCCGCCGCGGAGGTGTCGAACGGGCTGAACCCGTGTGCGGTCATGTTCGCGTCGGCGGCGTAGGTCCACTCGATGGCGTCGGCCAGGACGAACATCGGCACGAAGGTGGCCATCGCGACCCCGCCGTTGCCGGGCAGCGCGGCGAGCACGTCGTCGGGGACGTTGCGCGGGTGGTCGCAGATCGCGCGCGAGGAGGAGTGCGAGAACAGCACGGGGGCCTCGGAGACCCGCAGCGCGTCGCGCATGGTGTCGGCGGAGACGTGCGAGAGGTCGACCAGCATGCCGAGCCGGTTCATCTCCCGGACCACCTCCTCGCCGAACCGGGTGAGGCCGCCGTGCACCGGCTCGTCGGTGGCGGCGTCCGCCCACGGCACGTTGGAGTTGTGGGTGAGCGTCAGGTACCGGACCCCGAGCGCGTGCAGCGCCCGCAGGGTGGCCAGCGAGGAGTTGACGGAGTGTCCGCCCTCCGCGCCCATCAGCGAGGCGATCCGGCCCTCCTGGCGGGCGCTCTCCAGGTCGTCGGCGGTCAGCGCGAGCCGCAGGTGCTCGGGGTACCGCTCGGTCATCGCCCGGACGAAGTCGATCTGCTCCAGCGTCGCACTGACCGCGTCGTCGCCGGACAGCTCCGCGGGCACGAACACCGACCAGAACTGCGCACCGACCCCGCCCGCCCGCAGGCGGCCGAGGTCGGTGTGCAGCCGGTGGCTCTGATCGGCCGCCAGGTCGACGGCGTCGAGGTCGTACCCGGCCTGGGCGCGCATCGCCCACGGCAGGTCGTTGTGGCCGTCCACCATGGGGGTGGTGCGGAGGACGGCCCTGGCACGCTCGATCAGTTCGGGAGTCATCCTCCCGTTCTACTACTTGCCGAAGCCGAAGGACTCGTTCCCCGCCACCTTGGCCCGGAGCTTGCGGCCCTTCTCGGTCGCCTGGCTGTTCAGCTCGGCCTGGAACTCGACCATCTTCTCGGCCAGTTCGGCGTCGAACGCGGCCAGCATCCGCACCGCGAGCAGCCCCGCGTTGCGCGCCCCGGCCACCGAGACCGTCGCCACCGGCACCCCGGCCGGCATCTGCACGATCGACAGCAGGCTGTCCATCCCGTCCAGGTACCGCAGCGGCACCGGCACCCCGATCACCGGCAGCGGCGTCACCGACGCCAGCATCCCGGGCAGGTGCGCCGCGCCGCCGGCCCCGGCGATGATCGCCTTCAGCCCGCGCCCGTGCGCCTGCTCCCCGTACGCCACCATCTCGCGCGGCATCCGGTGCGCGGAGACCACGTCGACCTCGTACGGGATCTCGAACTCGTCGAGCGCCTGCGCGGCGGCCTCCATCACGGGCCAGTCGGAGTCCGAGCCCATCACGATGCCGACCAGGGGGTTAGTCATTCGGTGATCGTTCCTCGCAGGTAGGCGGCCGCGTGGCGGGCGCGCTCGCGGACGTCTTCGAGGTCGTCCCCGAAGACGTTGACGTGGCCGACCTTGCGGCCGGGCTTCACGTCCTTTCCGTACATGTGGATCTTGAGGCCGGGGTCGCGGGCCATGCAGTGCAGGAAGGGGTGGTACATGTCGGGGTAGTCGCCGCCGAGGACGTTGACCATGACGGTCCACTTGGCGCGGGGGCGGGGGTCGCCGAGGGGGAGGTCGAGAACGGCCCGGAGGTGGTTCTCGAACTGGGAGGTGACGGCGCCGTCCTGGGTCCAGTGCCCGGAGTTGTGCGGGCGCATGGCGAGTTCGTTGACCAGGATGCGGCCGTCGCGGGTCTGGAAGAGCTCGACCGCGAGGTGGCCGGTGATGTCGAGGTCGCCGGCGATCCGGAGGGCGAGCTGCTGGGCCTCGTCGGAGAGGGCGGGGTCGAGGTCGGGCGCGGGGGCGGTGACCTCGGCGCAGATGCCGTTCTCCTGGACGGACTCGACCACCGGGTAGGCGACGGCCTGGCCGCTGGGCGAGCGCACCACGTTGGCGGCCAGCTCGCGGACGAAGTCGACCTTCTCCTCGGCGAGGACGGGGACGCCCGCGAGGAACGGGGCGGCGGCCTCGGCCTCGTCCTTGACGACCCAGACGCCCTTGCCGTCGTAGCCGCCGCGCACGGTCTTCAGGACGACGGGGTAGCCCGCGCCCTCGCCGGCGAACGCGGTGACGTCGGCCGGGTCGGCGACGATCCGGTGCCGGGGGCAGGGGACGCCGATGGAGTCCAGCTTGGCCCGCATCACGCCCTTGTCCTGGGCGTTGACCAGCGCCTCGGGGCCGGGGCGGACCGCGATGCCCTCGGCCTGCAGGGCGCGCAGGTGCTCGGTGGGCACGTGCTCGTGGTCGAAGGTGACGACGTCGCAGTCGGCGGCGAAGGCCCGCAGCACGTCGAGGTCGCGGTAGTCGCCGTACTCGGTGGTGCCGACCACCTGCGCGGCCGACTCCTGGGGAGTGTCGGCGAGGAGTTTGAAGCGGATGCCCAGCGGGATGCCCGCCTGGTGCATCATGCGGGCGAGCTGCCCGCCGCCGATGACTCCGACCACTGGAAAGTTCGCATTACCCGCTACAGTCACGCGCTCCAGGATATCGGGGCCGGTCAGGGGCCCGACACCGGCGTGCGCCGGGGGCGTGCACACCGGGCGTGGCACGGAGCACACAGAATGTGCGGGTAGCCTGGTGCGCCGGATCGCACGACACCATTTATCCGATCATGTGAACCATACGGAGCAGCCCGGATGACGATCACCACGGAATCGCGCCCCTCGTTGTCCCAGCGACTGCGCGGCCTGTCCCTGGAAGCGGTCGGCTTCGCCGTGATCGGCGCCTCGGGCGTGGTGGTCAACTTCGCCCTGTTCTGGATCCTCAACAACGTCGTCGGCCTGGCCTCGCTGCGCGCCAACATCGCGGCCACCCTGGTGGCCATCGCCACCAACTACCTGGGCTACCGGTACTGGCTGTACAAGGACCGCGACGCCGCCTCCCGCAAGCGCGAGATCACGCTGTTCCTGCTGTTCAGCGGCATCGGCATGCTGATCGAGACCGGCACCCTCGGCTTCACCCAGTACGTGCTGGGCCTGGACACCCCGTTCGAGAAGCTGGGCGGCAAGTTCCTGGGCCTGGTGATCGCCACCGTCTTCCGCTTCATCTCCTACCGCACCTGGGTGTTCAAGGCGATGCCCGAGCTGGAGGACCCCGAGGTGGTGCAGGAGGCCGAACTGCTGCTGGCCGCCGAGGACAACCGCTCGCTCACCAACTGACGTCACTCGCCCGCGTGGGCGAGGAACAGCGCGAACACCGGCGGCCGCAGCGACAGCAGTTCGAGGCGGCCGCCGTCGGCTTCGGCGAGGTCGCGGGCGACGGCCAGCCCGATGCCGGTGGAGTTGCGGCCGCTGACCGCCCGTTCGAAGACCCGGTTGCCGAGCTCCCGGGGAACGCCCGGCCCCTCGTCCTGGACCTCGGCGACCACCGAGCTGCCGGAGCGGCGGGCCCGCAGCGTGATGGTGCCGGCGCCGTGCATCAGCGAGTTCTCGATCAGCGTGGCCAGCACCTGGGAGACCGTGCCGGGGGTGCCGATCACCGGCACGTCGCGCAGCCCCTCGACGACCAGCTGGCGTCCGCTGTCGCGCAGCGTCGGGGCCCACTCCTCGACCTGCTGCTTGAGCACGTCGTCCAGGCAGAAGCTCACCGCGGTGGGGCTGTTGGGGTCGCGCTGGTTGGTGAGCAGCCGCTGCACCACGTCGGTGAGCCGCTCGACCTGCTGGAGGCCGATGGTGGCCTCCTCGCGGACGGTGTCCGGGTCCTCGGCGAGCGCGGTGATCTCCTCCAGCCGCATGGAGAGCGCGGTGAGCGGGGTGCGCAGCTGGTGCGAGGCGTCGGCGGCGAGCCGGCGCTCGGCGGTGAGCATCCGGGCGATCCGTTCCGCGCTGGTGTCCAGCACCTCGGCGATCCGGTCGAGTTCGGGCACCCCGTAGCGGCGGCCCTGCGGGCGGGGGTCGCCGGAGCCGAGCCGTTCGGCGGTCTCGGCGAGGTCGGTGAGCGGCCGGGCCAGTCGCTTGGCCTGCCAGACCGCGAGCGCCACGGCGGCCTGCACGGCCAGCAGCGCGACCACGCCGAGCAGCAGCAGCATGTTGCCGATCTCGTGGTCGAGCGCGGCCCGCGACTGGGCGACGGTGACGGTCTCACCGCTGGCCCCGGACTCGGTGGCGGTCAGCGCGGGCCCGTCGACCGGGCGGCCGAGGACGATCTGCGGCTGCCCGGGGATGTCCACGGTGACGTAGAAGTTCTCGGTCACCACGGCGGCGAACTTCTCGCCGGTGACCGGCTCGCCCGCGGCGAGCCGGCTCTCCACCAGGCCGAGCACCCGGACCGCCACCGCGTCCACCCGGTCGTTGGCGGCGTTGGTGATGGACTGCTTCTCGATCAGGGCCAGCGGCACGCAGAACACCGCGACCACCACCAGGACGACGCCCAGCAGTGAGTTGATCATCCTGCGCTTCACGCCGGGTGGACCTTCAGCTCTTCTCGAAGCGGAAGCCGACGCCCCGCACGGTGGCGATGTAGCGCGGGTTCGCGGCGTCGTCGCCGAGCTTCTTGCGCAGCCAGGAGATGTGCATGTCCAGGGTCTTGGTGGAGGTCCACCAGGTGGTGTCCCAGACCTGGCGCATGATCTCCTCGCGGGTGACGACCCGTCCGGCGTCCCGCACCAGCACCCGCAGCAGCTCGAACTCCTTGGCGGAGAGGGTGAGTTCCTCCTCGCCGAGCCAGGCGCGGTGCGACTCGATGTCGATCTTCACGCCGTGCGCGCCGGTGGTGAGCTGGTCGACGTTGCCGCGCCGGAGCAGGGCGCGGACCCGGGCGAGCAGCTCGGCCAGCCGGAACGGCTTGGTGACGTAGTCGTCGGCGCCGGCGTCCAGGCCGACCACGGTGTCCACCTCGTCCGCGCGGGCGGTGAGCACCAGGACCGGGAAGCTCTTGCCGTCGGCGCGCAGCCGCCGGCACACCTCCAGGCCGTCCATCTCGGGGAGCCCGAGGTCCAGCACGATCAGGTCGACGTCCTCGCTGAGGCCGGCGCCCAGGGCGGCCGGTCCGTCCTCGCGGACGAGCACCTCGTAGCCCTCGCGGCGCAGGGCGCGGGCCAGCGGTTCGGAGATTGCCGGGTCGTCCTCGGCCAGCAGCACACAGGTCATAGGGGCGATGGTAGACCGCTCGGGCACGCCCGATCAGGGGGTCTTCCGAGCTTTCGGCACGCCCGGGCGGCGCGCTGTGAACACTGTCACAGGGTGTGATCAACTTGCATTCCCGGGCATCTTCGGCAACAACTGCGCTTACATGGACATTCTTCGCACGAGCCTTGCCATCACAGGTAATTCTCCCGTCGAGGCATCGAAAGGCACAGTGCAGCGGCACCCTGCTTTACCTTCCGCATACCATTCACGCTCCGCAGTCAACCGAACTCGCGACTTACAGTGGTGGAGAACCCGAGCAAGACAGGCAAGGAATCAGCATGGCTTCGAGCACCCTGGAGTCTGAGGAACGGATCTCGACCGGTAACGGACGGACCTTCCTCGGCCACCCCCGCGGCCTCGCCACCCTCTTCATGACGGAGACGTGGGAGCGTTTCAGCTTCTACGGCATGCGCGCCCTGCTGGTCGTCTACATGTCGGCCAAGGCGGCCGACGGCGGCCTGGAGATGCAGGTGGCCACGGCCACCGCGGTGTACTCGGTCTACAACGCGATGGTCTACCTGCTGGCCCTGCCCGGCGGCTGGATCGCCGACCGGCTGCTCGGCGCCCGGCGCACCGTGGCCCTGGGCGGCGCGATCATCATGATCGGGCACTTCCTGCTCGCTGTGCCGGCCTCGGCGGCGTTCTTCGCCGGCCTGGTCTTCATCGCGATCGGCTCCGGCCTGCTGAAGGCCAACATCTCGACCATGGTCGGCCACCTCTACGACGGGCCCAACGACCCGCGCCGGGACGGCGGCTTCACGATCTTCTACATGGGCATCAACCTCGGCGCCTTCCTCGCGCCGCTCGCCATCGGCACCGTCGGCCAGAAGGTGAACTGGCACCTGGGCTTCGCGATGGCCGGCGTCGGCATGGCCCTCGGCCTGATCCAGTACCTGCTGGGCACCCGCCACCTCAGCCCGCGCTCCAGCGTGGTCAGCGCCCCGATCACCCCCGAGGAGCGCCGCACCGTGCTGCGCAAGGCCGGCCTGTGGCTGGCCGCCGCCGCGGTCTTCTACGGCGTGGTCGTCGGCACCGGCAACTTCAGCGTCTCCTGGGCGATCTGGCCGCTCTCGCTGGCCGGCATCGCCATCCCCGTCCTGGTGTTCAGCCGGATCCGCCGCGACCCGGAGCTGAGCGGCGAGGAGCGCTCGCGGATGAGCGGCTACCTGTGGTTCTTCGCCGCCGCCGCCGTGTTCTGGATGATCTACGACCAGTCCGGTTCGACGCTCAGCGTGTTCGCCGACCGCAACACCGCCGGCAGCCTGTTCGGCTTCTCGTTCCCGTCCAGCTGGTTCCAGTCGCTGAACCCGCTGTACATCATGGCGCTCGCCCCGGTGTTCGCCTGGCTGTGGAACGCCGCCGCCCGCCGCGGCCGCAACCCCTCCACCACCGCCAAGTTCGCCTTCGGCCTGCTGATGATCGGCGCGTCGTTCCTGGTGATGATGCTGGCGATGGCGGCGGCCAGCGGCGGCGTCAAGGTCACCCCGCTGTGGCTGGCCGTGGTCTACCTGATCCAGACCACCGGCGAGCTCACCCTCTCCCCCGTCGGCCTGTCCGTCACCACCAAGCTGGCGCCCGCCAAGTACGCCAGCCAGATGATGGGCATCTGGTTCCTCGCGGTCACCGCGGGCGACTGCGTGGCCGCCCTGAGCCAGCTGGCGCTGGGCGACAGCGTGGTCGGCTCCACCTGGTACTTCGCCGCCCAGGGCCTGCTCGCCATCGCCGCCGGCGTCGGCCTGTTCACCGCCCGCGGCCGGATCGGCAAGCTGATGGGCGACGTCCGCTAGCACCGCGGAGCAGGGCGGGGTCGGGCTTTCCTGACCCCGCAGACAGGGCGGGGTCAGACCTTCCTGACCCCGCCCTGCCACACGGCGGCGGTCAGCGGGACGCCCGGGCGGTACGCCAGGTGGACGTGCGAAGGCGCGTCCAGCAGCAGCAGATCGGCCCGGGCCCCCGGGGAGACCCGCCCCACATCGGTGCGGCGCAGTGCCAGTGCCCCGCCCGCGGTCGCGGCGTGCACCGCCTCGTCGGGGGTCATGCCCATCTCGCGCACCGCGACGGCGACGCAGAACGGCATCGAACTGGTGAAGCTGGAACCGGGGTTGCAGTCCGTGGACAGCGCGACCCGCGCCCCGGCGTCCAGCAGCCGCCGGGCGTCCGGATAGGGCGCCCGGGTGGAGAACTCCGCGCCCGGCAGCAGGGTGGCCACCGTGTCCCCGTCCGCCAGCGCCGCCACGTCCTGGTCGGTCAGGTGCGTGCAGTGGTCGGCGGACGCCGCTCCCAGCTCCACCGCCAGCTGCACGCCCGGCCCGAAGCTCAGCTGATTGGCGTGCACCCGCGGTGCCAGGCCCTTCGCCATCCCGGCGGTCAGCACCGCCCGCGCCTGGTCGCCGTCGAACGCCCCGCGCTCGCAGAACACGTCCACCCACCGCGCGAACGGGGCGCACGCCTCCAGCATCTCCCCCGTCACCAGCTCGACGTACCCCGCCGGATCCTCCGCGAACTCGGGGCCCACCACGTGCGCCCCGAGGTACGTCGTCTCCTCGGTGTGCCCCGCCGCGATCCTGAGCGACCGCGCCTCGTCGGCGGTGCTCAGCCCGTACCCGGACTTCACCTCCACGGTCGTGGTGCCCTGCCGCAGCATCTCCGCCAGGAACCGGGTCAGGTTCGCGTTCAGCTCCGCGTCCGACGCCGCCCGGGTCGCCGCCACCGTGGTCCGGATCCCGCCGGCCGAGTACGCCCGCCCCGACATCCGCGCGTTGAACTCCGCGGTCCGGTCCCCGGCGAACACCAGATGCGAATGGCTGTCCACGAACCCGGGCAGCAACGCCCGCCCGGCCGCGTCGACGGTCTCGTCGGCAGCGGGGGCGGCCACGCTCCGGCCCACCCACGCCACCCGGTCGCCCTCCACCACCACGGCGGCGTCCGGGATCAGCCCGAGCGGCCCGTCCCCGAGCGCCGGGTCGTTGGTGACCAGCGATCCAATGTTGCCGATGAGCAGGCTCACAGAATGATCCTTCGTCAGTTTCGTACTTCTCTTCACCGCGCGGAGCGGGAGGCGAACGTCCGCCGGATCGCGACTCCGGGAAGACGCCCTACCGCAGTGCGGCCACGGCTCCTGCCAACTGCTCCGCCACGTCCGGCACGAACTGGTGCACCCCGTCCTTGACGACGTGCCGCCCGCCCACCACCACGTGCCGTACGTCCGCCGCACTCGCCGCGAACACCGCGATCTCCGCGCCCAGCGAGGCCGGCGCCCCGGCCGTCCGCACGCTGTCGAGTGCGATCACGCAGAAGTCGGCCAGCGCCCCGGCCTCCAGCCGTCCGGCTTCGTCCCAGCCCAGCGACGCGTGCCCGTCCTCGGTGCCGGCCCGCAGCAGCGCGTTCGCCGTCCAGTGGCCCCTGGTGCGGGTGCGCAGGCGTTCGTCGAGCTCCAGCGCCCGGGCCTCCTCGAACGGGTCGATGACGGCGTGGCTGTCGGAGCCGAGGGTGATCGGGCAGCCCGCGGCGGCCAGCCGCTTGGCGGGGCCGATGCCGTCGGCGAGGTCCCGTTCGGTGGTGGGGCACATGCAGACGACGGTGGTGCTGTCCGACAGCAGCCGGACGTCCTCGTCCGTCAGGTGCGTCGCGTGGACCACCGAGGTGCGCGGCCCGAGGACGCCGTGGTCGGCGAGCAGGCGGGTCGGGGTGACGCCGTGCGCGGTGAGGCAGGCGTCGTTCTCGGCGGTCTGCTCGGAGAGGTGGACGTGCAGCGGCGCCTTGCGCATCGCGGCCCAGTGCGCGACGGCGCCCAACTGGTCGGCGGGGACGGCCCGCACGGAGTGCACCGCGGCGCCGATCCGGGCGTGC
The DNA here is from genome assembly GCF_002803145.1 of Kitasatospora sp. CB02891. Lineage (NCBI taxonomy): Bacteria > Bacillati > Actinomycetota > Actinomycetes > Kitasatosporales > Streptomycetaceae > Kitasatospora > Kitasatospora sp. CB02891. The sequence continues at coordinate 351,561 of NZ_NNBO01000007.1, read as the reverse complement.
TCCGCGCCGGCCAGCGCGGCGGCCCGCTCGGCCCAGGCGTCCGCGGTCCCGTCGGAGAACCGCAGCTGCTCCCGGGTCGGCTCCGCGCCGAAGCCGGACGACAGGTAGCAGGTGTCCAGGAGCGTGATCCGGATGCCGGCCCGGGCGGCGGCCTCGATCAGCGCCTCGCCCATCGCGTTCGGGTTGTCGTACCGGACGCCGCCGGGCGCGTGGTGCAGGTAGTGGAACTCGCCGACGGCGGTGATGCCGGCCAGTGCCATCTCGGCGTACACCGCGGTGGCGAGCGCCAGGTAGCTGTCGGGGTCGAGCGCGGAGGCGACCCGGTACATGGTGTCGCGCCAGGTCCAGAACGTCCCGGAGCCGACCTGCACGGTGGAGCGCAGCGCCCGGTGGAAGGCGTGCGAGTGCGCGTTGGCCTGCCCGGGCAGGGTCAGCCCGGCGAGCCGCACGGCCCCGGCGGGGCATGGCCCGCTGTCGGGGGTGACCTTGGCGATCCGCCCGCCGGGGCCGACCGCGATCAGCACCTCGCGCTCGACCGCGGCGCCGTCGGCGTGCGGCAGCCAGGCGTGTTCGGCCCAGTACGTCACGACGGCTGACATGCGAGGTCCTCCAGTACGTCGGCGAGGGCGGCGACTCCGGCGTGGCAGTCGGCCCGCTCGGCGTGTTCGGCCGGGGAGTGCGAGACCCCGGTGGGGTTCCGCACGAACAGCATGGCGGTCGGGACGGCGGACGCCAGGATCCCGGCGTCGTGTCCCGCCCCGGTGGGCAGGACGGGGGCCTTCAGGAGGCCGGCCAAGTGGTCGCGCAGCGGGCCGTCGAAGTCGACGACGGGCGTGAAGGACTCGCGGGTGAGCGTCACCCGGACGCCGTCGCGTTCCCCGCGTTCGGCCGCGGACTGCTCGATGGCGTCGACCAGCTGACGCAGCGTCTCCTCGTCGGCGGCCCGGGAGTCCAGCCAGCCGCGGACCAGCGAGGCGATCGCGTTGGTGCCGTTGGGTTCGACGGCGACCTTGCCGAAGGTGGCGAGCGCCCCGGCGAGCCGGGCCTTCTTGCGGGCGGCGAGCACCGTGGTGGCGTAGGTCAGCATCGGGTCGCGGCGGTCGTCGAGCCGGGTGGTGCCGGCGTGGTTGGCCTCGCCGTGGAAGTCGAACCGCCAGCGGCCGTGCGGCCAGATCGCGCCGGCCACGCCGACCGGGTGCTCGTCCGTCAGCCACCGGCCCTGTTCGATGTGGAGTTCGACGAACGCGCCGATCCGGCCGAGCAGTTCGGGGTCCGGGCCGATCTGCGCCGGGTCGTGGCCGGCCTTGAGCATCGCGTCGGGCAGCCACACCCCGTCGGCGTCGCGCAGCCGGTACGCGGCGTCCCGGTCGAGGACGCCGGCGGCGAGCCGGCTGCCCACGCAGGCGACGCCGAACCGGGCGCCCTCCTCGTCGCCGAAGTTGGCGATCGCCAGCGGGCGGGTGAACTCCGCGCCGCGGGCGCGGAGTTCGTCGAGAGCGGCGAACGAGGAGATCACTCCGAGCGGGCCGTCGTAGGCGCCGCCGTCGGGGACGGAGTCCAGGTGCGAGCCGGTGACCACGGCGTTCCCGGCGGCGGGGTCGCCGAGCCAGGCCCACTGGTTGCCGTTGCGGTCGGTCTCGTAGTGCAGGCCGCGGGCGCGGGCCTGTTCCTCGAACCAGGCCCGGCACTCGGCGTCGGCGGAGTTCCAGGCGTGCCGGCGGTAGCCGCCGGAGGAGGCGGAGCGGCCCACGGGGAGCAGCTCCGCCCACATCGCGTCGAAGCCCTCGGTCACAGCTCGGCCATCGGCACGCGAACGCCCCGCTCGTCGGCGACCTCGCTCGCCCGGTCGTAGCCGGCGTCGACGTGCCGGATGACGCCCATGCCGGGGTCGTTGGTGAGGACGCGGCGGATCTTCTCGCCGGCCAGCGCGGTGCCGTCGGCGACGGTGACCTGCCCGGCGTGGATGGAGCGGCCGATGCCGACGCCGCCGCCGTGGTGGATGGACACCCAGGACGCGCCGGACGCGACGTTGACCATGGCGTTGAGCAGCGGCCAGTCGGCGATCGCGTCGGAGCCGTCCAGCATCGCCTCGGTCTCCCGGTAGGGGGAGGCGACGGAGCCGCAGTCCAGATGGTCGCGGCCGATCACGATCGGTGCGGACAGCTCGCCGGAGGCGACCATGTCGTTGAACCGCTCGCCGGCCTTGTCGCGCTCGCCGTAGCCCAGCCAGCAGATCCGCGCGGGCAGGCCCTGGAAGTGCACCTTCTCCTGGGCCATCTTGATCCAGCGGTGCAGCGACTCGTTCTCCGGGAACAGGTCGAGGACGGCCTTGTCGGTCTTGTGGATGTCCTTCGGGTCGCCGGACAGCGCGGCCCAGCGGAACGGGCCCTTGCCCTCGCAGAACAGCGGCCGGATGTACGCCGGGACGAACCCGGGGAACGCGAACGCCCGGTCGTAACCCGCGAGTTGGGCTTCGCCGCGGATCGAGTTGCCGTAGTCGAAGACCTCCGCGCCGCGGTCCTGGAAGCCGACCATGGCCTCCACGTGCCGGGCCATCGACTCGCGGGCGCGCTGGGTGAACTCGGCGGGCTTCTCGGCCGCGTAGCTCGCCATGTCCTCGAAGGCGACGCCGGTCGGCAGGTAGGCCAGCGGGTCGTGGGCGCTGGTCTGGTCGGTGACGATGTCGATCGGGGCGTCCATCGCGAGCAGCTGCGGCAGCAGGTCGGCGGCGTTGCCGAGCAGGCCGATGGAGAGCGGCTGCCGCTTGTCGCGGGCCTCGGTGGCGAGCTGCAGCGCGTGGTCGAGGCTCTTGGCCTCGACGTCGAGGTAGCGGTGCTCGATCCGGCGGGCGATCCGGGACGGGTCGCAGTCGATGCAGATCGCCACGCCGCCGTTCATGGTGACGGCCAGCGGCTGGGCGCCGCCCATGCCGCCGAGGCCGGCGGTGAGGGTGATGGTGCCTTCCAGCGTTCCGTTGAAACGCTTGTTGGCCACGGCCGCGAAGGTCTCGTAGGTGCCCTGGAGGATGCCCTGGGTGCCGATGTAGATCCACGAACCGGCGGTCATCTGGCCGTACATGGTGAGGCCGAGCGACTCCAGGCGGCGGAACTCCTCCCAGTTCGCCCAGTCGCCGACCAGGTTGGAGTTGGCGATCAGCACCCGGGGCGCCCACTCGTGGGTCTGCATCACGCCGACCGGCCGGCCGGACTGGACCAGCATGGTCTCGTCCTGCTTGAGGCCCTGGAGGGTCTTCACCATGGCGTCGAAGGAGCGCCAGTCGCGGGCGGCCTTGCCGGTGCCGCCGTAGACCACCAGCTTGGACGGGTGCTCGGCGACCTCCGGGTCGAGGTTGTTCATCAGCATCCGCAGGGCGGCTTCCTGCTGCCAGCCCTGCGTGCTCAGCCCGGTACCCCGTGCCGCGCGCACCTCGCGCGGGCCGCTCGCCTGCTCTGCCATGGACCAGCCTCCTTGCGGATGGATTCATTCACGATCAAGCAGAGTGAATATATCCAAACAACATCGGGCTGGCCAGAGTCTCGACGGCCCGCGTCGGCGCCTGTCCCCTCAGCTCTTCCCCGGCTCTTTCGGCGGAGCCTCCGGTGGACCGCCGCCCGGCGGACCGTCTCCCGGTGGACTTCCCGGACCGCTCCCGCCGTACTCGCCGCGCAGCGCCGCCAACCGGTGCCGGTACTCGTCGACCTCGATCTCGCCCCGGGCCAGCCGCTCGGCCAGCAGCCGCTCCGCCTCCGGGACCCGGCCGTGCGGCGGGCTCCCCCACTGCTTACCGTCCCCCGATCCGGTCGTCCGACTCGTCGAGTACATCCGCCACAGCGCGGCCAGCACGACGATCACCAGCAGCACGAACAGCATGAACGTGATCCCGGGCAGCACCCACGACCAGCCGCCGTGGTACCCGCGGTGCCAATACATGTCGATCACCCGCCACCGCACCCGAACGGGTGCGCCGATTCCAGTCTGCGCCCTCAGGCCGCCGCGTCGCCGTCCCAGTCGATGCCGATCTCGGCGAGCCAGCGGCGGTCCTCGGCGTCGGGCTGGGCGTTCGGGTCGCCGGGGCCGCCGTCAGCGGGGCGGTTCTCGTCGGAACCGCTCTCGCCGGGGCGGGCCGGCGGGCGCGGGACGTGCTGGACCGGGCCGACGCCGTAGCGGGCGGCGGCCGCGTCGGCGGCCGGGTCGCCGGGCTCCAGGACGCCGATGTGCACGGCCTCCTCGTCGCCCGGGTCGAGCACGGTGAGTTCGGGGTGCGGCGGGCGGCGGAGGGCGATGCGTCGGCCGCACTGCGGGCAGGACCATTCGTCGGCGCCGGAGCCGAGTCGTCCGGTGAGCCGCATCTGGTGGATCGGTGGTGGCATTGGACTTCCCCCGTCCAAGGCTGTCTTCGTCCCTACCGGGAAGATGCCCGCGCACGGCCGGTCGTCAACCCGGTACCGGGGTGTCATTGGGGGAACAACGGGTGTCAGTCCAGGAACAACTGACGGGCCGTCGCCGACTGTTCGATGGCTTCGAGCCGGGCTTCCGCGCCGGGGATCTCGTCGCACATCGCCTGCAGCAGCACCCGGCCGAGCACCATCGGGGCGCAGGCGGTGTCGAAGACCAGACCGGTGCCGACGGCGGCGGGCAGCATCAGGTCGGAGAGCTTGGCGACCGGGGCGAACGCGGAGTCGGCGACGGTCAGCACGGTCAGTCCGCAGTCGCGGGCCACCGCGAGGGCGTCCATCAGTTCGCGCGGGTAGCGGGGCAGCGCGAAGCACAGCAGGGCGCTGGCGCCGGCCGAGACGGCCTGCTCCAGGCGGTCGGCGAGCATCGAGCCGCCCTCGTCGAGCAGCCGGATGTCGGGGTGGACCTTGGCGGCGAAGTAGGAGAAGCCGCGGGCCTGGGCGGAGGCGGCGCGCAGGCCGAGCACCGGCAGCGGCCGGGAGGCGGCCAGCACCCGGGCGGCGCGGACGATCGGCGCGGGGTCGGCGAGCAGCTCGGCCAGGTGCCGCAGGTGGGCGATCTCGGCGAGCACGGCCTGCTGGTGCTCGTTGCGGACCACGTCGTGGTGGCTCTCCGGGTCGGCGGCCTCGCCGACGCCGAGTTCGCGCAGCTGCTTGCGCAGCGCGGGGTAGCCGTCGTAGCCGAGCGCGACGGCGAACCGGGTGACGGACGGCTGGCTGACGCCGGCGAGTTCGGCGACCTCGACGCTGGACAGGAACGGCGCCTCGGTGGCGTGCTTCACCAGCGAGTGGGCGATCCGCCGCTGAGTGGGCGTCAACCGGTGGCCCTCGAAGAGCTGGAGCAGCCGGGCGGACGGCCCGCTGTTCGTTCCGGTCTCGTCCAGGGCGGTCATCTCGGGTACCTCCACGCTCGGTTGGGCGGTCGCCGGTGGCTTCGGCGGTGGGACGACTGTGGCGCAGTCCCGACAGACGGGCAATCGCGTTCCGCCTGACGGGACGGGCGCATCCGGAGGGTGGTCGGCGCGCCCGTCCCGTGTCACATCATCAGGCGAGCGGACCGGTGACCCGCTGGACCGCCTCGATCAGTGCGCCGGTGCCGACCAGTTCGGCGGCGGCCTCCAGGTCCGGGGAGAGGAAGCGGTCGCGGCCGGGCCCGCCGACGCCGGCGGCGCGGGCGGCGGCGATCGCGGCGGCGGTCGCCGGGGCGAGCACCCCGGGCTGCTCCGCGGCCTGCTCGCGCATCTCCAGCGCCCGTGCGGAGGCGACGAGTTCGACGGCCAGCACCCGACCGAGGTTGGCCACCGCCTGGCGCAGCTTGCGGGCCGCGGACCAGCCCATCGAGACGTGGTCCTCCTGCATCGCCGAGGACGGGATGGAGTCCACCGAGGCGGGCACCGCGAGCCGCTTGTTCTCGCTGACCAGCGCCGCCTGCGTGTACTGGGCGATCATCAGACCGGAGTCCACGCCCGGGTCGTCGGCGAGGAACGCGGGCAGGCCGTGCGAGCGGGCCGTGTCGAGCAGCCGGTCGGTGCGGCGCTCGGAGATCGAGGCCAGGTCGGCGGCGGCGATCGCCAGGAAGTCCAGCACGTAGGCGACCGGTGCGCCGTGGAAGTTGCCGTTGGACTCGACCCGGCCGTCGGGCAGCACCACCGGGTTGTCGACGGACGCGGCGAGCTCCCGGTCGGCCACCAGCGCGGCGTGCGCGAGGGTGTCGCGGCCGGCGCCGGCCACCTGCGGGGCGCAGCGGATCGAGTAGGCGTCCTGGACCCGCGGCGCGTCGTCGTGGTGGTGGCCGGTCAGCCCGGAGCCGCGCAGCACGGCCAGCATGTTGGCGGCGGCCGCGGCCTGGCCGGGGTGCGGGCGGATCGGGGCGTGCAGCTCGGGGGCGAGCACCCGGTCGGTGGCGAGCAGCGCCTCCAGCGTCATCGCGGCGGTGATGTCGGCGGTGGTGTACAGGCGCCGGAGGTCGGCGAGGGCCATCACCAGCATGCCGAGCATGCCGTCGGTGCCGTTGATGAGGGCCAGGCCCTCCTTCTCCAGCAGTTCGACCGGCTCGATGCCGGCGGCGGCCAGCAGCTCGGCGGCGGGCTTCTCCGCGCCGTCGGGGCCGAACGCGGTGCCCTCGCCCATCAGGACGAGCGCGCAGTGCGAGAGCGGGGCGAGGTCGCCGGAGCAGCCGAGCGAGCCGAACTCCCGCACCGCCGGGGTGATTCCGGCGTTCAGCAGGGCGGCCATGGTCTCGGCGACCAGCGGGCGCACGCCGGTGCGGCCGGAGGCCAGCGTCTTCATCCGCAGGAACATCAGCGCCCGGACCACCTCGCGCTCCACCGTCGGGCCCATGCCGGCGGCGTGCGAGCGCACCAGCGAGCGCTGGAGCTGGGCCCGCAGTTCGGGGCTGATGTGGCGCACCGCCAGCGCGCCGAATCCGGTGGACACCCCGTACACGGGGCGGGGCTCGGCGGCGAGGGCGTCGATCCGGGCGCGCGCCCCGGCCATCTCGGCGAGGGCGTCCGGCCCGATCTCCACCCGGGCCCCGCCCCGGGCCACGGCGAGGACATCCTCGGCGCTGACGTCGGCCTTGCCGACCTGGACGACGACACTGTGCATATCCATATGCACATTCTCATCAGGTGAATGCGGATATGACAAGCAATCGTTCGGCACACCGCGGATGGTTGACTGGCCCGCGGAGGTGCGACACGGATGGCGCGGGCAACGGTACGGCGGCGAGTGGTGCGACTGCGCGACGGGGAGCGCGGCGCGCGGCCCGACAGTCTGGCGGCGGAGGAACCGCTGGAGATCCGGATCGGCGGCGAGGCGCTGACCGTCACCATGCGCACCCCCGGCCACGACTTCGACCTGGTGGCGGGCTTCCTGGTCGGCGAGGGCCTGGTCGCGGCCACCGAGGAACTCGCCGCGCTCCGCTACTGCGCCGGCACCGACGCCGACGGCGCCAACACGTACAACGTGGTCGACGCGGCCGTCCGCGGCGCGCGCCCGGCGCTCTCCGCGCACCGCAACCTGCTCACCACCAGCGCCTGCGGCCTGTGCGGACGCGACACCGTGGACGCCGTGCGCACCCGCAGCCGGTGGGACGTCTCGGCCGACCCGCTGACGCTCGACCCGGAGGTGCTCTACGCGCTGCCGGACAGGCTGCGCGCCGCCCAGCGGACCTTCGACTCCACCGGCGGCCTGCACGCGGCCGCGCTGTTCGCCGCCGACGGCGCCCTGCTGTGCGCCCGCGAGGACGTCGGCCGGCACAACGCGGTGGACAAGGTGGTCGGCTGGGCGCTGCGCGAGGGCCTGCTGCCGCTGCGCGGGCACGTCCTGCTGGTCTCCGGCCGGGCCTCCTTCGAACTGACCCAGAAGGCCGCGCTGGCCGGTCTGCCGCTGCTGGCGGCGGTCTCCGCGCCGTCCTCGCTCGCCGTCGACCTGGCCGAGGAGCTCGGCCTCACCCTGGTCGGCTTCCTGCGCGGGCGCAGCGCGAACGTCTACACCCGCGCGGACCGGATCGCCGGCGGCTGAACCGCCGGCGATCCGTCGAGGGGCCTCAGCGCGGCCAGAGGCTGGTGCGCCAGGTGTGCGGGCCGGGCGCGGGGACGGGACGGGGAGTGCGGCTGGTCCACGCGGTGGCCGGGCCGCTCGCGGAGGCCGCCCCGGCCCCGGCGGCGGCCCGGGCTTGGACCACCGCCAGGACGGTGGCCAGCTCCTCGGGGGTCGGCTGCCCGTGCAGCACCTGAATGGGAGTCATGCGGGTGAGCCCTTCTGCTACAGCGGGATGTTGCCGTGCTTCTTCGGCGGCAGCGCCTCCCGCTTGCCGCGCAGCGCCCGCAGCCCGCGGACGATGTGCCGGCGGGTCTCGCTGGGCGCGATGACCGCGTCGACGTAGCCGCGCTCGGCGGCCAGGTACGGGTTGAGCAGGGTGTCCTCGTACGAGGCGAGCAGCTCGGCCCGGCGCTCCTCGGCCCGGCCCTCGGCCTCGGCCGCGGCGATCTCCCGGCGGTGCAGGATGTTGACCGCGCCCTGCGCGCCCATCACCGCGATCTGCGCGGTCGGCCACGCCAGGTTGATGTCGGCGCCCAGGTGCTTGGAGCCCATCACGTCGTACGCGCCGCCGAACGCCTTGCGGGTGATCACGGTGATCAGCGGGACGGTGGCCTCCGCGTAGGCGAAGATCAGCTTCGCGCCGCGGCGGATGATGCCGTCCCACTCCTGGCCGGTGCCGGGCAGGAAGCCGGGCACGTCGACGAAGGTCAGCACCGGGATGTTGAACGCGTCGCAGGTGCGCACGAAGCGGGCGGCCTTCTCGCTGGCCGCGATGTCCAGGCAGCCCGCCAGGTCCATCGGCTGGTTGCCGACCACGCCCACCGGGTGGCCCTCGACCCGGCCGAAGCCGACCACGATGTTGCCCGCGTACAGCGGCTGGACCTCCAGGAAGTCCCCGTCGTCCAGCACGTGCTCGATCACCCGGCGGATGTCGTACGGCTGGTTCGCCGAGTCCGGGACGATGCTGTCGAGCTCCAGGTCCTCGTCGGTGATCGACAGGTCCGCCTGCTCCGGGTAGACCGGCGGGTCCGAGAGGTTGTTGGAGGGCAGGTACGAGAGCAGGCTCTTGACGTACTCGATGGCCTCCTTCTCGTCGGCGGCCAGGTAGTGCGCGTTGCCGGACTTGGTGTTGTGGGTGCGGGCGCCGCCCAGCTCCTCCATGTCCACGGTCTCGCCGGTGACGGTCTTGATCACGTCGGGGCCGGTGATGAACATGTGCGAGGTCTTGTCGGCCATCACCACGAAGTCGGTGACCGCCGGCGAGTACACCGCGCCGCCCGCGCACGGGCCCATGATCAGCGAGATCTGCGGGATCACGCCGGAGGCGTGCACGTTGCGGCGGAAGATCTCGCCGTACAGGCCGAGCGAGACCACGCCCTCCTGGATCCGGGCGCCGCCCGAGTCGTTGATGCCGATCATCGGGCAGCCGGTCTTCAGCGCGAAGTCCATCACCTTGACGATCTTCTCGCCGAACACCTCGCCCAGCGAACCGCCGAACACCGTGAAGTCCTGCGCGAACACCGCGATCTGGCGCCCGTCCACGGTGCCGTAGCCGGTCACCACGCCGTCGCCGTACGGCCGGTTCTTCTCCTGGCCGAAATTGGTCGAACGGTGCCGGGCGAACTCGTCGAACTCCACGAAGGAGTCCTCGTCCAGCAGCTCCAGGATCCGCTCACGGGCCGTCAGCTTGCCCTTGGCGTGCTGCTTCTCGACCGCGGCGGCGGAACCGGAGTGCACCGCCTCGTCGATCCTCCGCCGCAGGTCGGCGAGCTTTCCGGCGGTGGTGTGCGGGTCGTTCGGTGCCTCGGCCATTGCGGTGGCTCTCCCTGCGTCCTCGGCCGCCGGCCCGGGGCGTGGAGGGTTGCGGGCAGGGCGGCACTGCGGTCTACCGTTGCGTAGCGTAGCCAGCCCGGAGGCCTCCGCGGCTATGGCCATCGACACATCGTGCCACTGCCCGGATTGCGGGACGATGATGCGGAGTGCGGCCGTCGGCCTGGCCCTAGGGTGGTGGGGGTGAGCACACCCGAGAGCCCCCGACCCCGCCGCTCCGGACTGCGCGGCTTCGGCCACGGCGGCCCGTCCCCGTGGACCGACCTGGACCGCCCCCCGCTCGACGAGGCCGCCCTGCGGCTCGACCTGCTGCGCCCGGGCGCCCTGTGGACCTCACTCGATGTGGTGAGCGAGACCGGCTCCACCAACTCCGACCTGGCCGCCCGCGCCAAGGACGGCGCGCCCGAGGGCGCCGTGCTGGTCGCCGAGTCGCAGAACGCCGCCCGCGGCCGGCTCGACCGCCGCTGGACCGCGCCGCCCCGCTCCGGGCTGTTCCTGTCGGTGCTGCTGCGCCCGCAGGGCGTGCCGATGGAACGCTACGGCTGGCTGCCCATCCTGATCGGCACCGCCGTCTCCGCCACCCTCGACCGGATCGCCGGCGTCCGCACCGGCCTGAAGTGGCCCAACGACCTGCAGGCCGAGGTCGACGGGCAGGAACGCAAGCTCGGCGGCATCCTCACCGAACTCTCCGGCGGCGCCGTGATCGTCGGCCTCGGCCTCAACGTCTCGCTCCGGCAGGCCGAGCTGCCCGTCCCCACCGCCGGCTCGCTGGCGCTGGCCGGCGCCGAGACCACCGACCGGGCCACCCTGCTGCGCGCCGTGCTGCGCGAGTTCGCGGAGCTCTACGGCGAGTGGACGGCCGCCGCCGGCGACCCGCACGCCAGCGGACTGCTCCCCGCGTACACCGCCCGCTGCACCACCCTGAACCGGCCCGTGAAGGTCCAACTCCCCGGCGAACGCGAACTGCTGGGCGACGCGGTGGCCGTCGACGGCGACGGCCGGCTGGTGGTCCGCACCCCCGACGGCGCCCGGCACGCCGTCGCCGCCGGCGACGTGGTGCACGTACGCCCGCAGAACTGACCACGTCGCGCAGGGCCGGTCTCACCCTGCGGGACCCTCGGACCGGCTGCCGGGCGGATGCCCCGGATTACGCGATTCCGTGCGAACATTCCACCTGGCAGCGGTGTGAGGCTCGCCACTACCCCCGCGGTGGTCGCGCAGCCAACCCCGAGGACGGCAAGACACAAGTGCGCAGACGCACGGGGACGGACCGGTGACAGACAACGGCGGCGCCACCACGGGCTCCGGCAACAGCGGCTCTCCCGCCGGCACGCCCGGCGAGACGGACGAGACCACCGTCGCGACCGACCTGGAGCGGCTGATCCTCGACGCCCCGCGCAAGTACACCCCGTACCAGGCCGCACGCGCCGCCGAGGTCCCGATGGACCTCGCCACCCGCTTCTGGCGCGCCATGGGCTTCCCCGACATCGGCCAGTCCCGCGCCCTCAACGACAACGACGTGATCGCGCTGCGCCGCCTGGCCGGCCTGATCGAGTCCGGGCTGCTCAGCGAGCCCATGGCGATCCAGGTCGCCCGCTCCACCGGCCAGACCACCGCGCGACTCGCCGGCTGGCAGATGGACACCTTCCTCGACAACCTCACCCAGCCCGTCGAACCCGGCCTCACCCGCTCCGACGTCGCCTACCCGCTGGTCGAACTGCTCCTCCCCGAGCTCGAACAGTTCCTGGTCTACGTCTGGCGCCGCCAGCTCGCCGCCGTCACCGGCCGGGTCGTGCAGGCCGCCGAGGACCACGAGATCACCTCCGGCCGGCTCGCCGTCGCCTTCGCCGACCTGGTGGGCTTCACCCGGCTCTCCCGCCGCCTGGAGGAGGAGGAGCTCGGCGAACTCGTCGAAGGCTTCGAGAACACCTGCTCCGACCTGATCGCCGGCCAGGGCGGACGGGTCGTCAAGACCCTCGGCGACGAGATCCTCTTCGTCTCCGAGGACCCGGCCACCGTCGCCGAGATCGCCCTCTCCCTGGTCGAGACCCTCGCCAAGGAGGACAACATGCCCGCCCTGCGCGTCGGCATGGCCTTCGGCACCGTCACCTCCCGCATGGGCGACGTCTTCGGCACCACCGTCAACCTGGCCTCCCGCCTCACCTCCATCGCCCCCAAGGACGCCGTCCTGGTCGACGGCGAACTCGCGGCGGCCCTCGAACACAACGGCACCGCGACGCTCCCCGAGACCTCCCCCGCCCCCGGCCACCGCTTCCACCTCCAGCCCATGTGGCGCCGCCCGGTCCGCGGCCTCGGCCTGGTCGAACCCTGGCTCCTGACCCGGACGCCCACCGCCACCGCCTGAGCGGCGCACTACGACTCGTCGGCGCCCGTCGCGCAGTTCCCCCGCGCCCCTGTGTTCACGCCCGCCTGCCTAGCCAAAAATCCTCCCAAACCCCCCTAGGCTGGACGAAACAGCCCGCGGGAGGGAATGTGGCGACGATGAGTGAGCAGGTTGCGGCGCCGGACTCGCGGTTGCAGGCGGTGGTGGAGCTCGCACAGGCGATGGCCGGGGCGATGACGCCGCTGGAGGCGGTGCGGGCCGCGGCGGCGCGGGCGACGTCCGCGTTGGGGGCGACGATGGCGGCGGTCTCGGTGTGGGACCGCGAGTCGGGCCGGCTGCGGGTGCTGGTCAATCACGGGGAGCTCGCGCCGGGCGAGGAGGAGCTGCCGGAGGACGAGTCGTACCCGGTCGCGGACTTCCCGGAGATCGTGACGTACCTGGAGGAGCACTGGACCACCGGCCGGCTCCCCCGGGCGTGGGTGCAGACGGCGGAGGACCTCGGCCCGCACGCCGGTCATCCGCTTCCGGCGTCCGGCGCGTTCTGCCGCTCCCGCGCCGCGGGCCTGCGGCGTCGCGGGAGGGGCTGCTGCCTGGTCGCGCCGATCGTGCTGCACGGTCAGGCGTGGGGCGAGCTGTACCTGGCGCGCGGGATCGGGATGCCGGTGTTCACGGACGCCGACGCCGAGTACGCGACCCTGCTGGCCGCGCAGATCTCGGCGGGCCTGGCGCAGACCGAGCGGGTCGCCGACCTGCGCCGCCTGGCGTTCACGGACGCGCTGACCGGCCTGGCGAACCGTCGCGCCGTGGACGCCCGGCTGGAGGAGGCCCTGAAGGCGCACACCCGGGACGGCGTGGTGGTGACGCTGGTGGTGTGCGACGTGAACGGGCTGAAGCGGGTCAACGACCAGCTGGGCCACGAGATGGGCGACCGGCTGCTGGAGCGGTTCGCGCACCAGCTGTCGCTCACCGCGGCGAAGCTGCCGGGCAGCCTCGCCGCACGCCTCGGCGGCGACGAGTTCTGCCTGCTCGCGGAGGGCCAGTCCGCCGACGAGGTGGTCGCGGTCGCGGAGGAACTGTGCGCCCGCGCACTGGAGTTGACGGACGGCGAGGGCGTCGCCTGCGGGATCGCCTCGACCGGGGACTCGATCGGCCCGGTCACCACCGCGGACCGGCTGTTCCGGCTGGCCGACGCCGCGCAGTACCGGGCGAAGGCGGCCCGGGCCGCGCACCCGGTGGTGGCGGGCCGGGGCCACGGGCCCGGGTTCGCACCGGATCCGGTGGTGCAGCTCGCGGACAGCCGACGGGCGCCGAGCGGCCGGCCGAACGGCGACCGGCGGCGGTTCCGGGGCTCCGCGCACAGCGCCGACCCGGGGCAGCTGCTGGCGGCGGTGCTGGCCGCCCTGGACCAGGGCGGCGTGCAGGGCGCGGTGACGCATCCCGCGGACACGCTGGGGCGGCTGTCGGTCCTCGCCGAGACCGCGTCCCGACTGGTGAACGCCGTCGGCTGGTGGGTGTCGTACGTACCGCCGGGCTCGCCGCTGATGCGCACCGCCCGGCACGCCGTGTACCGGATGACCGGCGGCCCGGCCTCGGCCCGGGCACAGACCCAGCGGGCCCAGATCGAGGCCCCGGACGCGGTGTTCGACCTGCGGCACTACCCGCTGACCGGCCGGGCGGTGACCGGCGGGGCGTTCGCCCTGCGGGTCGGCGCTCCGGGCAACGACGCGGCGGAGGAAGCGGTGATGGTGGTCTCCGGCTACCGGGCGATGGTCGCGGCGGGCGGTGCGAACCCCGCGGGCGGCTGGCTGGTGGAACTCTTCGCCGACGAGTCCACCCTGCCCCTCGGCCAGGTCGCACCGGCCCTGCGCTCACTGGTGGCCGTGGCCCTGTCGGGGCCGTGCTCCCCGCCGCCGTCGTGACACGCGGCGAGGAGCACGACGGCGGCGCGGGCGGGTGCGAGACCGGGGGCGCCGCTCAGGGCCTGCCCGGCCGCTCAGCGGGCGAATTTCCGCCCGACCGCGAAGCTGCCCGGCCCGACCGCCGCGATCAGCAGGAACGCCCAGCAGAACAGCACCGCGGGCTCGCCGCCGTTCTGCAGGGGGAACAGCGCGTTCTGCTGGTGGACGGAGAAGTAGGCGTAGGCCATCGAGCCGGAGGCGACCAGCGCGGCGGTCCGGGTGCCGATGCCGAGCAGGACCAGCGCGCCGCAGACGAGTTGGATGACGGCGGCATACCAGCCGGGCCAGCTGCCGATCGGGACGGTGCCGCCGCCGTGCGCCCCGCCGAGGATGCCGAAGAGGGAGGCGGCGCCGTGGCACGCGAACAGGAGGCCGGTGACGGCCCGGTAGAGCGCGACGAGGTGCGGGCGGGCCGCGTCGGTGGCGGCTCTTGCGGTGGTGACGAGGTCGGACATGGGACTCCTCAGCCGGAACCAGTGGGGTGGTCTGCTGTGCGTGCCCTGACCTGGAGTCGACCTGCCGTCGGTCCGTGGGGGGAGTTCGGCTCCCCGCACGGAGCCGATCATGAACCGGACAAGTCAGTGGGTCCATTGCAGGGTGACAACGGCGCGACGTCAAGCAGGCGTCCGAACCATCACTCGTGCCGGGACTGAGTACGGATACTCAGGCGCCGCACCGCTCCCGCGTTGCAGGCTGATCGAATGCTCTGGTCAGACCCCCGCGACGAACCTTCGCCCGAGGCCCGCGAAGTCCAGCGCAGGCTGCACCGGACGGCGGTGGTGCTGGCGGTGCTGGCCGTGATCGCCGCGACGCTGCTGCTGGCCCGGCACGGCTAGGCTGGGCGGCATGACCGCTCGCCGCCCGCTCGTTCTCGCGTCCGCCTCCCCCGCCCGGCTGGGCCTGCTGCGGCAGGCGGGCCTGGATCCGCTGGTGCGGGTGAGCGGGGTGGACGAGGACGCGCTGTCCGCGCCGACGCCCGGCGAGCTCGCGCTGGTGCTGGCGGTGGCGAAGGCCGAGAAGATCGCCGGCGAACTGGCCGCCGAGCCCGGCGAGCCGCCGCTGGTGATCGGCTGCGACTCGGTGCTGGAGCTGGACGGCCTGGCGCTCGGCAAGCCGGCCGACGCCGCGGAGGCGATCGAGCGCTGGCGGTCGATGCGCGGCCGCGCGGGCGTGCTGCGCACCGGCCACTGCGTGATCGACACCGCCACCGGACGGCAGGCGCGGGCCACCGCTTCCACCACCGTCCGGTTCGGCACGCCGGACGACGCCGAGGTCGCCGCCTACGTCGCCTCCGGCGAGCCGCTGCACGTGGCCGGGGCGTTCACCCTGGACGGCCGTTCGGCACCGTTCGTGGAGGGGATCGACGGCGACCCCGGCAATGTGATCGGCCTGTCGCTGCCGCTGCTCCGCCGCCTGCTCGCCGAACTGGACGTGCGGATCACCGACCTGTGGGCCTGACGGGTCCTCAGCCCGCCGCGGGGGCGTGCTTGGCCAGGTAGGCCTTGACGTCTGGCAGCGCGCCGTCCTTGAGCAGCGGCGCGCCGTGGTTGCCGCCCGGGTAGATCTTCAGCTGCTTGTCCTCGGCCACCGAGGCGGCGTACAGCTCCTTGGCGTTGGCGGCGAACGGGGCGTCCATCTCCTCGGCGGCGAAGTAGGTCGGGATCTTCACCGACTTGACCGCGAGCCCCGCGTTGAACTGGTTGAACACGTCGGGCGAGCTGAGCGAGACCACGGCCTTGATCGGCAGCGGGCTGTCCAGCTTGGCGGCGACCAGCGAGGAGGTGCCGCCCTTGGAGGCGCCGATCAGGGCGAGGCCGGTGACGCCCTTCTCCTTGAGGCGGACGGCGGAGGCCTTGATGCCCTCGGTGACGTCGCCCTCGGAGGTGAAGGCCAGCACGGCGTACCCGGCCTTGGTGAACTCGCCGAACACCGGCGCCCATTCGCACAGCGAGCCGCTCAGCTGGTGGGAGAAGATCACCCCCACCTTGGCCCCGCCGGCGTCCGAGTCGCGGTAGTAGGCGTCCAGGCCGGTGCCGCCGGCGGTGCCCGCGTCG
Organism: Kitasatospora sp. CB02891; assembly: GCF_002803145.1. Classification (NCBI taxonomy): domain Bacteria; kingdom Bacillati; phylum Actinomycetota; class Actinomycetes; order Kitasatosporales; family Streptomycetaceae; genus Kitasatospora; species Kitasatospora sp. CB02891. The sequence continues at coordinate 335,375 of NZ_NNBO01000007.1, read as the reverse complement.
AGGGCGAACGAGCCCTTGGCGGCCTGTTCCTCGGTGAGGCAGCCGTAGGTCTTGGCGGTGGGCGACGGCGTGGCCGCGGCCTTGGTCGAACTGCCGCTGCTGGAGCAGGCGGTGAGCAACAGGGCGGTCGTCGCCAGGGCGACGGGCAGGACGATGCGCTTCACGATTCCCCCGTGAATTCTGCGGATATGTGGTGGCGACGCTAGGGACGGCCGCCGAACCGGGTCAATGGTCTGAACCATTCCGTTATGCCGCGGCGGTAAGAGAGGAAGCGGCTTCCGGTTCGCAAGGTGCGGAATTGGACAGAACCGGGGCCCCACATCTGTTGCACAGTTCCACACCCTGGGCAGGTGGGCCGCCGTTAGGCTGGCGAACCGGACCGGAAAGGGGCGACGGGAAGCGGAAAATGACCGATGGTGTGCTGAACGTCGTGCTGGGCCTGGTCGCTTCGGCGATCAGCGCGGGCCTCGGCTGGCTGGCGCAGACGCTGCGCCGGCGGCGCCGGCTGGAGCGGGAGCGCGCGTTCTTCGGGCTGACCTCCGGCGGCGAGGCGCTGCTGGTCGCCAACCGGCAGGTCTCCTCGGCCGATCCGCACAGCGTGGCCCGTGACGACGTGTACGCGCTGATGGAGCTGGCCGCGCTGGTCCGCGAGTGCGGCGCCCGGTCCGTGCTGACCTCGCACGACGAGGTGCGTCAGGGGCTGGGCGACAAGACCGAGTTCTGCGTGGGCGGCCCGGAGAGCAACGCCCGGACCGCCGCGCACCTGGCGTCCTGGCTGCCCGGCGCGGCGTTCGTCGCCCCGCCGGAGGGCGCCGGGCATCCGGTCCGCACGCTGCTGGTCGGGGACCGGGAGTTCGCCTTCCGGACGGCCGCCGAGCAGCCGGGCGGGACGGCGTACGCGCTGCTGGCCCGGATACACCTGCGGCCGGGCAGCCGACCGGTGTTCCTGATCGCCGGTCAGACCGCGGTCTCCAACCACGCCGCGGTCCGCTACCTGGCCGCCCACCACCGGTCGCTGGCCCGCCGGCACGGCCCGGACGGGGCGTTCGCAGTGGTGCTGCGGGTGGTCAACACCCGCGCCTACGGCCCGGACGTGGTCGAGTTCGAGGCGGACGTGACCGCCGGGGCGACCGCCCCGCCGCAGCCGGCGGCCGCTTGATCCGACACCCCGGTGTGGCGAAGGCCACCCGGTCCGCCCGGCTCGCCGGGCGCCCCGGCGCGGCCCCCCGCGCGTCCGCGACCTGCGGCGCGCCGCCAACCGCCGCCGCCCGTACGGAAATCGGGACACCGAGCGTGTGAGCACGCTCACCACCAGGGACTACTCGCCGGTAGCGCCCTTCAATCCATAGACTCGACGAGGTTCGAGAAGGGAGCCACAGTGCGCAAGGTGCTCATCGCCAATCGCGGCGAAATCGCTGTCCGCGTCGCCCGGGCGTGCCGGGATGCCGGCATCGCGAGTGTCGCCGTGTACGCCGAGCCGGACCGGGACGCGCTGCACGTGCGGGCGGCCGACGAGGCGTACGCGCTGGGCGGCGACACCCCCGCGAGCAGTTACCTGGACATCGCGAAGGTCCTGAAGGCGGCCGCCGATTCGGGTGCGGACGCGATCCACCCCGGTTACGGCTTCCTGTCCGAGAACGCCGACTTCGCGCAGGCCGTGATCGACGCCGGCCTGACCTGGATCGGCCCGCCGCCGCAGGCCATCCGCGACCTGGGCGACAAGGTCACCGCCCGCCACGTGGCGCAGCGCGCCGGCGCCCCGCTGGTCGCGGGCACCGCCGAGCCGGTGTCCGGGGCCGACGAGGTGGTCGCGTTCGCGTCCGAGCACGGCCTGCCGGTCGCCATCAAGGCGGCGTTCGGCGGCGGCGGCCGCGGCCTGAAGGTCGCCCGCACGCTGGAGGAGATCCCGGAGCTGTACGAGTCGGCGGTGCGCGAGGCGGTGGCCGCGTTCGGCCGCGGCGAGTGCTTCGTCGAGCAGTACCTGGACAAGCCGCGGCACGTGGAGACCCAGTGCCTGGCCGACCAGCACGGCAACGTGGTGGTCGTCTCCACCCGTGACTGCTCGCTGCAGCGCCGCCACCAGAAGCTGGTCGAGGAGGCGCCCGCGCCGTTCCTGACGGCCGAGCAGAACGCCGAGCTGTACCGGGCGTCCAAGGCGATCCTGCGCGAGGCGGGCTACGTCGGCGCCGGCACCTGCGAGTTCCTGGTCTCCCAGGACGGTCTGATCTCCTTCCTGGAGGTCAACACCCGGCTGCAGGTCGAGCACCCGGTGTCCGAGGAGGTCACCGGCCTCGACCTGGTCCGCGAGATGTTCCGGATCGCCGACGGCGAGGAGCTCGGCTACGACGACCCGGAGGTCCGCGGCCACTCCTTCGAGTTCCGGATCAACGGCGAGGACCCGGGCCGCAACTTCCTGCCCGCGCCCGGCACCGTGACGCTGTTCGCCCCGCCGTCCGGCCCGGGCGTGCGCCTGGACGCCGGCGTGGAGTCCGGCTCGGTGATCGGCCCCGCCTGGGACTCGCTGCTGGCCAAGCTGATCGTCACCGGCACCGACCGCAAGCAGGCCCTGCAGCGCGCCAAGCGCGCCCTGGAGGAGTTCAAGGTGGAGGGCATGGCCACCGCCATCCCGTTCCACCAGGCCGTGGTCACCGACCCGGCGTTCGCACCCGAGGTGCACGGCTCCGAGGGCCCGTTCACGATCTACACCCGCTGGATCGAGACCGAGTTCGACAACACCATCCCGGCGTTCGTCGGCGCCGGCGGCGACGGCGAGGAGCCCGAGGGCCGCGAGACCGTGGTGGTCGAGGTCGGCGGCAAGCGCATCGAGGTGTCGCTGCCGTCCTCGCTGGGCGTCGCCTCGGCCCCGGCCGCGGGCGCCTCGGCGGGCAAGGCCAAGCGCCGGGTGGGCGCCAAGAAGGCCGCCTCCGCGGTCTCCGGCGACACCCTCGCCTCGCCGATGCAGGGCACCATCGTCAAGGTCGCCGTCGAGGAGGGCCAGGTGGTCGCCGAGGGCGAGCTGATCGTGGTCCTGGAGGCGATGAAGATGGAGCAGCCGCTGAACGCCCACAAGGCCGGCACCGTGGTCGGCCTGAAGGCCGAGGTCGGCCAGTCGGTCTCCAGCGGCGCCGCGCTCTGCGAGATCAAGGACGTCTGATCCGTCCGGAAGGGCGGCGGGAGTCCACCGGCTCCCGCCGCCCTTCGGCCTATCCGGCCGCCTCCAGCACCAACTGCTCGACGCCGCACAGGAACTGCGCCATCTGCGGGCGCTCCAGCAGCGCGCCGTCGGCGACCATCAGCAGCTCGATCGCGCCCGGCACGGCGACCACGTCCACCGCGACGGACACCCCGGGGCGGGCCGGGAACGCCTCCGGGAACCTCAACTCCCGCTCCACCTCCCCGGCTTCGGCCGCCCCGTCGGACATCGCCACGGCCAGCGGGTCCCGGGTGTCGTTCCAGATCACCGAGTGGTCGGCGGGCTCCACGCCGGACGCCCGCAGCGCCGCCAGGTCGGCGTCCAACTGCGGCTTGTGGTACCCGGAGTGGCGGTAGGCGCTGAGCGCCGGGCCCTGGCAGCGGCCGACCGTCCCCGCGAAGTCCTCGGCCAGCTCCGGGAGATGGAACAGGCCCTCCTGGGCGAGCGTGGTGACGGCCTCCGCGGCCTGCTCGGTGAACCGGTTGCCGACCACCACCTGGAACAGCACCTCACGCTGCCCGCCCAGCCGCCCCAGCTCGGTGGCGGCGGCCGCCAGCAGCACCGTGGCGTCACTGGTGCGCAGCCGGGCCGCGGCCCGCGGCAGCGCGGCGGCCAGCTCCGGGGAGCGCAGCACCGCGAACGGGAACCGCCGCTCCGGGTCCGGTTCGCCGTCCGGGCGCGGCAGTTGGGCGCGCGGGCCGCGGCTCAGCTTGTCCCGCCAGTGCCGGCGGGCGGCGGCGTCCCGGCGGCGGCCGCGCGGCGAGTCCTGCTCGGCGGCCTCCTCCAGCGGCTGCGCGAACGTCCGCTCGGCGCGCAGCTCGGCGGCGCTGCGCCCACCGGCCAGCAGCGTCAGGTCGCGGACGGCGCGGCGCATCCCCCAACCGTCCGAGGCGGTGTGCGACAGCACCAGCGCCACCTGTCGGACCAGGCCGTCCACCAGCACCAGGCCGAGCCGCACCGGCCACTCCCCCGACAGGTCGAACGGCCGGGCGGCGAACTCGGCGAGCAGCTCCGCCGCGGCCCCGGCGGCCCGCTCGGCGCTGTCGCGGTGCAGCACGGCGACCGGCAGCGCCCCGTCCGCGTCCACCTCCTGCACCAGGTCGCCGTCCCGCTCGACCAGCCGGGTGCGCAACGCGTCGTGCAGGTGCAGCAGTTCGGTGAAGGCCCCGAGCGCCGTCGCCAACGGCAGGCCCGGCTCGACGGGCGCCGCCGTCCGCAGGTTGTACCGGGGCGCCTCGGGGCCCAGCTTCACCAGCGCGGTGTGGATCGCCCGCTGCCCCCAGGTCGCGGGGCCCCGCCCGCCGCGGGCCGCACGCACCGTCAATTCCGTTGTGCCGTAGGGTCTTTCGCTCGATGCGTCCATGGGCGCAGACGCTACAAGCGGGCCCGGCCGGCCTGCCAGGGGGCAGGGACCGCCGGGCCGGAAGCGGTCAGCGGATCCGTTCGGCGAGCCGCGCGGCGATCGGCAGGCCGCCGTGCGGGGCGGGGCGGCGCTGGCCGGGGAGCGGGGTGCCGGGGGCGGCGAGCCCGGCCGGCGGGACGGGGCGGCGGGGCGGTGCGGCGGACGGCTGCGGGTGCACCGCCGGCGCCTCGGCGGGCAGGCCGAGCGCGGCGACCGAGATCTGCACCCCGCAGTCGGCGAGCGCGTCGAGTTCGCGGGCGGTCGGGTCCTCCGCCGCGGTGTGCTCGTCGGTGACCAGCCGGGTGATGGCATCGGTGGCGACGGTCTGGAACATGCTGTCCGCGCCGAGTTTGGTGTGGTCGGCGAGGACGATCACCTCGTTGGCGGACTGCACCAGGGCCCGGTCGACGCTGGCGGAGAGCATGTTGGCGGTGGACAGGCCGCGTTCGGCGGTCAGCCCGCTGCCGGAGATGAAGGCCTTGGTGACCCGCAGCCCGGCCAGCGACTGCTCGGCGCCGCTGCCGACCAGCGCGTAGTTGGAGCCGCGCAGGGTGCCGCCCGTCATCACCACCTCGACCCGGTTGGCGTGCGCCAGCGCCTGGGCGACCAGCAGCGAGTTGGTGACCACCGTCAGCCCGGGCACCCGGGCCAGTCGGCGGGCCAGCTCCTGGGTGGTGGTGCCGGCGCCGACCACGATGGCGTCGCCCTCCTCGACCAGGCCCGCGGCGAGATCGGCGATGGCGCTCTTCTCGGCCGCGGCGAGATGGGTTTTCTGCGGATAGCCGGGCTCCCGGCTGAAGCCGCCGGGGAGCACCGCGCCGCCGTGGCGGCGGTCGAGCAGCCCTTCGGCCTCCAGCGCCCGGACGTCCCGGCGGACGGTGACTTCGGAGGTCTGGACGACGCGGGCCAGCTCTCGGAGCGACACGGCTCCGTTGGCGCGCACCATCTCGAGGATCAACTGGCGACGTTCTGCAGCAAACACAGAACCGACGGTAACCCGAGTGACCGTCTGCTTTCAGGCGTTTGCACCTGGTAACCGGATTTGCTCACCCAAGAGCGGCGCACGACCGTACAATGCGCGCTCCGCCGGGCGGGTGAGCCGGGCGGCGTGCGCCCGGCTCGGCCCGAACGAGCCGGTGGAACGTCAGGAACCGGCGCCCTCGCGCTTGCGGATGTGCAGCTGGCGGGCGGCCTCGGCGGTGGAGCCGGACAGCGACGGGTAGACGGTGAAGGTGTTGGCCACCTGCTCGACCGTCAGGTTGTTGTCCACCGCGATCGAGATGGAGTGGATCAGTTCGGAGGCGCGCGGCGCGACCACCACGCCGCCCACCACGATGCCGGTGCCCGGGCGGGCGAACAGCTTCACGAAGCCGTCCCGGATGCCCTGCATCTTGGCCCGCGGGTTGCCGCGCAGCGGGAGCTTGATCTCGACCGCGTCCATCTTCCCGCAGGACACGTCGGCGTGGGTGTAGCCGACGGTGGCGATCTCCGGGTCGGTGAACACGTTGGACGCCACGGTCTTCAGGTTCAGCGGCTGCACCGCGTCGCCGAGCGCGTGGTACATCGCGATCCGGCCCTGCATGGCGGCCACCGAGGCCAGCATGAACACGCCGGTGCAGTCGCCGGCCGCGTACACGCCGGGGGCGGAGGTGCGGGAGACCCGGTCCACCTTGATCTGGCCCCAGTCGTTGACCGCGACGCCGGCCTCCTCCAGGCCCAGGTCCGCGGTGTTGGGAATGGAGCCGACCGCCATCAGACAGTGCGTGCCGGTGATCACCTTGCCGTCGGCCAGCGTGACCTCCACCCGGTCCCCGATCCGCTTGACGCTCTCGGCGCGGCTGCGGCCCATCACGTTCATGCCCCGGCGGCGGAACACGTCCTCCAGCACCTCGGCGGCGTCCGGGTCCTCGCCCGGCAGCACCCGGTCGCGCGAGGAGACCAGCGTGACGTTCGAGCCGAGCGCCTGGTAGGCGCCGGCGAACTCGGCGCCGGTGACGCCGGAGCCGACCACGATCAGCTCGCGCGGCAGCTCCTCCAGGTCGTACACCTGCGTCCAGGCCAGGATCCGCTCGCCGTCCGGCTGGGCGTCGGGGAGTTCGCGCGGGCGCACGCCGGTGGCGATCAGCACCGCGTCGGCGCGCAGCGACTCGACCCGGCCGTCGGTGTGGTCGACCAGCACCTCGCGGGAGCCGTCGATGGCCTGCCCGCTGCTGCCGAGCCGGCCGCGGCCGCGCAGCACGGTGACGCCGGCCCGGGTCACGGCCTGGGTGATGTCGTGCGACTGGGCGATCGCCAGCCGCTTCACCCGTCGGTTCACCTTGCCGAGGTCCACTCCGACCACCCGGGCCGGGTCGGCGGCGTCCGGCGTGCCGTCCGCGACCAGGATGCCGAGTTCCTCGTAGGAGCTGTCGAAGGTAGTCATCACCTCGGCGGTGGCGATCAGCGTCTTGGACGGCACGCAGTCCGTCAGCACCGCCGATCCGCCCAGACCGTCGCGATCGACGACGGTCACCTCCGCGCCGAGCTGGGCGGCCACGAGGGCCGCCTCGTATCCGCCTGGTCCGCCACCGATGATCACGATCCGAGTCACGTGCTCCATTGTCCCGCACGCCGGAACGGATTCCACGCCGGGGCCGTTGTTGTCGACCCTTGCTCCCGGCCCGGGGGCGCCGGTAGGGGCGGGGTCCGCGGGCGGGCCCGGTCGGGGGCTGCGGGCGGGCCGCTCCCGTAGGCTGACGCACATGTCGCTCTATGCCGCCTACGCCACCAACCTCGACGCCCGGCAGATGAGCCGGCGTGCCCCGCACTCCCCGCTGCGCGGCTCCGGCTGGCTGCCCGGCTGGCGGCTGACCTTCGGCGGCGAGCAGCTGGGCTGGGAGGGCTCGCTGGCCACCGTGGTGGAGGACGAGAAGGAGCAGGTCTTCGTCTCGCTCTACGACGTCGCCCCGATGGACGAGGACGGCCTGGACCGCTGGGAGGGCGTGCAGCTCGGCATCTACCGCAAGGTGAAGCTGCGCGCGCAGACCCTGGACGGTGAAGTCGCGGTGTGGACGTACGTGCTGAACGACTACGAGGGCGGCCTGCCCGCGGCCCGCTACCTCGGCCTGATCGCGGACGCCGCGGAGAGCGCCGGCGCCCCCGACGACTACGTGCTGGACCTGCGCCACCGCCCCTGCTGACGGCGCGTCCGCGCCTGCGGCGGACGGGAGTTCGGCCGCGTCCCCCGTCGTCCCGGCGGGGACGAATGACGGCGTTCCGTGCATTCCGGTAACGATCCGGCATGGCTCGGCCCCGTTGTCTACGCGCGTAGGCAGATTTGACCTATCCTCGACCATGTGAACGCATCTCCTCAGACGGTCGTCTCCGCCGACCCCTACGCCGCCGCTCGGGAAGCCGCCGACCGGCTGCGCGAACTCACCGGCGCCGAGCGCCACGACGTCGCCCTGGTGATGGGCTCCGGCTGGGTGCCGGCCGCCGACGCCCTCGGTGAGACGCTCGCCGAATTCCCGGTCACCGAGCTGCCCGGCTTCCCCGCCCCCGCGGTGGCCGGCCACGCCGGCACCATCCGCTCGGTGCGGATGCCCGGCGACGGCGACCGCCGGGCGCTGGTGTTCCTCGGCCGCAACCACTACTACGAGGGCCACGGCGTGGCCACCGTGGTGCACGGCGTGCGCACCGCCGCCGCGGCGGGCTGCAAGACCATCGTGCTCACCAACGGCTGCGGCGGCCTGCGTCACGGCTGGACGCCCGGTCAGCCGGTGCTGATCAGCGACCACATCAACCTGACCGCGGACTCCCCGATCGTCGGCGCCAACTTCGTCGACCTCACCGACCTGTACTCCAAGCGCCTGCGCGCGCTGTGCCGCGAGGTCGACCCGTCGCTGGACGAGGCCGTGTACGTGCAGTTCCGCGGCCCGCACTACGAGACCCCGGCCGAGGTCAACATGGCCCGGGTGCTCGGCGGCGAGCTGGTCGGCATGTCCACCACCCTGGAGGCCATCGCCGCCCGCGAGGCCGGCGCCGAGGTGCTCGGCATCTCGCTGGTCACCAACCTGGCCGCGGGCATCACCGGCGAGCCGCTCAACCACGCCGAGGTGCTGGAGGCCGGCAAGGCCTCCGCCGAACGGATGGGCGCCCTGCTGGCGAAGGTCCTGGAGCGCATCTGACACCCCGCCCGGGACGCGACTCCCGGGCAGCTCAGCACCTCTGACCGAGAATCGGCGCAGGACGACGGCGGCCATCGACGGGTTCGGTGGCCGCCGTCGCTCCCTCCGCCGCAGTACCCACACTCCGTCCATCCACGTACAGGGAGCGGGCCGCATGCCGAAGGCACCCACCAACGACCTCCTCGACCGGGCCCGTGCCTGGCTGGCCGAGGACCCCGACCCGCAGACCCGGCAGGAGCTGTCCGCGCTGCTGGCCGCCGCCGAGGGCCCCGAGGTCGAGGCCGAGGAGCGGATCGCCTGGTCGCGGCTGGCCGAACGGTTCTCCGGCCGGCTCCAGTTCGGCACCGCCGGCCTGCGCGGCGAACTCGGCGCCGGCCCGATGCGGATGAACCGCGCCGTGGTGATCCGCGCCGCCGCCGGCCTCGCCGGGTACGTCCGCAAGCACCCCGAGCTGGGCGACCTGGTGGTGATCGGCTACGACGCCCGGCACAAGTCGTACGACTTCGCCCGCGACACCGCCGCCGTGGTGGTCGGCGCCGGCCTGCGCGCCGCGCTGCTGCCCCGGCCGCTGCCCACCCCCGTGCTCGCGTACGCCATCCGGCACCTGGGCGCGGCGGCCGGCGTGGTCGTCACCGCCAGCCACAACCCGCCGCAGGACAACGGCTACAAGGTCTACCTGGGCGACGGCTCGCAGATCGTGCCGCCCGCCGACGCCGACATCGCCGCCGAGATCGACGCGCTCGGCGCCCTCGCCGACGTCCCGCGCGCCACCGAGGGCTGGGAGGTGCTCGGCGAGGACGTCCTGGACGCCTACCTCGACCGGGCCGCCGCCGTCCTGGACGCCGACGGGCCGCGCGGACTGACCACCGTCTACACCCCGTTGCACGGCGTCGGCCGCGACGTGCTGCTGGCCGCGTTCGAGCGGGCCGGCTTCCCGGCGCCGACCGTGGTCGCCGAACAGGCCGAGCCCGACCCGGACTTCCCGACCGTCGCCTTCCCCAACCCGGAAGAGCCCGGCGCGATGGACCTGGCCTTCGCCACCGCCCGCGCCGCCCGCCCCGACCTGGTGATCGCCAACGACCCGGACGCGGACCGCTGCGCCGTCGCCGTCCCCACCGCCGACGGCGACTGGCGGATGCTGCGCGGCGACGAGGTCGGTGCGCTGCTCGGCGCGGCCCTCGCCGCCAAGGGCGCGAGCGGCGTCTTCGCCACCACCATCGTCTCCTCGACCCTGCTCGGGAAGATCGCCGCCGCGGCCGGCCTCGGCTACGCGGAGACCCTCACCGGCTTCAAGTGGATCTCCCGCGCCGAGGGCATCCGCTACGGCTACGAGGAGGCGCTCGGCTACTGCGTCGACCCGGACGGCGTGCGCGACAAGGACGGCATCACCGCCGCCCTGCAGATGGCCGAGCTCGCCGCCGGCCTGAAGCGCGACGGCCGCACCCTCGCCGACCTGCTGGACGACCTCGCCCTCGCGCACGGCCTGCACGCCACCGACCAGCTCTCGGTCCGCGTCGACGACCTCTCCGTCATCGCCGAGGCGATGCGCACCCTGCGCGACAAGCCCCCCGTCGAACTGGCCGGCCTCGCCGTCGCCCGCGCCGACGACCTCACCGCCGGCACGCCCGAGCTGCCGCCGACCGACGGCCTGCGCTACTACCTCACCGGCCCCGCGGTCGGCTCCGCCCGGATCGTGGTCCGCCCGTCCGGCACCGAGCCCAAGCTCAAGTGCTACCTGGAGGCCGTCCTCCCGGTCGCCGCCCGGGAGGACCTCCCCGCCGCCCGCGAACAGGCCCACGCCCTGCTGACCGCCCTCAAGCAGGACCTGGCGGCCGCCGCCGGCCTCGTCTGACCCTCCGGCAACGGAAGAGGGCCCCGGGAGGAGTCCCGGGGCCCTCTGCGTGCCGTCGTCAGGTCGCGGCGACGACCGAGACCAGGGCGACCAGGCCCGCCAGGGTGGGGGCGATCACCCACCAGCACCAGGTGGCCCGGACCTCGCCGGAGGCGCCGGGGTTGCGGGCGTAGCGCTCGGCCTGCTCCTGGAGGGAGGCGACCACCGCGTCGGACCAGGCGCGGGTCGGGTCGAGCTGGTCGGGCCGCGTGGACGTCTGCTTGGTGCGGGCCTTGGGCAGCGCCGGGTCGCCCTGGGCGGCGGCCCTGGCCGCGCGGCGGGTGGCCTTCTTGCGCTGGCGGATCGAGACCGGAACCGCCCAGACCTGGAACTTGCGTCCGCCGGCGAAGAGTTCGACCGAGTAGCCGGCCCTCAGCCCCTCCACGCTGGCCCACGGCACGACCACGGTGCGCAGCGGGTTGCGGACCAGCAGCCGCTGGTCGTTGGACTTCACCACGGGCCGCAGCGTGTAGGCGGCCACCGGGAAGACGAAGACGGGCGCGGCGGCGAGCGCGACCCACGGGGTGGCGCCGGTGCCGGAGACGACGGCGTCGATGATCAGCCAGCCGGCGACTCCGAGCAGCATGACGCCCGCGATGACGCCGGGGACGGAGCGGTGGACGCGGTCGGCGTACTTGGGCCCGTCGGCGGCGGACCCCTGGTCGGGTGTCCGGTCGGATTCGGTCATGGCGTCGATTCTGCCCCAGGTCGGGGCCGTCCCCAATGGCGACGGGGGCACGGGACGGTCACGAATGATCCGTCCCGTGACCTGGGGCGTTCAGGCGGTGCGGCGGCGCAGCGTGGCCGCGCCGAGGGCGAGGGCGAGCAGCGCGCTGCCGGCCACCACCGCGAGGTCGGCCACCACCTGTCCGTCGACGCCGCTCCGCGCGGTGATCCGGCCCATCGCGTCGACGGCGTAGGACAGCGGCAGCACGTCGGAGATCACCCGCAGGGCGGGGGCCATGTCGGCGCGGGGCACGAACAGTCCGCACAGCAGCAGCTGCGGCAGCAGCACGGCGGGCAGGAACTGGACGGCCTGGAACTCGGTGGCGGCGAACGCGGAGACCAGCAGGCCGAGGGCCATGCCGAGCAGTCCGTCGGCGAGCGCGACGGCGAACACCAGCCAGGTGGGTCCGGCCACCTGGAGGCCGAGCAGGCCGATGGTGAGGGCGGAGGCCAGCGCGGCCTGCACCAGGGCGACCAGGCCGAACGCGAGGGCGTAGCCGAGCAGCAGGTCGAGCCGGCCCAGCGGCATGGTGAGCAGCCGCTCCAGGGTGCCGGTGGTGCGTTCGCGCAGCATCGCCACCGAGGTGACCAGGAACATCACCATCAGCGGGAAGACGCCGAGCAGCTCGGGGCCGATCCGGTCGAAGGTGCCGGGCTGCCGGTCGTACATGTACTTGAGCAGCACCAGCAGCAGGCAGGGCACGGCCAGCAGCATGGCGACGGTGCGCGGGTCGTGGCGCAGCTGGGCGAGGACGCGGCGGGCGGTGGCCAGGGTGCGGCGGGCGGCGGCGCTCATCGGACGGTCTCCTGCGGGTGCTGCACGAGGGTGAGGAAGGCGCTCTCGACGTCGCTCGCGCCGGTGGCGGCGAGCAGCGCGGCGGGGGTGTCGTGGGCGAGCAGCCGGCCGTCGCGCATCAGCAGCAGGCGGTCGCAGCGGGTGGCCTCGTCCATCACGTGGCTGGAGACCAGCAGGGTGGCGCCGGCCCGGGCGAGGTCGGCGAACAGCTGCCAGAGGTCGCGGCGCAGCACCGGGTCGAGGCCGACCGTGGGTTCGTCGAGGATCAGCAGTTCGGGCCGGCCGAGCAGGGCGGCGGCGAGCGAGACCCGGGCGCGCTGGCCGCCGGAGAGCCGGGCGACGGGGGTGCGGCGGTGGGCGTCCAGGCCGACCTGTTCGATCACCCGGTCGGGGTCGGTGCGCGGGGCGCCGAGGACGGCGGCGAAGTAGTCGAGGTTCTCGCCGACCGTCAGGTCGCCGTAGACGGAGGGCGCCTGGGTGACGTAGCCGACCCGGTCGCGCAGGGCGGCGCTGCCGGCCGGGCTGCCGAGCACGGTGACGGTGCCGGCGGCGGTGCGCTGCACGCCGACGACGGCGCGCAGCAGGGTGGTCTTGCCGCAGCCGCTGGGGCCGAGCAGGCCGGTGACGGTGCCGCGGGGGACGTCCAGGTCGAGGCCGGGCAGCACGGTGGCGCCGCCGCGCCGCACGACGAGTCCGGTGATCCGGATCGCGGGGTCGTCGGCCGACCCCGCCGAGGAATTCATCATGTGATGAATTCTGTGCCCGGGCAGCGAAGCCCGTCAAGGCCGCCAACACCCCCCGCCGTGAGCTGCGTCACCCACGTCAACCCGACGACCGCTCCCGTTCGTAGCGACAGGTAAGCAACCGACCTGCAAGGAGCCGACCGATGACCGAGGAGGAGTTCACCGACTTCTACAGCCACTCGGTCCGCCGGCTCACCGGCCAGCTGTACCTCGTCACCGGCGACCTCCACGAGGCGCAGGACGTGGTCCAGGAGGCCTTCGTCCGCGCCTGGGGCCACCGCCGCTCCCTCGACCGCGACCACGCGCCCGAAGCCTGGGTGCGCACCGTCGCGGGCCGCCTGGCGATCAGCCGCTGGCGGCGGGCCCGCACCGCCGCCCGGGCCTGGCGGCGGCACGGCGAACCCGCCGACGTGGCCGGGCCCGACCCGGGCACCGTCGACCTGGCCGCCGCGCTGCGCCGCCTGTCCGAACGCCAGCGCCTGTGCGCCGCCCTGTTCTACGTCTGCGACCTGCCGCTGGACCGGATCGCCGACGAGACCGGCCTGGCCCCCGGCACCGTCAAGGCCCACCTGTCCCGGGCCCGGGCCGCCCTCGCCCAGCACCTCGACACCCCCTCCGAGGCCGAGGAGAACATCGATGCACTCCCCTGACCCGAGACTGGCGGCCGCACTGCGGACAGCCGCCGACGCCGCCTCCGCCCGCACCTTCGCCCCGCCCGCCCGGCAGATCGCCGCCCGCGGCCGCCGGCGCCGCCGGGTCCGGGTCGGCGCGACCCTGACCGTCACCGCCTGCCTGGCGATCACCGTCGGCGTCACGCTCGCCCCCGACCGCCCGCCCCGTCCCGTCGGACCGGCCGACGCCCCGGCGACCGTCCGGCCGCCCACCCCGTCCGCCACCCTCGCCCCGAGCCCGACCCGCACCCCGCCCCACGACGCCGTCAGCTCGCCACCGCCGTCGCGGCCGAGCGCCAGCACCACCCACCCGCAGCCCTGATCCCCGACCGACCAGGACCCCCGATGCCGACCACCGCCCTGACCGACCGCCCGACGCCCACCGCCCCGCCGCCCCCGCGCCCCGCACCCGCGCTCCCGGAGCCACTGGCCCGGCTGTGGCACGCGGCCGGCCCGGCCCTGGCGGTGTACGCGGGCGCGCTGGTCCTGCACCTGACGCTGCTGGCCGCGATGATCACCCGGCCCGGCGCCACGCTGACCGACCGGCTGACCGCCTGGGACGGGCGGCACTTCCTGGAGATAGCCTCCGCCGGCTACCCCGACGCCTACAGCTACACGCCCGAGGGCGAGCTGACCGGCAACGACCTGGCCTTCTTCCCGCTGTTCCCGATCCTGGTCCGCCTGGTGCACGCGGCGACCGGCCTGAGCTGGTCCGTCTCCGGCATCGTCACCGCCCAACTCGCGCTGCTGGCCGCCCTGGTGACGATCCACCAACTGGTGGGCCGGCTGTACACCCGGCGGACCGCCACCGTGGTCCTGGTGCTGCTGGCCGCCGCGCAGCCGATGTCCCTGGTGTTCTTCATGGCCTACAGCGAGTCGCTGCTGCTGGCCACCGCCGCCGCCGCGCTGCTCGCCGCGCACCGCCGCGCCTGGCCCGCCGCCGGCCTGTTCGCCTTCCTCGCCGGGCTGACCCGCCCGGCCGGCCTCGCCGTGGTCGCCGCGCTCGCCGTCGCCGCCCTGCTCGAACTGCGCCGCGAGCGCCGGCTGCTCCCCGGCCCGCTCGCCGCCACCGCGCTGGCCTGCACCAGCACCCCGCTGTACCTGTGGTGGGTCGCCGACCGGCTGGGCGACGCCGACGCCTGGTTCGCCGTCCAGCGGGCCGGCTGGGACACCCACTGGGACTGGGGCGCCTCGCTGTGGGAGTTCCTGACCCGCACCCTGCAGACCGGCGAGGGCTGGGTCCCGGTCTCGATCGCCGTCCTGATCCTCGCCCACCTGCTCGGCACCGCCCTGGCCGTCCGCCGCACCACCTGGCCGCCGCTGCTGGTCTACGGCGCGACGGTGGTGGTACTGACCCTGGCGCAGAGCAACTACTACCACTGCAAGCCGCGCCTGCTGGCCCCCGCGCTGCTCTTCCTGCTCCCCGCCGCCGGCGCCCTCGCCCGGGCCCGCCGCGGCACCCGGACCGCCGTCCTCGCCGGCGCCGCCCTGTTCGGCTGCTGGTACGGCGCGTACCTGCTCACCGCCTGGCGCTACGCGATCTGACCCGTCGTCGGACCGCCCCCGGCACGGGGCTTGACAGCCCCGCAATAAGCGGTGCGGCGACAGCGGGCCGGTTCGGTACGATTGCGGCGGCCGGGCGGCCGCTGAGAACGCGTCGCGGACCGGCCCTCGACACCCGCTCGCGGGCACCGCCGCGTGCCCGCCGGAGAGCATCGGAGTTCCCCAGGATGACTCGGCAGTTGATCACCAGCGCGCTTCCCTACATCAACGGGATCAAGCACCTGGGCAACATGGTCGGGTCGATGCTCCCGGCGGACGTGTACTCCCGCTACCTGCGCCAGCGCGGCCACGAGGTGCTGTACATCTGCGCCACCGACGAGCACGGCACCCCGGCCGAGCTGGCCGCCCAGGAGGCCGGGCTGCCGGTCGCCGAGTTCTGCGCCCGGGCGCACGACCAGCAGAAGGCCGTCTACGACGGCTTCCAGCTGTCCTTCGACTGGTTCGGCCGCTCGTCCTCGCCGCAGAACCGGGAGATCACCCAGGAGATCGCCCGCGAGCTGCACGCCAACGGCTTCATCGAGGAGCGGGCGATCCGCCAGGTCTACTCGATCGCCGACGGCCGCTTCCTGCCCGACCGCTACATCGTCGGCACCTGCCCGCACTGCGGCTACGACAAGGCCCGCGGCGACCAGTGCGAGAGCTGCACCCGCGTGCTCGACCCGACCGACCTGCTGGAGCCGCGCTCGGCGATCAGCGGCAGCTCCGAGTTGGAGGTCCGGGAGACCAAGCACCTGTTCCTGCTCCAGTCCAAGCTCACCGACGAGGTCGAGGCCTGGATCGACGCGAACGGCGACAGCTGGCCGGTGCTCGCCTCCTCGATCGCCCGCAAGTGGCTCACCGAGGGCCTGCAGGACCGCGCCATCACCCGCGACCTGGAGTGGGGCGTCCCCGTCCCCGCCGACGTGTGGCCCGAGCTGGCCGCCGAGGGCAAGGTCTTCTACGTCTGGTTCGACGCCCCGATCGAGTACATCGGCGCCACCAAGGAGTGGGCCGACGCGACCGGCGGCGACTGGCGCTCCTGGTGGTACGAGGCCGACGACACCGTCCGCTACACCGAGTTCATGGCCAAGGACAACGTCCCGTTCCACACGGTGATGTTCCCCGCCACCATCCTCGGCTCGCGCAAGCCCTGGAAGAAGGTCGACTACGTCAAGGCCTTCAACTGGCTGACGTACTACGGCGGCAAGTTCTCCACCAGCCAGAAGCTCGGCATCTTCACCGACGTCGCGCTCGAACTGCTCCCCGCCGACTACTGGCGCTACTACCTGATGGCGAGCGCCCCCGAGTCCGACGACTCCAGCTTCACCTGGGACCTGTTCGCGGCCACCGTCAACAAGGACCTCGCCGACACCCTCGGCAACTTCGTCAACCGCGTGCTGTCCTTCAGCCGCAAGCGCTTCGGCGACGAGGTCCCGGCCGGCGCCGGGAACAGCGAGACCGAGATCGCGCTCGGCGCGCAAATCGCCGACCTGCTCGCCGAGTACGAGGCCCAGCTGGACGCGCTCAACTTCCGCAAGGCCGCGCAGGCGCTGCGCGCACTCTGGTCGGCCGGCAACTCCTACCTCGACGTCACCGCGCCGTGGACGCAGATCAAGACCGACCCGGAGGCCGCGGCCCGCACCCTGCGCACCGCGATCAACCTGATCCACCTCTACTCGGTGGTCTCCGAGCCGTTCATCCCGACCGCGGCCCGCACCGTCCGCGAGTCCTTCGCGCTCGACGGCGACACCCGCACCTGGATCTCCGCCGACGAGGCCCGGGCGCTCTCCCTGGTCCCGGCCGGCACCGGCTTCACCGTGCCGCCGGTGCTGTTCGCCAAGATCACCGACGAGGACCTCGCCGCCTGGACCGAGCGCTTCGGCGGCGGCCAGGCCTGACCCGTCAGCCCGTCAGGTACCCCTGGACGGTGCGCCCCAGCAACGGGGCCAGCACCTCCGGGGGTGCCGAGGCGAGCGGCTCCACCGCGATCACGTACCGGGCCACCGCCAGACCGACGATCTGCGACATCACCAGTTCCACCCGCAACTCCGGCTGCTCGACGTCCAGTCGGGCCGCCACCCGGTCGACCAGCTCGGTCACCATGAACGACCGCATCAGCGCCGCCACCTCCTCGCTGGCGGCCGCCGTCCGCACCAGCGCGAGCAACCGCTCGCGCACCGGCGGCTGCTCCCACAACTCCAGCACGAACGCCGCCACCCGCTCGCCGGCTGACGCCGGGTCGCCCTCGAAGACCTTCTCGACCACGGCGCGCGGCTCGAACGGAAACTCCAACGCGGCCATGAACAGCCGGTCCTTGCTCCCGAAGTAGTGGTGCAGCAACGCCGCATCCACCCCCGCCGCCCGGGCGATCGCCCGCATGCTCGCCTTCTGGTACCCCCGCGCCGCGAATTCGGCCCGCGCCGCCACCAGCACCGCCCCCCGGGTGTCCTCACCCCCGGGCCGCCGGCCCCTCGCCTTCGCTGCAGTCACGCTCACATGGTGCACCACCAGGGGCTCGGGGAACGGCGAGGCCATGTCTGCGGGGGAGCAACAGGGCGCGAAAGGGTCCATAGGTTTCTGGTCCCCGCCGTGAGGCCCACCGCAGCCACGACCAACCGCTGTCCTCGACCACCTGCAACACGGCCTCGCCGTTCCCCGAGCCCCTGAATGCACGCCCCGCCTACCATTCGCCTACGCGCGTAGATATGCTGCCCTGGTGACTATGTCCACTCTTGCAGCCAACGCCCCCGGCGCCACGGGCGGCGGCCTCGCGGACGTCGCGGCGTCCGAGGCCACCTTGCGCCGCTTCCTGCACGGCCTGCCCGGGGTCGACCAGGTGGGCCTGGAGGCGCGCGCAGCGACTCTCGGCACCCGGTCGATCAAGACCACCGCCAAGGCCTTCGCCATCGACCTCGCCATCTCGATGATCGACCTGACCACGCTGGAGGGCGCGGACACGGTCGGCAAGGTCCGCTCGCTGTGCGCGAAGGGCCTGAACCCGGACCCGACCGACCGCACCGCTCCGCAGGTCGCGGCGATCTGCGTGTATCCGGACATGGTCGAAACCGCGAAGACCGCGCTGCGCGGCAGCGACATCCAGGTGGCGTCGGTGGCCACCGCGTTCCCGTCCGGCCGGGCCGGGATGCCGGTGAAGCTGGCGGACACCGCGGAGGCGGTCGCCGCGGGCGCCGACGAGATCGACATGGTGATCGACCGGGGCGCGTTCCTCTCCGGCCGCTACCTGGAGGTCTTCGAGGAGATCCGCGCCGTCAAGGAGGCGTGCAGGCGTCCCGACGGCAGCTCCGCCCACCTGAAGGTGATCTTCGAGACCGGTGAGCTGCAGACGTACGACAACGTCCGCCGCGCGTCCTGGCTGGCGATGATCGCGGGCGCGGACTTCATCAAGACGTCCACCGGCAAGGTCGCGGTGAACGCCACTCCCCCGGTGACGCTGCTGATGCTGGAGGCGGTGCGGGACTTCCGCGCGGCCACCGGCACGCAGGTCGGCGTGAAGCCGGCCGGTGGCATCCGCACCACCAAGGACGCGATGAAGTACCTGGTGATGGTGAACGAGACGCTGGGCGACGACTGGCTGAGCCCGCACTGGTTCCGGTTCGGCGCGTCCAGCCTGCTGAACGACCTGCTGATGCAGCGCCAGAAGCTGCGCACCGGCCGGTACTCCGGTCCCGACTACGTGACGGTGGACTGACCATGGCGAAGACCGACAAGAAGACCGCAGAGAAGACCGAGCAGCCCGTGAAGCCGTCCGGCCTGTTCGAGTACGCCCCGGCCCCGGAGTCCCCGGCCGCCGCGGGCGAGATCGCGACGTCCTACGGCCACTTCATCGGCGGCCGGTTCGTCGACTCCTCCGGCTCGGAGGCGCTGAAGACCGTCAACCCGGCGACCGAGCAGGTGCTGGCGGAGTTCGCGCAGGGCACCGAGGAGGACGTGGACCGTGCGGTGGCGGCCGCCCGGAAGGCGTTCGCCGGCTGGTCGTCGCTGCCGGGCAGCGAGCGCGCCAAGTACCTGTTCCGGATCGCCCGAATCGTCCAGGAGCGCAGCCGCGAGCTGGCCGTCCTGGAGTCGATCGACAACGGCAAGCCGATCCGGGAGACCCGCGACGTCGACCTGCCGCTGGTCGCCGCGCACTTCTTCTACTACGCGGGCTGGGCCGACAAGCTCGACTTCGCCGGCTTCGGGCCGAACCCGCGCCCGCTGGGCGTCGCCGCGCAGGTGATCCCGTGGAACTTCCCGCTGCTGATGCTGGCGTGGAAGGTCGCCCCGGCGCTGGCCACCGGCAACACGGTGGTGCTGAAGCCCGCCGAGACCACCCCGCTGACGGCTCTGCGGTTCGCCGAGATCTGCCGCCAGGCGGGCCTGCCGGACGGTGTGGTGAACATCGTCACCGGTGACGGCCGCACCGGCGCCGCGCTGACCGCGCACCCGGACGTGAACAAGGTCGCCTTCACCGGCTCCACCCCGGTCGGCCGGGCGATCGCCAAGCAGATCGCCGGCACCCGCAAGAAGCTCTCGCTGGAGCTCGGCGGCAAGGCCGCGAACATCGTGTTCGACGACGCGCCGCTGGACCAGGCCGTCGAGGGCATCGTCAACGGCATCTTCTTCAACCAGGGCCACGTGTGCTGCGCGGGCAGCCGCCTGCTGGTGCAGGAGTCGGTCCAGGACGAGCTGCTGGACGCGCTGAAGCGCCGGATGGGCACCCTGCGGGTCGGCGACCCGCTGGACAAGAACACCGACATCGGCGCGATCAACTCGGCCGCGCAGCTGGCCCGGATCACCGAGCTGGCCGCCGCGGGCGAGCAGGAGGGCGCCGAGCGCTGGGCGCCGGAGTGCGAACTGCCCGGCGCGGGCTACTGGTTCCGCCCCACCCTGTTCACCGGCGTCTCGCAGGCGCACCGGATCGCCCGCGAGGAGATCTTCGGGCCGGTGCTGTCGGTGCTGACCTTCCGCACCCCGGCCGAGGCCGTGGAGAAGGCCAACAACACCCCGTTCGGCCTGTCCGCGGGCATCTGGACGGAGAAGGGCTCGCGCATCCTGTGGATGGCGAACCGGCTCCGCGCGGGCGTGGTGTGGGCGAACACCTTCAACAAGTTCGACCCGACCTCGCCGTTCGGCGGGTACAAGGAGTCCGGTTACGGCCGCGAGGGCGGCCGCCACGGTCTGGAGCCCTACCTGAATGTCGAGGCCCTCGATGTCTGAGACTGCCATGCGGATCGAGGTCTTCAAGACCTACAAGCTGTACGTCGGCGGGAAGTTCCCGCGCTCGGAGAGCGGGCGGGTGTACGAGGTGACCGACACGAAGGACCAGTGGCTGGCCAACGCCCCGCTGGGCACCCGCAAGGACACCCGGGACGCCGTGCTGGCGGCCCGCGCGGCCGTGAAGGGCTGGTCGGGCACCACCGCGTACAACCGCGGCCAGGTGCTGTACCGGGTCGCGGAGATGCTGCAGGGCCGCCGCGAGCAGTTCGCCGCCGAGGTGGCGGCCGCCGAGGGGCTGGGCGCCAAGAAGGCGGCGGCGCTGGTGGACGCGGCGATCGACCGCTGGGTCTGGTACGCGGGCTGGACCGACAAGGTCGCGCAGATCGCGGGCGGCGCCAACCCGGTGGCCGGTCCGTTCTTCAACCTGTCCACCCCGGAGCCGACCGGCGTGGTCGGCGTGGTCGCGCCGCGCACCGGTCACGGCTTCTCGCTGCTCGGCCTGGTGTCGGTGGTCGCTCCGGCGATCGCCACCGGCAACACCGTGGTGGTGGCGGCGGCCGAGCAGGCCCCGCTGCCGGCGCTGTCGCTGGGCGAGGTGCTCGCCACCTCCGACGTGCCGGGCGGCGTGGTCAACCTGATCTCCGGCCGCACCGCGGACATCGCCCCCACGCTGGCCTCCCACCAGGACGTCAACGCCCTCGACCTGGCCGGGGCGATCGACCTGGAAGGACCCGGCGCGGCGGCCGCCCTGGAGGCGTCGGCGGCGGATACATTGAAGCGAGTGGTCCGACCGGCCGCCGACCCGTCCGCCGTGGACTGGACGGCCTCCCCCGGCACCGGGCGACTGCTCTCCTTCCTGGAGACCAAGACGGTCTGGCACCCGATGGGCATCTAGCCCGGCCCGACCGGCCAACTCCACACAGACCGGCCGCCCTCAGCGCCCCTACCCCCCCCCGGGGGCCGGGCGGCCGCGACGGGCCCGCACTTCTCCCCCCCCTGGTGCGGGCCCGTCCTCATGCCCTCCCGCCCGAATCGGGGCCGACCGGCGGGTTACAACCAGCCCGTCGGATGCGTCAGACTGGTATCTCGTGAGTGACTCCCCGCTGAACCGCCGACCGATATCCCGCGTCATCCTGCTGTCGGGCCCCTCGGGGTCGGGGAAGTCCTCGCTGGCCGAGCGCAGCGGCCTGCCGGTGCTGCAACTCGACGACTTCTACAAGGACGGCGACGACCCGACGCTGCCGCAACTGCCGGACGGCGGCGGGCCGGACTGGGACTCGCCGGACTCCTGGCACGGCGAACAGGCGCTGGCGGCGATCCGGACGCTCGCCTTCGACGGGCAGGCCGAGGTGCCGGTGTACTCGATCCCCGCGAACGGCCGCTCCGGCAGCCGCACGCTGGAGCTGGACGGCGCGGCGGCGTTCGTCGCGGAGGGCATCTTCGCGGCCGAGCTGGTCCGCCGCTGCCAGGCCGAGGGCCTGCTCGGCGACGCCCTGTGCCTGCGCAACAAGCCGTCCACCACGGCCTGGCGGCGCTTCCGCCGGGACGTCCGCGAGGGCCGCAAGTCGATCCCCTACCTGCTGCGCCGCGGCCTGCGCCTGATGCACGCCGAGCGCGGCATCGTCGCCCGCCAGGTCGAACTGGGCTCGTACGCCTGCTCGGGCGTCGAGGCCGGCCGCCGGATCGCCGCGGTGGCCCGCCAGCTGCCCGCCGAACTGGTCTGAGACACAAGGGGGACGTGGCAGTGGACGAGCGCTGGCTGGTGGCCGGGCTGGGCAATCCGACCCGCCGGTACGCGGGGACGCGGCACAACGCGGGCTTCCTGGTGGCGGACCGGCTGGCCGAGCGCCACGGTGCCCGCTGGCGCGGGGTGACCACCCGCACCGCCTCGTTCGCCCTCGACGGCCGCACCGTGCTGCTGGCCGAGCCGCAGTGGTCGATCAACCTGTCGGGACGCCCGGTCGCGGCGCTGCTGCGCCGTCACCGGGTGCCGGTGGAGCGGCTGCTGGTGATCCAGGACGACCTGGACTTCCCGTTCGGCGCGGCCCGGTTGAAGCGCGGCGGAGGCCCGGGCGGCCACAACGGCGCCCGTTCGGTGCACACGGCGCTGGGCACCGCCGACTACGCGCGGCTGCGGGTGGGCGTGGGCCGGCCGCCGAAGGGCGTCAAGGTGAGCGACTTCGTGGTGGACCGCTTCTCCGAGCAGGAGCAGCAACGGATGCCGGAGCTGCTGGACCGCTGCGCGGACGCCGTCGAGGCGTTCGTCCTGCGCGGCCTGAACCGCGCCCAGGACGTGCTGCACACCGCCGACGCGCACTGACGTCGGGTCAGCCCTCGTCGGGCACGCCGCGGCGGACCAGCCAGGGCAGCAGGAACCAGAGGCCGCCGAACAGCAGCCCGATCACCGCGGTGATCGGAACGGCCGCGGGGAAGCCGAGGACCACGGCGAGGACCAGCAGGACGGCGCCGCTGAGCGCCATCGCCAGCAGGACCAGGCCGACCTGGGCGATCCGGGCGGAGACCTTGACGATCCTGGTCCGCTTGGGGTGCCGGAACAGGCCGCGGTGCAGGGCCACGGGCGTGGCGAGCACGGCGGCGGCGACCACCGTGAGCAGCAGCACCACCACGTACAGGTCCTGCCGGGCGTCGTCGAGTTCGGCGAACCGCGGGGTGAAGGCGACGCCGAGCAGGAACGCGAAGACGATCTGCACGCCGGTCTGCAGCACCCGCAGTTCCTGGAGCATCTCGACCAGCCGCCGGTCGGCGCGGGCCTGCGGGGATTCCGCCACGGGGTCGTCCATCCGCTCATTGTGGCGGTCGGCGGGCCGGGAGACGACGGAGGCGGGCCCCGGTGCTTTCTCCCCCGCACCGGGGCCCGCCTCCGCCTGCGGCGCCGGACGGCCCCCGGCGGACGCTCCCCCCAGAGCGGTCCGCCGTCGTCCACCACCTTCCCCCACCACCCGTCCCCCGACGGGAGTCGTGTCGCTCAGGCGACCAGCTCGCCGAAGGCGTGCACGGTGTCGCCGGAGCGGTTGAGCTGCTCGTCCTCGCGCATCCGGCGCAGCGCGCGCCAGATGGAGCTCTTCACGGTGCCGACGCTGATGCCGAGGATGTCGGCGATCTCCGGGTCGGTGCGGCCCTCGTAGTAGCGCAGCACGAGCATGGTCCGCTGGTTCTCGGGCAGCTTGGCGAGCGCCTGCCAGAGCACGGTGCGCAGTTCGGTGCCGCCCATGGCGTCGGTGTCGCCGGCGTGCTCGGGGAGTTCCTCGGTCGGGTACTCGTTGACCTTGCGGCGGCGCCAGGCCGAGATGTGCAGGTTGGTCATGGTGCGGCGGAGGTAACCGCCGACCGCGGCCTTGTCGGTGATCCGGCCCCAGGCGCGGTAGGTGGAGAACAGCGCGGACTGCAGCAGGTCCTCGGCCTCGTGGCGGTCGCCGGTCAGGTGGTAGGCGGTGGCGTACAGGGAGGCGCGGCGCTCACGCACGTACGCGGTGAACTCGGCGATGTCGCGTGCCTCGTCCGTCGCGGCGGCCGGCTGCTCGCCCTGCGCGCCTCCCTGGTCGGCCTGCTCCCCCCGGAAGGTCTGCGGCGCGAGCCGCAGCATCCGGCCCGCGGCCTGGCTCCCCAGCCGGCCGTGGGTGGTGTCCCCGCTCCTGGTCCCCACGACCGGGCGGCGGGTTCCGGCGCTGTGCGTGCACCCCCGTACGACGACGGCGCCGGCGCTCTCCTCCTCGTGACGCGGCCGGTTGGTGCCCAGCACGGCTGCACGCGGCCCGGCGTTTCGGGTCGTCAGCGTTGCGGTCATCGGGCACCCCCATGGTCGGTACGAGCGGTTCCTTGCTCGTCGCCGCTCCGGGCCGGGCCCGGTGTTTGTTGCGGCGACAAGGAAAATCCTGCCGGGCGCTCGTCATGGCGGTGTCTGTCGACTGTCACAGGGCTGTCACAAGGACACCCGTTTCCGGGCAGTCGTCGGCTCCGACAGGGCTGACGCCGGAGCAGGCCGATCCGGTTCCCGGGAGGGCCGGGATCACCCGGGTGGGTGTTTCCCGGGTCAGGGTGGGACACAATGACCTCCGTGTCTTACCTGCTTCTGATCGAGGACGACGACGCCATTCGCACGGGCCTCGAACTCGCCCTCACCCGCCAGGGTCACCGGGTCGCCACCGCCGCGTCCGGCGAGGACGGTCTGCGCCTGTTCAAGGAGCAGCGCCCGGACCTGATCGTGCTCGACGTGATGCTGCCGGGCATCGACGGTTTCGAGGTGTGCCGGCGCATCCGGCGCACCGACCAGCTGCCGATCATCCTGTTGACGGCGCGCTCCGACGACATCGACGTGGTGGTCGGCCTGGAGTCCGGCGCCGACGACTACGTGGTGAAGCCGGTGCAGCCACGGGTGCTGGACGCCCGGATCCGGGCCGTGCTGCGCCGCGGCGAGCGGGAGAGCTCGGACTCCGCGGCGTACGGCGGCCTGGTGATCGACCGCTCGGCGATGACCGTGACCAAGGACGGCCAGGACCTCCAGCTGACCCCGACCGAGCTGCGGCTGCTGCTGGAGCTGAGCCGCCGCCCGGGGCAGGCGCTGTCCCGCCAGCAGCTGCTGCGGCTGGTCTGGGAGCACGACTACCTGGGCGACTCCCGCCTGGTGGACGCGTGCGTGCAGCGGCTGCGGGCGAAGGTCGAGGACGTGCCGTCCGCGCCGACGCTGATCCGTACCGTCCGCGGGGTCGGCTACCGTCTGGACCCGCCCGCGTGACGCCCTCCTTCTGCCTGGTGAGCCTTTTTTGACCGACCATCAGTCCGCGCCGCACCGTGCCCGTTCGGTGTCCTGGCAGCGGCTCAGCTCGTTGCGGGTCCGGCTGATCGCGGTGTTCGCCGCGGTCGCGCTGGTGACCGCCGTGTCCGCGTCCGGGATCGCCTACTGGCTGAACCGCGACGCGGTGCTCAGGCGCGCCCAGAACGCCTCCCTGAACGACTTCCGCGGCTCGTTGACCCGCACCGTCTCGCAGCTGCCGCTGCACCCGACCTGCCAGGACCTGTCGTCGCTGGCGGTGCAGGTGGCGAGTTCCGGCCTGGCGTACGACGTGGTCGTGGTCGACCCGTCGCAGCCGGACTGCACCGCTTCCTCCGACCCGATCGCCTTCACCGCCAAGCAGGTGCCGCCGGCCCTGGTCACCGCGGTCAACAAGCCGCGCGAGATCGGCCCGGGCAACCCGTACCAGTACCACCTGTACTGGCAGCGGGTGAACCTGTCCGGGCCGTACGTGGTCGGCGGGACGAAGGTCGAGCCGGACGGGCCGACCGCCTACATGTTCAAGTCGCTGCAGAACGAGCGGGCCGACCTGAACACCCTCGGCTGGTCGCTGGCGATCGCCACCCTGCTGGCGCTGGTCGGCTCCGCGCTCCTCGCGCAGGGCGCCTCGGCGACGGTGCTGCGGCCGGTGCGCCGGCTCGGCGACGCCGCCCGGCGGCTCGGCGAGGGCGAACTGGACACCCGGCTCGACGTCGAGGGCAACGACGAACTCGCCGACCTGGCACGGACGTTCAACCGCACCGCGGAGTCGCTGTCGGAGCAGGTCGCGGAGCTGAGCGCACGCGAGGCGCAGTCCCGGCGGTTCGTCGCCGACATGTCGCACGAGCTGCGCACCCCGCTGACCGCGATGACGGCCGTCACCGACATCCTGGAGGACGAGGCCGACTCGCTCGACCCGATGATCGAGCCGGCGGTGCGGATCGTGGTCTCCGAGACCCGCCGGCTGTCCGACCTGGTGGAGAACCTGATGGAGGTGACCCGGTTCGACGCCGGCACCGCCAAGCTGGTCGCCGACGAGGTCGACATGGCCGACCTGATCATGTCCTGCATCGACGGCCGGGCCTGGTACGACGCCGTCGAACTGGACGCCCCGCGCGGCATCCTGGCCGTCGTCGACCCGCGCCGCCTGGACGTGGTGTTCGCCAACCTGATCGGCAACGCGCTCAAGCACGGCGGCTCCCCGGTGAAGGTGAAGGTCCGCCAGGACGGCGAGACCGTGGTGGTGTCCGTCTCCGACGGCGGCCCCGGCATCCCGGAGGACGTGCTGCCGCACGTCTTCGACCGCTTCTACAAGGCCGACAAGGGCCGGGCCCGCTCCGAGGGCAGCGGCCTGGGCCTGTCCATCGCCGAGGCCAACGCCCTCATCCACGGCGGCGCCATCACCGCCGCCAACAACCCGGAGGGCGGTGCCGTGTTCACCCTCACCCTGCCGCTCACCCAACCGCCCGCCCCCGGCCCGGAAGAAGCACCATGACCGCCCGCCGCCGCCTCCACGCCGTCGCCCTGCTGGCCGGCTCGACGGCCCTGCTCACCGGCTGCGGCATCCGCCCCACCGCGGTGCCGGTCGACGCCGGCGCGCCCGCCAGCCGCACCGCCTGCCCCACGCCCGTCCTGATGCCGGTCGCCCCGACGGCGACCGGGTCGGCCGGCGCCACCGCGCCGGCCGCGTCCGCGTCCGCGAAGGCCACCCCGAGCCGGGTCCCGACGCCGTCGGCCACGCCCTCGCCGACTGCGACGCCGACGGCGACGGCGACGGCGCCCGGGGTGTTCGGCGCGCCGTCGGCCCGCCACTGCCCCTGATCACCCGAACGGCGGAACCACCGCCGGTACGGCGCGCGTCCCCCGGAATGTGCACACCACTGCGCGAACCGACCGCACGACGGCGCCGTACCGGTACCGGACGGCAGCCCGGCTGCTGCTGACCCTCCACCTCCTGCTGCTGGTCTGGCTGGCCCTCCGGCCGGTCACCGCGGCCTGGACCGGCCCGTCCAACCTCACCCCGTTCGCCTCCGTGCACCAGGCGCTCACCACCCGCACCCTGCCCGCCGCACTCGCCTCCGGCCTCCTGCCGCTGGCCCCCGCGGGCCTGCTGCTCCCGCTCGCCGTCGGCAGCCCCGACCGGTCCTGGCTGCTGTCCTTCCTCCGCACCACCGGCGCCGCCGCCCTGCTCGCCACCGCCCTGGAGATCCTGGAGGGCTGGGCCCCCGGCCACGTCCTCGACGTCGACGACATCCTCCTCGGCACCCTCGGCGCCGCCGCCGCCCACCTGCTCCTGGCCACCCCGCTGCGTGCCCGCGCCCTGCGCCGCCCGGCCGTGGCGCCGCGCGCCGCTACGCCGCGCCGGGGCCCGAAGGAGCAGCGCCCGCGCTCCGTCGCGGCGCCCGTGATCCGGACGCTCGGCTCCCCGGTGGCTCCGCGGCGCTGAGGGCCCGCGTCGCGGTCCGATTTCCGCTCCCACTGCATTCGCCCACGATCGAACGGCCGAATGCGCAGGCCCGGAAATCCGCCGACCCGCGGCGGCCGTTCAGCCCTCCGACAGCTCCTCGCCCACCGGCAGCTGCGCGTCGAAGTCGTGGACCTGGTCGGCGGGCGGCGGCGTGACCGTCACCGGCGCGCCGTGGTCGCGGAGCCGCACGGTGAGACGGTTCGAGCCGGAGGCGAGCTCCACCCGCAGCAGCTGCGGTTCGCCTTCGGCGGCGACCGCGATCCGGAGCTCCGAGCTGCCGGCGGGGCCGGTGTCCAGGGCGAGTTCGTCGACGGCGTCCTCGGTCGTGAAGTGCAGGACCACCGCCGGGACGCCGCCGATCCGGGTGCTGCCGTCGCGGACCCACTGCCCGCTGCGGGCGCCGCCCGTCAGGGTGTTCAGCTCGTCCGGCATGCCGAGGGCCAGGTCGCAGTAGGTCGCCAGCTGGTCGGCCTCCTTACTGCTGGTGGACATCCACTGGTCGGCCGGCCCGCCGGGGCCGCGCAGGCCGCCCGCCTTGAAGAAGGTCCGCCCGTCCTTGCGCAGGACGTGGGTCTGCCGCAGTTGCCTGTTGTAGCCGTCCTCGATCGGGTTGCCCCCGGCCACCTCGTCGGTGCAGTCGCCGTTGCGGGCGGCGGAGACGGTGGCAGTCTCGCTGCCGTCCGCCGAGTCGCCCCGGAGGGTCATCCGCACCGAGGTCGCCCCGGCCCCGGCCGCCTGCGTCCTGGCGACGACCTCCGCCCCCGAGAGCCCGGCCAGTCCGTTCTCCGCGGCCGGGCCCGAACGGTCCTCCGATCCGCAGGCGGCCGTTCCCGCCATGGCGAGAACGGTCAGGGCAAAGGCGGCCGGCAACCGGTTCGCACGCACAGGAAGTCCTTCGAATTCAGCGGAAGAAGATCAATTCGCGCGAGTGTGGCATTTCCCCGACGTCGACCACCAGTCAGTTCCGTCCCTTCACCCACCCTTTGACCTTGTTTGCCCGGAAGACGAAATGCACACGGAGGTTCCCGGCCTCGGGGTCCGCCCCGGAGTCGACCCCGAGGTCGGCGTACCCCGGGACGGGGAGCGGCTCCGGGTCCGAATCGGCATCGCGGCGGACGGAGAGCAGCAGGTCGCGGCGCGACGATGGAGTCATCCCCGGTCGGACCGCCCGGCCCGGAAACACTCCGCTCGGAGGAGAAGATGAGCACCCTCGCCCGCCCCCGCCACCACCGCGTCATCGGCGGCGTCTGCGCCGGCATCGCCCAGCGCTTCGGGTTCACGCCGTGGACGGTCCGGATCATCTTCCTGGCGTCCTGCCTGCTGCCCGGCCCGCAGTTCCTGATCTACCTGGCGCTGTGGCTGCTGCTCCCGCAGGAGCCGTGACCCGCCCGCGGCGCCCGATGACGCCCGCGCCACCCGTACCGCCCATGACGAAGGGGCCGCCCCGCTGCTGCGGGACGGCCCCTCGGCCGTTCTGCTCCTCGCCGGAGCCGTCAGCCGCCCACACCGGGCAGGCCCGGCAGGCCGGGGGCGCCGCCGCCGGTCGGGGTCAGGCTGGTCAGCGTGCTGATCACACCGCCGACCGGGGTCTTGGCCAGGCCCTGGCCGCCCGGGACGGCGTCCAGGCCGCCCACCCGGTGCTCGGGCGCGGCCTGCGGGTCGACACCGGCGGGGCCGACCTGCTCGGCGACCGGCGCGGTCTGCTCCGCGGCCTGGGCCGGGGCGGGGGCCGCGGCCGGGGTGCCGGCGGCCGGGTTGAGCGCGCCCGTCACGGTGCCGAGCTGGTCGGCGCCGGGCAGCTTGCTCACGGCCCCGGTGGCGGCACCGGTCACACCCGGGTTGGTGAGCGCGCCGGTCGGCAGTCCGAGGCCGCCGGGGGCGACCGGCGCGGCGGAGGCGGTGCCCGCGGCGACGGCGGCGGCGACAACGCCGAGCACGGCGGTGCCGGCGGCCTTGAGAGTGGCCTGCTTCATGTGTGCGTCCTCAGTCCTGGTCGGGCCGGTGCGGGGTCGCACGCCCGGGGATTCAGGGCACGGCCGTCACACCGAGTCAGCAGTGACCGGCTCACCGTAGTGACAGCGCCACGCCCGGTTCAAAATCCGACCACTCCCCCGAGTGATAAGTCCGACCATCTCCATGGACGTTGACCACTCGGGGGGCAGACCGCCGACGACGGACCGTCAGCCGCGCGGACCGAACAGCCACTCGGCCTTCAGCTCCGCGTACCCCGGCTTGATCACGTCGTTGATCATCGCCAGCCGCTCGTCGAACGGCAGGAACGCCGACTTCATCGCGTTGACGGTGAACCACTCCAGGTCGCCCAGCGTGTAGCCGAACGCGTCCACCAGGTGCCCGAACTCGCGGCTCATGCTGGTCCCGCTCATCAGCCGGTTGTCGGTGTTGACGGTGACCCGGAACTTCAGCCCCGCCAGCAGCCCGATCGGGTGCTCGGCGTACGACGCCGCCGCACCGGTCTGCAGGTTCGACGTCGGGCACATCTCCAGCGGCACCCGCTTGTCCCGCACGTACGCGGCCAGCCGCCCGAGCTCCACCCGGCCGTCCTCGCCGACCGTGATGTCGTCCACGATCCGCACACCGTGACCGAGCCGGTCCGCGCCGCAGCACTGCACCGCCTCCCAGATCGACGGCAGCCCGAACGCCTCACCGGCGTGGATGGTGAAGTGGTTGTTCTCGCCCTTGAGGTAGTCGAACGCGGCCTGGTGCCGGGTCGGCGGGTGACCGGCCTCCGCGCCCGCGATGTCGAACCCGACCACCCCGCGGTCCCGGTGGCGGTTCGCCAGCTCGGCGATCTCCTGCGAACGGGCCGCGTGCCGCATGGCGGTCAACAGCGTCCCGACCCGGATCCGGTGCCCGCGCGCCCGGGCGTTCGCCTCGCCCAGCCGGAAGCCCTCGTTGACGGCCTCCACCACCTCGTCCAGGGTCAGCCCCGCCTCCAGGTGCTGCTCCGGCGCGTACCTCACCTCGGCGTACACCACGCCGTCCGCCGCCAGGTCCTCCGCGCAGTCCGCCGCCACCCGGACCAGCGCCGCCCGGGTCTGCATCACCGCACACGTGTGCGCGAACGTCTCCAGGTACCGCTCCAACGACCCCGAGTCCGCCGCCTCCCGGAACCACACCCCGAGCTCCGCCGGGTCGGTGGTCGGCAGCCCTTCGTAGCCGCAGTCCGCCGCCAGCTCGACGATGGTCTCCGGCCGCAACCCACCGTCCAGGTGGTCGTGCAACAGAACCTTGGGGGCGCGGGCAATCTGCTCCGCCGTGGGAACACGCGGGGCCGTCGTGCCCGCGAGAGTGATCTGCTTCTCCATTGCCGGAGCATAGCCCCTACGCGCGTAGATCAGCCACGTGCCCCACCCACCGTGGGAAGCGGAACCCCCGCACGGCCCTGAGCGGGGGCGTCCCCGCCACAACAGCACGAGGTCACGGAACACAGACACCGATGAGGCGAGGGGCTGCGTCGCACGCCGGGCCAGGCCGACGAATTGCCCCGCCCAACCCCACCGCGAAGCGGAACCCACACCGCGAAGCGGAACCCACACCGCGAAGCGGAACCCACACCGCGAAGCGGAACCCACACCGCGAAGCGGAACCCACACCGCGAAGCGGAACCCACCCCGCGAAGCGGAACCCACACCGCGAAGCGGAACCCACACCGCGAAGCGGAACCCACACCGCGAAGCGGAACCCACACCGCGAAGCGGAACCCACACCGCG
This sequence comes from Kitasatospora sp. CB02891, assembly GCF_002803145.1. Taxonomy (NCBI): domain Bacteria; kingdom Bacillati; phylum Actinomycetota; class Actinomycetes; order Kitasatosporales; family Streptomycetaceae; genus Kitasatospora; species Kitasatospora sp. CB02891. Next base: position 304,040 of record NZ_NNBO01000007.1, on the reverse strand, counting down.
CAGCGGAACCCACACCGCGAAGCGGAACCCACACCGCGAAGCGGAACCCACACCGCGAAGCGGAACCCACACCGCGAAGCGGAACCCACACCGCGAAGCGGAACCCACACCGCGAAGCGGAACCCACACCGCGAAGCGGAACCCACACCGCGAAGCGGAACCCACACCGCGAAGCGGAACCCTCGCTCAGTCGTGGGCCAGGATGCTCCCCCGGCGGGACAGGACGAAGTCCCGGAATGCGGCTGCCGGTGGGGTGAGGGGGCGGGTCGCGTGCCAGGCGAGGCCGATGGCTCGGCGGGTGCGGGGGGCGGTGACTTCGAGTTCGACGACGCCCGGGCGGGGGACGAGGGCGGGTGGGAGGAGGGCGACGCCGAGGCCGGCGGCGACCAGGCCGCGGAGGGTTTCGACCTCCTCGCCCTCGAAGGCGATCCGCGGGGTGAAGCCAGCCTCCGCGCAGAAGCCCTCCATGATGTGGCGCAGGCCGTAGCCCTCCTCGACCGTCACCCACGGCTCGTCGGCGACCTCGGCGAGGCGGATCCGGCGGCGCCCGGCGAGCCGGTGGTCCGCGGGGACGGTCAGGTAGAGGCGCTGCTCGTCGAGCGGACGGGCCGTCAGTTCGGGCGTGTCGGGGAGCGGGGAGACCAGGCAGAGGTCCAACTCCCCGGCGCGCAGGCGTTCCAGCATCGCGGCGACGTAGTCCTGCACCAGTTGGAAGCGGACCTGCGGATGCCCGGCCCGGAACCCTCGCAGCAGGGCGGGCACCGCGTCCGTCCCCATGGTGTGCAGGAAGCCGAACGCGACCCGCCCGGCCGTCGGGTCGGCCTCCGCGCGGGCCGCCTCCGCGCCGCGTTCGACCTCGGCGAGCGCCCGTTCGACGGCGTCCAGCAGCAGCCGTCCGGCCCGGGTCAGGCGGACGGTGCGGCCCTGCCGGGCGAGCAGGTCGACGCCGAGCTGTGCCTCCAGGCGGGCGACCGCGCGGGAGAGGGTGGGCTGCGGCATGCCGAGCAGCTGCGCGGCCCGGGTGACGTGTTCCAGTCGGGCGACCGCCGCGAACTCCGCCAACTGCGGTGCGAGGCGCGTCACATCGGCGTCCGGACCGAGCTCGGCGAGGCGGGTGGGCGCGGAGCTGCTCTCATACGTCACGGCATGGATCTTCCCTCATTCATGCATTGGACGCATCAGCCCGCGCCGCCCTAGCGTCATTGGCATGCAGCCTGCCAGTACCGAGGCGCTCTCCGCGCCCGCCCCCGCATCCCCCGCATCCGTGACCGACCTGCGCCTGCGCCCCGGCAGCCGGGACTTCCGCCGCGCCAACCTCGCCCTGTTCGCGGCCGGTGTCGCCACCTTCGTCCTGCTGTACTCCACCCAGGGCCTGCTGCCGATCCTCTCCGCCGACCTCGACCTGACGCCCGGCCAGGCCAGCTGGACGGCCTCCGCGTCCACCCTCGGCCTCGCGCTCGCGCTGCTGCCCGCCAGCGCCCTCTCCGACCGGTACGGGCGCACCGCAGTGATGACGGCGTCCACCCTCGCCGCCGCGCTGCTCGCCCTCGCGCTGCCGTTCGCCCCGGACCTCACCACGCTGGTGGTCCTGCGGGCCGTCCAGGGCGCGGCGCTGGCCGGGCTCCCGGCCACCGCGATGGCCTACCTCGCCGAGGAGGTGCACCCGACGGCGCTGGCCTCCGCAATGGGCCTGTACGTGGCCGGCAACTCGATCGGCGGGATGGGCGGACGCCTGGTCTCCGGCTGGGTCGCGGCCGCCTGGGGCTGGCGCTGGGGGCTGGCGGTCTCGGCCGTCCTCGCGCTGCTCGCGGTGCTCGCCTTCCGGCTGCTGATCCCCCGGGCCCGGCACTTCCGGCGGACGCCGGTGGACGCCCGCGCGCTGGCCGCGACCGTCGCCGGACACCTGCGCAACCCGCTGCTGCTGCGGCTGTATGCGCTCGGGATGCTGTTCATGGCGGTCTTCGGCGCGGTCTACAACACCGTCGGGTACCGGCTCACCTCGGCGCCGTTCCACCTGCCGGAGTCCGTCGCCGCGTCGATCTTCGTGGTGTACCTGGTCGGCACGGCGTCCTCCGCCTCGGCCGGCCGGCTGACCGCCCGCTGTGGCCGCCGCGGCACCCTCTACCTGGCGATCTCCGCCACCACGGCCGGCCTGCTGCTCTCCCTCGCGAACTCGCTGTTCTGCGCGATCCTCGGCCTGGTCCTGATCACCGCCGGCTTCTTCGCGGGCCACGCCACCGCGTCCTCCGCCGTCGGCCGCACCGCCGCCACCGGCCGCGCCCAGGCCTCCGCGCTCTACCTGATCGCCTACTACCTCGGCAACAGCCTCGGCGGCACGGTCGGCGCCGACGCCTACCACTCCACCGGCTGGTCCGGCACGGCCACCGTCGCCCTCACCGCCATGGCCTGCGCGGCCGGCGTCACCCTGTACGCCACCCACCGCGCCACAGCCGCCCGCCGGGCGGTGGCCGTCGATACACTCCGGGCATGAGCGTCGACCCTGCCACGTTTGCCAGGCTCCGCGAGATCGCCGATCAGCTGCCGCAGGTGCCGGGCGGGGGGAAGACAGAGATCGCGAACGGCACCGTCGTCATGATGACGTCCCCGGTGAAGCGCCACGAGCTCGCAGTCGTCCGCATCGCTCAGCAGCTCAACGCCCAGCTTCCGCAGAGCCATCCGGGCTACCTCGCCCACGGAGGCGCCGACCTGGTCGACCCCTCCCTCGGGCGCCTGCGCAACCCCGACCTCATGGTCTTCCCCGAAGCGGCGCTCGACGACGAGGCTGCGGCGTTCCTGCCGAGCCAGGTCCTCCTCGTCGTCGAGATCGTGTCGAAGAGCAACGCCGAAACGGACTACCACGCCAAGGTCCGCGACTACGCGGCCATGGGCATCCCGCTCTACCTGCTGGTCGACCCCCGGCTGGGCACCGGCATCGTCCACGCCGAACCCGGCTACACCCGCCGCACCGACTTCGCCTTCGGCGACGTCATCACCGTCGGCCCGTGGACCCTCGACACCGGCGTCCTGCGCACCTACTCCTGAGAGCGGGCGCGCAGGGCGCGTCGGCGAACCGTCAGGCGATCCGGTCCAGGACGATCGGGGCCGGGGTGAACCCGGTGCCGGTGGGGGCGATGGTGATGGCGTCGTGCAGGGCCTCGATGGCGTAGGGGAAGCGCTCGGGGGTGTCGGTGTGGAGGGTGAGGAGGGGCTGGCCGGCGGTGACGGTGGCGCCGGGCTTGGCGTGGAGTTCGACGCCGGCGCCGGCCTGGACCGGGTCCTCCTTGCGGGCGCGGCCGGCGCCGAGGCGCCAGGCGGCGACGCCGACGGCGTAGGCGTCGAGGGTGGTGAGGACGCCGGTGGCGGGGGCGGGGATGACGTGGGTCTCGCGGGCGACGGGGAGGGGGGCGTCGACGTCGCCGCCCTGGGCGGTGATCATGCGGCGCCAGTGGTCCATGGCGGAGCCGTCGCGGAGGGCGTCGGCCGGGTCCTTGCCGTGGACGCCCGCGGCGGCGAGCATCTCGCGGGCGAGCGCGAGGGTGAGTTCGACGACGTCGGCGGGGCCGCCGCCGGCGAGGACCTCCAGCGATTCGCGGACTTCGAGGGCGTTGCCGGCGGTGAGTCCGAGCGGGGTGGACATGTCGGTGAGCAGGGCGACGGTCGCGACGCCGGCGGAGCGGCCGAGGCCGACCATGGTGCGGGCGAGCTCGCGGGCGTCGTCGAGGTTCTTCATGAACGCGCCGGAGCCGACCTTGACGTCCAGGACGAGTGCGCCGGTGCCCTCGGCGATCTTCTTGGACATGATCGAGGAGGCGATCAGCGGGATGGCCTCGACGGTGCCGGTGACGTCGCGCAGGGCGTAGAGCTTCTTGTCGGCGGGGGCCAGGCCGTCGCCGGCGGCGCAGATCACGGCGCCGCAGTCGCGCAGGACGGCGAGCATCTCGTCGTTGGAGAGCAGGGCGCGCCAGCCGGGGATGGATTCGAGCTTGTCGAGGGTGCCGCCGGTGTGGCCGAGGCCGCGGCCGGAGAGCTGCGGGACGGCGGCGCCGCAGGCGGCGACCAGCGGGGCGAGCGGGAGGGTGATCTTGTCGCCGACGCCGCCGGTGGAGTGCTTGTCGGCGGTGGGGACGCCGAGCGAGGAGAAGTCCATGCGCTCGCCGGAGCGGATCATCGCGTCGGTCCAGCGGCTGATCTCACGGGCCGTCATGCCGTTGAGCAGGATGGCCATCGCGAGGGCGGACATCTGCTCGTCGGCGACCTCGCCGCGGGTGTAGGCGTCGATCACCCAGTCGATCTGGGGGTCGGTCAGCTCGCCCCGGTCGCGCTTGGCCCGGATGACGGAGATGGCGTCCATGCAGGTGCTCCAGAGAGGTGTGAAATGCGAAGAGTGCCGCGGGATGTCCTCCCGCGACACTCTACGCGCGTAACAAAGTGATCAGCCAGCAGAAGCTACAGCTTGTCCGGCCCGAACGCGTCCGGCAGGACCTCGCTCATCGGCCGTACCCCGGACGGCAGTTCGACCAGCAGGTCGGGGCCGCCGTGCTCGAAGAGCAGCTGGCGGCAGCGCCCGCACGGCATCAGCAGCTCGCCGGCGCCGTCCACGCAGGTGAACGCCGTCAGCCGGCCGCCGCCGGTGGCGTACAGCGCGGAGACCAGGCCGCACTCGGCGCACAGGCCGAGGCCGTAGGAGGCGTTCTCCACGTTGCAGCCGGTCACCGTGCGGCCGTCGTCGACCAGGGCCGCCGCCCCGACCGGGTACTTGCTGTAGGGGGCGTAGGCGTGGCGCATCGCCGCGCGGGCGGCCTCCCGCAGCGCCTCCCAGTCCACCGCGTCCGCGGTCGGGGGCGGCGTCACTTGGCCTGTCCCTTGCGGTAGATCTGGCCGTCGGCCTTGGGCATCCGCAGTCGCTGGGCGGCCAGCGCGAGCACCACCAGGGTGATCACGTACGGGGTGGCGACGATCAGCGGGCGCTGGACGGCGTCGGTGGTGGCGTACCAGAGGGCGACGCCGCCGGCGACCACCAGGCTGATCGCGCCGGCCGTGAACTTGCGGCGGTAGAACTGCCACAGCGCGAGCGCCGCCATCGCGATGGCGACCACCAGCAGCAGCACGTGCACCGAGTCTGCGTCGCGCAACTGGAGGCTGTCGGTGAAGCCGAACAGGCCCGCGCCGGCGGCCAGGCCGCCCGGCATCCAGTTGCCGAAGATCATCGCGGCCAGGCCGATGAAGCCGCGGCCCTGGGTCTGGCCGTCCCGGTAGAAGTGCGCGGCGACCAGCGAGAGGTACGCGCCGCCGAGGCCCGCGAAGGCGCCGGAGGAGATCACCGCGAGGTACTTGTACTTGTAGACGTTGACGCCCAGCGACTCGGCGGCGGTCGGGTTCTCGCCGCAGGAGCGCAGCCGCAGGCCGAACACCGTGCGCCAGAGCACGAAGTAGCTGCCGACCAGGAACGCGCCGGCGATCAGGGTGACCACCGACAGCTCGGTGGTGAGGCCGCGGACGATGCCGGCCACGTCGGAGACCAGGAACCAGTGGTGCTGCTCGATGCCGTCCAGCCAGTTCGACAGGCCGGGGACGGTGAAGGTGGGCAGCGACTCGGCGGGCGGCGACTGGTTCGCACCGGCGCCGTCGGCCACGTAGTCCTTGTAGTAGATCCGGTTGACGTACGCGCAGATGCCGGGGACCAGCAGGTTGATGCCGACGCCGGAGACGATGTGGTCGACGCCGAAGGTGACGGTGATCAGCGCGTGCAGCAGACCGCCGGCCGCGCCGCCCGCCATGCCGGCCAGCAGGCCGACCCACGGGTTGACCAGGAAGCCGGCCCAGGCGCCGCAGAACGTGCCGGCCACCATCATGCCTTCGAGGCCGATGTTGACCACGCCCGCGCGCTCGGCCCACAGGCCGCCGAGGCCGGCCATGGCGATCGGCACGGCGGAGGACACCGCGGCGCCGATCTGGCCCGAGGAGGTCAGTCCGTGGTTGCCGGTGATCGCGCCGATCGCCGCGAACAGCAGCAGGGCGGCCGCGATCAGCAGCAGCACCACCGGCCAGGTCAGCTTGGACTTCTTCTTCGCGGGCGCGACGGACGACGTCGGCTTGGCGACAGTGGTGCTCATGCCGCCACCTCCTTCTGGGCGGCCGCAGTGGCGGCGGCCTGCGCGGCGAGCTCGGCGCCGACCTTCTGCTGCTGGCGCTTGAGGCCGAAGCGGCGCACCAGTTCGTAGGCCACGACGACGCAGATGACGATGGTGCCCTGGATCACCGGGATGATCTCGGCCGGGTAGTCGCCCCGGGTGGGCAGCTGGGCGCCGGAGGCGTCCAGGAAGGCGAACAGCAGCGCGGAGAACGCGATGCCGATCGGGGTGTTGCGGCCGAGCAGCGCCACCGAGATGCCGATGAAGCCCAGGCCGACCTGCACGTTCTGGCCGAAGTACGGGGTGTTCTGCATCAGCTCGGGCAGGCCCACCAGGCCGGCCAGCGCACCGGAGACCACGATCGAGGTGATCACCATGCGCTTGACGTTGACGCCGGAGGCCTTGGCGGCGGTCTCCGAGCGGCCGGTGGCGCGCAGGTCGAAGCCGAACCGGGTGCGGTTCAGGGTGAAGTGGAAGACCACGCCGACCAGCGCCGCGATCACGATGAAGCCCCACAGGGTGCCGCCCTGGGTCTCGATCGAGAAGAAGTGGCTGGACTCGGAGATCTTCGCGGTCTGGATCGAGTTGGTGGTGCCGCCGGTCTTCGGCGCCAGGATGCCCGGCACCAGCAGCACGCCGATCACGGCGGTGGCGATGGCGTTCAGCATGATGGTCGAGATGACCTCGCTGACGCCGCGGTAGACCTTCAGCACACCGGCGATCGACGCCCACAGGCCGCCGACGAACATCGCGACGATCAGCAGCAGCGGGATCTGCAGGAAGGCCGGCAGGTCGATCTGGGTGCCGACGAACGCGGCCATCATCATGGCCAGCTTGTACTGGCCCTCGATGCCGATGTTGAACAGGTTCATCCGGAACCCGAACGCGGCGGCGGCCGCGGCCAGGTAGTACACGGTCGCCTTGTTCAGGACGGCGACCTGGCCGTCCGACGCGGTGCCGTAGTTCCACATGATCCGGAAGGCGCCGAACGGGTCGCGGCCGGAGACCGCCAGCAGCGTGCCGGCGATGATCACCGACAGCAGCACGGCCAGCACGGGCGCGGCCAGGCCGAGCCCGATCCGCTCCAGGTCGATCTGCCGCTTGCGCGGCCGGTCGGCCGCTTCTGCAGCCGGGGGGTTGGGACTGGTCATGTGGCTACTCCCCCGCCTGCACGTAATCGGCGGTGTCGGTGGGCGGAACCCGGTCGGAGCCGGTGGTGCCGGTGTCGGAGACGATGTGGCCGGTGGCGGCGCCGGTCATCGCGGTGCCCAGATCCTCCGCGGTGACGGTGGCCGGGTCGGCGTCGGCGACCAGCGCGCCGCGGTAGATCACCCGGATGGTGTCGGACAGGCCGATCAGCTCGTCCAGGTCGGCGGAGATCAGCAGCACCGCCAGGCCCTCGCGCTGCGCGGAGCGGATCTGCTCCCAGATCTGCGCCTGCGCGCCGACGTCCACGCCGCGGGTCGGGTGGGCGGCGATCAGCAGCTTCGGGTCGTGGCTCATCTCGCGGCCGATGATCAGCTTCTGCTGGTTGCCGCCGGACAGCGACGCCGCGGTGACCTCGATGCCGGGGGTGCGGACGTCGTACTGCTCGACGATCCGCTGGGTGTCGGCCCGGGCGCCGGCCGGGTCGAGCAGCGCGCCCTTGGAGTTGGGGCGCTCGGTGACGTGGCCGAGGATCCGGTTCTCCCAGAGCGGGGCCTCCAGCAGCAGGCCGTGCCGGTGCCGGTCCTCCGGGATGTAGCCGATGCCGGCCTCGCGGCGGGCCCGGGTGCGGGTGCCGGTCAGGTCGGCGCCGTCCAGCGTGACGGTGCCGGCGTCCAGCGGCAGCATGCCCATGATCGCCTCGACCAGTTCGGCCTGGCCGTTGCCCTCGACACCGGCGATGCCGAGGATCTCGCCCTTGTGGATGCGCAGCGAGATGTCGTCCAGCACCACGCGCTCGACGCCCTCGGCGTCCGGCTTGGCGATCCGCAGGCCCTCGACGCGGAGCATCTCCACGTCGGTGACGGTGGACTCGCGGCTCTCCGGGGAGGGCAGTTCGGCGCCGACCATCAGCTCGGCCAGCTGGCGGGCGGTGACGGCCTTCGGGTCGGCGTCGCCGACCGTGGTGCCGCGGCGGATCACGCTGATCGCGTCGGCGACCGACAGCACCTCGTGCAGCTTGTGCGAGATGAAGATGACGGTGACGCCCTCGGCCTTGAGCTCGCGCAGGTTGTCGAACAGCGCGTCGACCTCCTGCGGGACCAGGACCGCGGTCGGCTCGTCCAGGATCAGGATCCGGGCGCCGCGGTACAGCACCTTGAGGATCTCCACGCGCTGCCGGTCGGCCACGCCGAGGTCCTCGACCAGCTCGTCCGGCCGCACGCCGAGGCCGTACTGGTCGGACAGCTCGCGGATCTTCGCCTTCGCCTTCGCGCCGATGCCGTACAGCTTCTCGCTGCCCAGGACGATGTTCTCCCAGACGGTGAGGTTGTCGGCCAGCATGAAGTGCTGGTGCACCATGCCGATGCCGCGGGCGATCGCGTCGCCCGGGGTGGCGAAGACCACCTGCTCGCCGTTGATGGCGATGGTGCCCTCGTCCGGCTTCTGCATCCCGTAGAGGATCTTCATCAGGGTGGACTTGCCGGCGCCGTTCTCGCCCATCAGGGCGTGCACGGTGCCGCGCTGCACGGTGATGTCGATGTCGTGGTTGGCCACCACACCGGGGAAGCGCTTGGTGATGCCGCGCAGTTCGACGGCCGGTGTCGCCGTCCCCGCGCTGGGGATGCCGCCGGGGGAGGCGGAGTCGGAGGGGGTGATGGCGATCTCCTGCTGGTCGTCGGGCGCTTCGTCGCGCTGGAGGCTCAAGAGGGAACCCTGGGGTGGTGCAGCCGCCGGACGGACACCGGGGTGCGGCATGGGCAGGGGCCCGGGGGATGCGCAGCGCGCATCCCGTCCGAGCCCCTTCCGTGAGATGTGTCAGACCACTGCGCCGCCCGGCGGGCGGGCGGCGCACCGGCAGGGGATCAGCCCTGCGGGACGGTCGGGACCTTGGTCGCGCCGCTGGTGATCTGCTGGGTGGCGGCGTCGATCTTCGCCTTGATGTCGTCGATGAAGCCACCGGTGACGGACAGCGACACGCCGCCGTCCTTCAGGTCGAAGTTCTTCACGCCGCCCTGGGCGTTGCCGTCCTTGGCCGACTTGATGAAGGAGAACACCGCGGTGTTCACGTTCTTCAGCATCGAGGTGAGGATGTGGTCCTTGTACTTCGACAGGGCCGGCTGGTTGGCCTGGTCGGAGTCGACGCCGATCGCCCACTTGTTGCCCGGGGCGGTGGCGACGGCCTCGATGGAGCCGCTGCCGGAGGAGCCGGCGGCGGAGTAGATGACGTCCGCGCCCTTGTCGAGCTGGCCCTGCGCGGCCTGCTTGCCCTTGCCCGGGTCGGCGAAGCCGGTGTTGTCCGGCGGGGTCGACAGGTAGGTGACCTCGACGGTGATGTCCGGGGTGACGGACTTGGCGCCCGCGGTGTAGCCGGCCTCGAACTTCTTGATCAGCTCGGACTGGACGCCGCCGATGAAGCCGACGTGCTTGGTCTTCGACTTGTTGGCCGCGGCCACGCCCGCCAGGAAGGAGCCCTGCTCCTCGGAGAAGGTCAGCGAGGTCACGTTGGACGGCTGGTCCGGCGAGTTCGAGTCGACGATCGCGAACTTGACGTTCGGGTTGTCCTTGGCGACCTTGTTGACCGCGTCCTGGTAGATGAAGCCGACCGCGATGACCGGGTTGAAGCCGCCGTTGACCAGCGACTTCAGGCGCTGCTCCTTGTCGGCCTCGGACTCACCGGACTTGGCCTCGGCCTCGTTGATGGTGGCGCCCAGCTCGGACTTGGCCTGGTCCAGACCACGCGCGGCGGAGTCGTTGAAGGACTGGTCCCCACGGCCGCCGATGTCGTAGGCCATGCCGACCTTCAGACCGGAGCCGCCGCCGGCACCGGCGGTGTTGTTGTCGGTGCTCTTTGCGCCGCAGGCGGCGAGCGAGGCGATGCCCAGGGAACCCGAGAGCACGGCCGCGGCGAGCTTGAGTGAACGGCGCAAGGGAGTTTCTCCTTCTCACACACCCGGTTGGCGTGGTCGAGCGCCACCGTAACGCGCGTAGAACACGGTTGTGTTACGGCCTGCACAGGCCCCGGGGTTGTTATCAAAATGTGGTCGTACGCCCGGGCAAATCCGGACATAGCCGCACACTTGTTCAACTCCCGTTCCGCTACTGGCTGGTAGCGCGCCACCACGGTACGCCTCCGCCCCTTACCCCGGAACACGCCTCCCCGCACCCGCCGGAGCGGCCCCGCCGGCCCCGGCCGTCGGCCCCGGCCCATGGCACGGGCCCCCTCCCCGGAGAGTCGTTCGCGCGGCGGATCCGGCCGCGCGAACGACTCTCCGGGAAGGGGGCCCGCCCCGGTGCGCGCTCAGATCCGGGCGTGCTCCAGGGCCAGCGAGGCGAACAGCTCGACGCCGATGGCGATCGCCCGCTCGTCCGCGTCGAAGTCGCCCTGGTGGAGGTCGCGGACGCCCTTCTCGTCCGGGCTGCGGACGCCCAGGCGGGCCAGCGCGCCCGGCGCGTGCTCCAGGTACCAGGAGAAGTCCTCGCCGCCCAGGCTCTGCTCGGTCGGCTCCACAACCGGGCCGCGGCCCTCGGCGAACCGCTCGTTCATGGCACGCTCCAGCTGGTCGATCGAGTCGGCCTCGTTGACCACCGGCGGGACGCCCCGGTGGTAGTTCAGCGTCCACTTGGCGCGGTACGTCTCGGCCAGGTGCGCGACCAGCTCCTCCAGCACCTCCGGCGCCTGCCGCCAGCCCGCCAGCTCCAGGCAGCGCACGGTGCCCTCCAGTTCGGCGTGCTGCGGGATCACGTTCGGCGCCGAGCCGGCCGCGATCCGCCCCCACACCAGCGAGACGCCCCAGCGCGGGTCCATCCGGCGGGCCAGCCCGGACGGCGCCTCGGCGGCCAGCTTGGCGACCGCGGTGACCAGGTCGGTGGTCAGGTGCGGGCGGGCGGTGTGCCCGCCCGGGCCGTCCACGCTGATCATCACCTTGTCGCAGGCCGAGGTGATCGCCCCGGTCTTCAGGGCGATCCGGCCGACCTGCACCTTGGGGTCGCAGTGCACCGCGAAGATCCGCCCGACCCCCTTCATCCCGCCGGCCGCGATCACGTCCAGCGCGCCGCCCGGCATCGTCTCCTCCGCCGGCTGGAAGATCAGCCGCACCGGACGGGTCAGCTCCCCCGCGGCCAGCGCCTCGGCCAGCACCAGCGCGGTGCCGAGCACCACCGCGGTGTGCACGTCGTGCCCGCAGGCGTGCGCCCGGCCGGGCACCGTGGAGCGGTACGGGACGTCCTTCTTGGCGTCGTCGATCGGCAGCGCGTCGATGTCGGCGCGGAACGCCAGCAGCGGGGTGCCGGGCGCGGTGCCCGGCGGGACGAGGTCCACCAGCAGACCGGTGCCGCCCGGGAGCACCCGCGGCTCCAGCCCGGCGGCGACCAGTCGCTCGCGCAGCAGCTTGGTGGTGCGGAACTCCTGGCGGCCGAGCTCCGGGTGCCGGTGGAGATCACGGCGCAGGTCGATCAACTCGGCCTGGTGGGCCGCTACTCGGGCCCGGAGGGCGGCGAGCGGGCGGACGGCGGTGACGGTGGCAGCGGCTGCAGGCTGAGGATCGTTCACCTTGACAAGACTAGGCCGGTGAGAGGCTTTTGGCCCCTCTTCCACCAAAGTTCTCACCGTTTGGATGCATACCGGGATCCACGGTGGGTATGACTCTCCGATTCGGCCCGCGCCTGTGTTCGGCTCCCTTCGTATGCAACGACCTGCACCGGCGGCCGGACACGGTGACCACTCCCCCGGGGCCCGCCGCCCCGCCCGCGACCAACCCTTCCCCCCGATCGGGTCATGGCCGGGTAAATCTTTCGGCCTCACTCTTGAGCGGCGCACATCAGTCCGAATAGACAGCTGTCGCACAGTCAACTCCGGTGCCGCAGTGGGGTGGGACAGTCCGCCTGCGGCGCGCCTCGTCACGCCCTCACGAAGGGCGGCTGACGCTCCATCGAACCGAGAAGGGGGGACCGACGTGCCCATCACGCGCAATCGGCTCGCCAAGAGCATCGCTCCGGCCACCGTCGCGGCCGCACTGATCATCACCACCCTCGGCGCGGCCGTTCCGGCCACCGCCGCCACCCCCGTGGGCGACACCGCCCGCGCCCTGCCGGGCACCCACCCGGAGTGGGCCACCCCGCAGGCCGACGCGGGCGCGGCCGACGCCGCCGCCCCGGCGACCGCCCGGATCTACCTGGCCGGCCGCGACGCGAGCGGCCTCGCCGCCCTCGCCCGGGCCGTCTCCGACCCCAAGTCCCCGAGCTACGGCCAGTACCTGACGTCCGCTCAGGTCCAGGCGAAGTTCGGCGCCACCCCGGAGCAGGTCAAGGCCGTCACCGACTGGGTGTCCGCCGCGGGCCTCACCGTCTCCGCCTCCAACGCCCACTACGTGCAGGTCGCCGGCTCCACCGCCGCGATGACCAAGGCGTTCGGCACCGGCTTCCACAACTACCGCACCGCGGACGGCACCCACCGGGCGCCGACCGCCGACGCCAAGGTGCCGGCCGCCGTCTCCGACGCCGTCCTCGCCGTCTCCGGCCTGGCCGACTCGATCCACAAGAACGTCTCCTCGGCCACCTCGGTCCGCGAGGCGGAGCAGCGCCTGAACGCCGCCGCCAAGCTCGCCGGCCCGGACAAGAAGGACCCGGCGACCCTGCCGACCGTCGCGACCTGCTCCGAGGACGGCTACGGCTCGAAGACCGCCAAGGGCGCCCCCGAGGGCTACGAGAAGAACGAGCCGTTCGCCCCTTGCTCGTACGTCCCCTCCCAGCTCCGCAAGGCCTACGGCGTCACCGACGCCAAGGTCGGCGGCAAGGGCGCCCGCGTCGCCATCATCGACGCGTACGGCCTGTCCACCATGGAGCAGGACGCCAACCACTTCTCCACCCTGCACGGCGACCAGCCGTTCAAGCCGGGCCAGTACACCGAGTACGTCACCCCGGACAAGTGGGTCCACGAGGCCGAGTGCGGCGGCCCCGCCGGCTGGGCCGGCGAGGAGGCGCTCGACGTCGAGATGGTGCACGGCCTCGCGCCGGACGCCAACGTCGTCTACGTCGGCGGCAACTCCTGCTACGACGAGGACCTCTACGACGCCATGGCCAAGGTCGTGGACGAGCACCTCGCCGACGTCGTCTCCAACTCGTGGGGCGAGATCATGCACGGCAAGTCCGGCGACATCGACCCCGCCGTGGTGGCCGCCGACAACCAGATCTTCCAGCTGGGCGCCCTCACCGGCATCGGCTTCACCTTCTCCTCCGGCGACTGCGGCGACAGCTCCCCGGGCGCGGCCGCCACCGGCGTCAACTGCGAGGCCGACACCAACCAGGCGCAGGCCGACTGGCCGTCCGCGTCCCCGTGGGTCACCTCGGTCGGCGGCACCGCCCTCCAGCTGAACGACAAGGCCGGCAAGTACGGCCACGAGGTCTCCATGGGCGACCTGCGCTCGGTGCTCTCCGCCGACCAGAAGTCCTGGACCCCGATGCCGGGCACGTTCTACTTCGGCGGCGGCGGCGGTGTCTCCAAGGACTTCGCCCAGCCGTGGTACCAGCAGGGCGTCGTCCCGGACCGCATCAGCCGGACCGCGGCCGACGGCAGCACGTCCAAGACCCCGCTGCGCGCCACCCCCGACATCGCGATGAGCGGTGACCTGGTGGCCGCCACCCTGGTCGGCTTCACCGCCGACGGCGCCTACAGCGAGGGCGGCTTCGGCGGCACCTCGGTCTCCGCCCCGGAGACCGCGGCCATGTTCGCCAACGCCATCGAGGCCCGCGGCGGCCGCGCCCTCGGCTTCGCCAACCCGGCCCTGTACGACCGCGCCGCCACCAACGCCTTCCACGACGTGGACGACAACGCCGTCCGCACCAAGCGCGGCAACGTCGTCGACCTCGGCGTCGTCAACGGCGCCCTGAAGGTCCGCCTCTACAAGATCGGCGCCGACTTCGGCCTCTCGGCCGCCGCCGGCTACGACACGGCCACCGGCCTGGGCTCCCCGGGCAAGGGCTTCTTCAAGTCCTTCGCCGTCAAGAAGTAGTCCGCAGAACGCAGTCGAGGGGTGCCGGGGATCCTTCCCCGGCACCCCTCTTCGCCTTAACAGCGACCTGCGCGTGGGCGCGACCCTCAGAAGCGGTCCACCGGCACGTAGGTGCCCCACACGCCCCGCAGCGCGTCGCACACCTCGCCGACCGTCGCGCGAGCCGCCAGCGCCTCCTTCATCGGGTACAGCACGTTGTCCGTCCCCTCCGCCGCCTTGCGCAGCAGGGTGAGCGAGCGGTCCACCGCCGACGAGTCCCGGTCCGCCCGCAGCCGCGCCAGTCGCTCCGCCTGCTGCGCCTCGATCGCTGGGTCGACCCTGAGCGGCTCGTACGGCTCCTCCGCCGCGAGCTGGAAGCGGTTGACGCCGACCACGGTCCGCGTGCCGGAGTCCTGCTCCTGCTGGATGCGGTACGCGGTGCGCTCGATCTCGCCCTTCTGGTAGCCCTGTTCGATGGCCGCGACGGCGCCGCCCATGTCCTCGACCTTGGCCATCAACTCCAGCGCGGCGGCCTCCAGTTCGTCCGTCATCGCCTCGACCACGTAGGAGCCCGCGAACGGGTCGACGGTGGCGGTGATGTCGGTCTCGAAGGCGAGCACCTGCTGGGTGCGCAGCGCGAGCCGCGCGGACTTCTCGGTGGGGAGCGCGATCGCCTCGTCGAAGGAGTTGGTGTGCAGCGACTGCGTCCCGCCGAGGACGGCGGCGAGCGCCTGCACGGAGACCCGGACGAGGTTGACCTCGGGCTGCTGGGCGGTCAGCTGGACGCCGGCGGTCTGGGTGTGGAAGCGCAGCATCTGCGACTTGGGGTTCTTCGCGCCGAACTCCTCCTTCATGACGCGGGCCCAGATCCGGCGTGCGGCACGGAACTTGGCGACCTCCTCCAGCAGGGTGGTGCGGGAGACGAAGAAGAAGGAGAGTCGGGGCGCGAAGTCGTCGACGTCCATGCCGGCGGCGACCGCGGTGCGCACGTACTCGATGCCGTTGGCGAGGGTGAAGGCGATCTCCTGCGCGGGGTTCGCCCCAGCCTCGGCCATGTGGTAGCCGGAGATGGAGATGGTGTTCCACTTGGGGATCTCGGCCCGGCAGTACTGGAAGACGTCGGCGATCAGCCGCAGCGAGGGCTTGGGCGGGAAGATGTAGGTGCCGCGGGCGATGTACTCCTTGAGCACGTCGTTCTGGATGGTGCCGGTGAGCCGGTTCGACGGCACGCCCTGGGCCTCGCCGACCAACTGGTAGAGCAGCAGCAGCAGCGAGCCGGGCGCGTTGATGGTCATCGAGGTGGAGACCTCGCCCAGCGGGATGCCGCCGAACAGGACGTTCATGTCCTCGACGCTGTCGACGGCGACGCCGACCTTGCCGACCTCGCCGTGCGAGATCGCCGCGTCCGAGTCGTAGCCCATCTGGGTGGGCAGGTCGAAGGCGACGGACAGGCCCATGGTGCCGTTGGCGATGAGCTGCTTGTAGCGGGCGTTGGACTCCGCGGCGGTGCCGAAGCCGGCGTACTGGCGCATCGTCCACGGCTTGCCGGTGTACATGGTCGGGTAGACGCCGCGGGTGAACGGGTACTGGCCGGGGGTGCCGAGCCGGCTCGCGGCGTCGAAGCCGGCCAGGGTCTCGGGGCCGTACACCGGCTCGATCGGCAGGCCCGACTCGGTGCGGCGGGGCTCGGCTGCCATGGATGTCCTCCGCGGAAGGTGATGGGGGGTTGGCGCCGATTGACGCCTCGGCTGGATACGCAATGTAGCCGCGCCCCTCACGGGCAGACAGATGCCACGGCTGGGAGCTTGCTCACAACACGTGCGAACCGTTCCTTGGGATGATCCACCTGCACCGAACACCAGGCCGAGACACGAGGAGTGGGACATGAGCGAGCAGAAGGTGGCGGTGGTCACCGGCGCCAGCAGCGGCATCGGGGCGGCGACCGCCCGGCGGCTGGCCGCGGACGGTTTCCAGGTGGTGCTGACCGCCCGCCGCACCGAGCGGATCGAGGCGCTGGCGAAGGAGCTCGGCGGCCGGGCCTTCACCCTGGACGTCACCGACCGGGCCGCGGTGGACGCGTTCGCCGCCGAGGTCGGCCGGGTGGACGTGCTGGTGAACAACGCGGGCGGCGCGCTCGGCGCGGAGAGCGTCGAGACCGGCGACCCGGCGGACTGGCGCACCATGTTCGAGGTCAACGTGATGGGCGTGCTGCACCTGACCCAGGCGCTGCTGCCCGCGCTGCGCGCCACCGGGGACGGCACCGTGCTGATCATGTCCTCGACGGCGGCGCTGGCCGCGTACGAGGGCGGCGGCGGCTACGTGGCGGCGAAGCACGCCGTCCACTCGGTGGCCCAGACCCTCCGCCTCGAACTCGTGGGCGAGCCGATCCGGGTGATCGAGATCGCGCCCGGAATGGTGAAGTCCGAGGGCTTCGCGTTGACCCGGTTCCGCGGCGACCAGGACAAGGCCGACGCGGTGTACGCGGGCGTCGCCGAGCCGCTCACCTCCGAGGACGTCGCCGACACCGTCTCCTGGGCGGTGACCCGTCCGGCACACGTCAACATCGATCTGCTGGTGGTCCGGCCCCGGGCGCAGGCGGCCAACCACAAGGTGCACCGGACCGGCTGACCGGACCTCGGTGAACGACAACGGCGGCGGGTCACAACTTGATAGCTCGATCGGATGAAATCGGCCCGCCGCCTCCCCAACTGATGAACCCTCAACTACCGTGGAGGCGCTGCCCCGCCGAGCCGTCGCCGACTCCGGGCGGAGGCACTGCCACACCCTCCCTCTGTCTCTGCAGCATCCCCCCTTCCCGCCCTCACGAGGAGGATCCGCTGGCCAGCGACATCCCGCCGCAGCGTCTCGACGTGCGGACGGATCCGTCCCTACTGGGACTGCACCGGTTCAACGAGGCCGACTCCGGCGCGGTCGAGGAGGCGCTGCTCGCCTGCTGCGGCAGCCACCGCTGGGCCCTGCGCCTGACCGCCCACCGCCCCTACCCCGACATCGGCTCCCTGCTCGCGGCCGCGAGCGAGGCCAGCTACGACCTGCGCCCGGCGGACCTCGCCGAGGCGCTGGCCGACGAGAGCTGGATGCCGCAGCCGCTGCTCGGCATGCGCGCTCCCGGCAGCCAGGCGGCGCACACCGCGCTGCGCGCCGCGCACGCCGCGTACGAGGCGCGTTTCGGCCACGTCTTCGTGGTCTGCCTGGACGGGGTGGACCCGGAGGAGATGCTCGACGCCGTGCTGACCTCGATCCGCACCCGGCTGGCCAACGACCCGGACGAGGAACGCCTCATCTCCGCCGAGGAGTTGCGCCGGATCGCGCTGACCCGCCTGGAGCACCTGGTGGCCGTCCGGAGCTGACCGGGCGGCCCCGGGCCGTGCTGCGAACGCTTCGTCACGGAGCGTCGGAGTTCCCGTTCCGATTAGCCCGTGCGTGCCTGATTGATCACAGCAGGGGCCCCCGACGGCAGAGGGGCGCGGCGCGTCGATAGGATGCTCGCGGCCGGTGGACCGTATCCGGCCGGGCTGACCGACAGAAAGCCGGCCGAGCCCCCAATCCGCTTCCGGAGGGTTTTCCGTGCCGGCTGGAACGCTGTACCGCGGCCGGGAAGGCATGTGGAGCTGGGTGGCTCACCGAGTCACCGGCGTCCTGATCTTCTTCTTCCTGTTCGCACATGTCCTGGACACCGCCCTGGTGCGGGTGTCGCCCGAGGCGTACGACTCGGTGATCGCCACCTACAAGGTGTGGATCGTGAACCTGATGGAGTACGGCCTGGTGGCCGCCATCCTGTTCCACGCCCTGAACGGCCTTCGCGTCGTGGCGGTCGACTTCTGGGCCAAGGGCCCGAAGTACCAGAAGCAGATGCTGTGGACCGTCGTCGGCATCTGGGTCGTCCTGATGGGCGGCGCCTTCTACCCCGTTCTGCAGCACACCCTTCGTTCCTGGTTCGGGGGCTGATCCGCATGTCCACTGAGACCAAGGACCTGGTGGTCCCCTCGCTCCAGGCCCACACGGCCAAGGGCCTGGGCACCGGCAACCCTGCCGACGCCTTCGTGGTGGAGCCCGCCCGGGCCCGCACCAAGAAGACCCCGCGCCGCACCCGCACCAACTTCGAGATGCTCGCCTGGCTGTTCATGCGCCTGTCGGGTGTCGTCCTGGTGGTGCTGGTCCTCGGCCACCTGCTGATCAACCTGATGCTGGACGGCGGCGTCTCGAAGATCAGCTTCGCCTTCGTGGCGGGCCGCTGGGCTTCCCCGTTCTGGCAGATGTGGGACCTGCTGATGCTGTGGCTGGCGATGCTGCACGGCTCGAACGGCATGCGCACCGTCATCAACGACTACGCGGAGAAGGACGCCACTCGTCTGTGGCTGAAGGGTCTCCTCGGTGTCGCGACCGTCTTCACGGTCGTCCTCGGCACCCTGGTGATCTTCACCTTCGACCCGAACATCTGACGAGCCACCAGAGGCGACTGACCCCATGCAGATTCACCAGTACGACACCGTCATCGTCGGCGCCGGCGGCGCCGGCATGCGCGCGGCCATCGAGTCGACCCAGCGCAGCCGCACCGCGGTTCTGACCAAGCTCTACCCGACCCGGTCGCACACCGGCGCGGCGCAGGGCGGCATGTGTGCCGCGCTCGCCAACGTCGAGGAGGACAACTGGGAGTGGCACACCTTCGACACGGTCAAGGGCGGTGACTACCTGGTCGACCAGGACGCCGCCGAGATCATGTGCAAGGAGGCCATCGACGCGGTCCTCGACCTGGAGAAGATGGGCCTGCCCTTCTCCCGCACCGACCAGGGCCGGATCGACCAGCGCCGCTTCGGCGGCCACTCCCGCAACCACGGCGAGGCCCCGGTCCGCCGGTCCTGCTACGCCGCGGACCGCACCGGCCACATGATCCTGCAGACGCTGTTCCAGAACTGCGTCAAGCACGGTGTGGAGTTCTTCAACGAGTTCTACGTCCTCGACCTGCTGATCAACGAGGGCAAGACCGCCGGCGTGGTGGCCTACGAGCTCGCCACCGGCGAGATCCACGTCTTCCAGGCCAAGGCCGTGGTGTTCGCCTCCGGCGGCACCGGCAAGATGTTCAAGGTCACCTCGAACGCGCACACCCTGACCGGTGACGGCCAGGCCGTGGCGCTGCGCCGCGGCCTGCCGCTGGAGGACATGGAGTTCTTCCAGTTCCACCCGACGGGCATCTGGCGGATGGGCATCCTGCTCACCGAGGGCGCCCGCGGCGAGGGCGGCATCCTGCGCAACAAGGACGGCGAGCGCTTCATGGAGCGCTACGCCCCCGTCATGAAGGACCTCGCGTCCCGTGACGTGTGCTCCCGCGCGATCTACTCGGAGATCCGGGCCGGCCGCGGCTGCGGCCCCGAGGGCGACCACGTCTACCTGGACCTGACGCACCTCCCGCCGGAGCAGCTGGACGCCAAGCTGCCCGACATCACCGAGTTCGCGCGCACCTACCTCGGCATCGAGCCCTACACGGACCCGATCCCGATCCAGCCCACCGCGCACTACGCGATGGGCGGCATCCCGACCAACGTCGAGGGCGAGGTCCTGAGCAACAACACCGACGTCGTTCCCGGCCTGTACGCCGCGGGCGAGGTCGCGTGCGTGTCGGTGCACGGCGCCAACCGCCTGGGCACCAACTCGCTGCTGGACATCAACGTGTTCGGCCGCCGCGCGGGCATCGCCGCCGCCGCGTACGCCGACAACCACGACTTCGTCGAGCTGCCGGAGAACCCGGGCGCGCTGGTCGAGGCACTGGTCGAGGGCCTGCGGGAGTCCACCGGCACCGAGTCCGTCGCGCAGATCCGCAAGGAGCTGCAGGAGTCGATGGACACCAACGTGTCCGTCTACCGCACCGGCAAGACCCTGCAGCAGGCTGTCGAGGACGTCACGGCGCTCAAGGAGCGTTTCAAGAACGTCGCGATCCAGGACAAGGGCTCGCGGTACAACACCGACCTGCTGGAGGCCATCGAGCTGGGCAACCTGCTCGACCTGGCCGAGGTGCTGGTCGTGTCCGCGCTGGCCCGCGAGGAGTCCCGCGGCGGTCACTACCGCGAGGACTTCCCGACCCGCGACGACGTGAAGTTCATGCAGCACACCATGGCGTACCGCGAGGTGGCCGAGGACGGCTCCACCTCCATCCGCCTCGACTACAAGCCGGTCGTGCAGACCCGCTACCAGCCGATGGAGCGTAAGTACTGATGTCCACTCCGACCGTCGAGAAGCACTCGGCCGCGCTGGACGCGGTCGAGGCGGGCAGCACCAAGCTGATCAACGTCACCTTCCGGATCCGCCGGTTCAACCCGGAGGAGCACCCGGACCCGGTGTGGGTGGACTACCAGCTCGAAATGGACCCGAAGGAGCGCGTCCTGGACGCGCTCAACAAGATCAAGTGGGAGCAGGACGGCACCCTCACGTACCGCCGCTCCTGCGCGCACGGCATCTGCGGTTCGGACGCCATGCGGATCAACGGGCGCAACCGGCTGGCGTGCAAGACCCTGATCAAGGACGTCGACCCGGAGAAGCCGATCACGGTCGAGGCCATCAAGGGCCTCGCGGTCCTGAAGGACCTGATCGTGGACATGGACCCGTTCTTCCAGGCGTACAAGGACGTCATGCCGTTCCTGATCACCTCGGGGAACGAGCCGACCCGCGAGCGTCTGCAGTCGCAGGCCGACCGCGAGCGCTTCGACGACACCACCAAGTGCATCCTGTGCGCCGCGTGCACCTCCTCGTGCCCGGTGTTCTGGAACGACGGCCAGTACTTCGGCCCGGCGGCGATCGTCAACGCGCACCGCTTCATCTTCGACTCCCGCGACGAGGGCGCCGAGCAGCGCCTGGAGGTCCTCAACGACCGTGAGGGCGTGTGGCGTTGCCGCACCACCTTCAACTGCTCGGAGGCCTGCCCGCGTGGCATCGAGGTCACCAAGGCGATCCAGGAGGTGAAGCGCGCGCTCGTCACGCGTCGCTTCTAGTCCCGCGCTGCTCGAAGGGCCCGTCCGGAGTTCGCTCCGGGCGGGCCCTTCGGCGTGCCGTCAGGCGGAAGCGCCGCGGCCGGTTCTGACGGTGGCCAGGGTGAGCAGCAGCGGGCCGAGGAACAGCGCCACCGCCATCGTCCGGTAGTCCTGCCCGGCGGCGGACGCGGTCAGCGACAGCTGGGTGCCGAGGACGGCCGCGCCGGCCACCGGGACCAGCGCGGGCAGCCGGTGCCGCCAGGCGTACAGCAGCGCCGCCGCCAGCCCCAGGTACGCCCACAGGGCGCCGCGCCACAGCAGCCAGTCCAGCTGCGGGGCGCGCAGCAGAGTGCGGCTCCAGTCGGCCGCGGAGTGCAGCGGCCGCAGCAGGCCGTGCGAGGACGGGGACGCCTCCGGCACCTCGGTGGCGGCGTGCGGGCCGCCGGCGCCCGCCCACACCGACCAGGCGAGGCGGCCCCGGCAGAGTCGGGCGTCCAGCACCCGGTCCGGGTGCTCCCGCAGCAACTTCCGCCAGGCGGCGGCGAGTTCGTCCTGGGCGCGGCCGGCGGCGGCGGAGTCCCAGCGGTCCGTGAGGGCGGCGGTCGACGAGCAGTCCGCGCCCGCCGCGTCCCAGGCGGCGGGCGGGGCGACCGCAGTCAGCTCCCGGTCCGCGCCGCCGGGGTCGCGGTACTGGGCGAGCGCCAGGTCGGCGGCCCGCAGCGGGTGCAGGTCGCCGGCCCGGGCCGCCGGGTGGCCGAGCAGCGCGAGGGCGATCGGCACCGCCAGCGCGGCGGCCGTGAGCAGCGCGAGCCGGCCGCGCGCCCGGGGCAGCGCCGGCAGCAGCACCAGCGCGGCGATCAGCGCGGCGCCCGCGCCGCGCGGGCCGGTCAGGGCGAGCAGCACGATGGCCGAGAACAGCACCGTCAGATCCAGCCGCTGCGCCGGACCGCCCCGGTGCAGCGTCCCCTCCGCCCGCCGGGCGAGCAGTCGCAGACCGGCCGCGGTGAGCAGCAACGCCCCTGCGGTGGACGGCACTTCCGGGCTGAGCGAGACCACCAGGCTGCCCGTCGGCGGCAGCGCGGCCAGCGCCACGGCCACCGGCCCCGACCAGCGGCCGCGCACCCCGAACCGGGCCAGCGCGGCCACCAGGTGCCCCAGCGCGAACGCCACCGCCGCGGTCTGCGCCAGCGTCACCCCCGCCGGGTGGAGGACCCGCACGGCCGCGTCGTACAGCGGCGCGCCCCCGCCCGCGGCGGTGCCGGTGAACGCCGGGTACCCGGCCGCCCACCAGAGCAGCAGCACCGCCTGGCAGGCCGCCGCCACCGCGAGCGGCAACCGCAGCCGGGACTTGGCGCGCCGGTGCCGCCGTTCCCGCTCCTGGCGCTGCGCCCACTCGGGGCGGGTGTCGCCGAGGGTGGTGCTGGTGCTCATCGCGGAGCCTCCCACATCCCCTGCTCCCCGGCCCGGCCCTCGGCCTCTCGCCGCCATCCGCCCGGGAGTCGTGCCGGGCAGGCTAGCAGCCGGATTCGGCCACCTCCAGAGGTCCGGACACGCCGAGGGCCCGCCCCGGCCGCAGCCGGAACGGGCCCCGAGGGTCGATCAGGCCAGAACGCCCAGGTCCTTCGGGGTGCCGACGCCCTTGAACGTCACCAGGTGCCGGTCGGCGGTGACGGCGTACAGGTCCGCCCGGCCGTCGCCGTCCAGGTCGCCCGAGCTGCCCAGGGTCGGGTACTCGGCCACCGGGAAGTTCCCGATCACGGCGCCGTTCGCCGGGTCGGCCAGCGCGGAGTAGTCGTAGCTGCCCTCGCCGAGCTTCGGCACGGCGTACGCCCGCAGGGTGCCGGTGGACTGCTCGCGGGACCACAGCGCCAGGTTGCCGTTCGCGTCCGGGCCCGGGGCGATCAGGTCGTAGCCGTTCCACAGGCCGGAGGTGGTCAGCTGGGTGGAGTCGCCGAACCGCGACGGGTCCCGCTGCAGCCACAGGTTGCCCTGCTCGACGTCCAGCAGCGTGATCGCGGTCGGCTTGCCGGGCTCCACGGAGCCGAACGCGACCAGCTGCTGCACCTCGCGGAAGCTGGTGCTGTGGTCGGCCGGGCAGGCGACCGGGGCCTTGGCGGTGTCGACGCAGTCAGTGGCGTGGCTCATCAGCGACGGCGACCGGGTGCCGAGCGGCAGCGCGCCCTGGTTGACGTACTGGTACAGGTAGCCCGAGTTGTCGGGGGCGGCGTCGCGCACGTAGATCGTGTCGGCGGGCGCGCCGCCGCCGCTCCAGCCCTTGTGCGCGATCTGCAGTCCGCTCCAGCTGTCGCCCCAGGGCGAGCGCGCGGCGGGGACCACGGTGGTCGGGGCAGTGCTGTCGGAGTTGCCGCTGATCACCAGCAGGTTGCCCTGCGAGTCGGGCAGCAGGATGTCGGGGACGCCGTCGTTGTCGACGTCGCCGAGCGCCTGCGGCGGGTTGGGGTTCCACGGCGCGTAGAAGGTGTAGCTCAGCGGCTGGGTGACCCGGCCGGTGCGGTCGATCGCCTGCACCTGGAGGCTGTGGGTGCCCCACGCGGCCGGCTTGAGGGTGACGCTCGCGGTGCCGTCGGCGCCGGCCTCGACGATGTCGGCGCCCGGGGTGCAGCCGCCGCCGGTGCTCAGGGTGCCGTCCAGCACGTAGCGGAAGCAGGCCACGCCGGACCCGGCGTCCGTCGCGGAGAAGGTGAAGACGCCCTTCTGCCCGGCGAACTTGCCGCCGCCGCTCTCCGGGAAGTCCGTGGAGGTCACGGCCAGGCCGGTCGGCGCGGCGGTGTCGACGCCGAACCGGCAGGTCTCGGTGGGCGCGCCGGAACCGGGCTGGTACTCCGGCCACACCTGCCAGGTGTAGCCCGCACCGTCGGTCAGACCGGTGACGGTGACCTGGACGGTGCCGTCGGCCGCGGCGGTGGCGGTGCCGTCGAACACCTTCGCGCCGGTCGCGTTCCACACCTTGAAGCGGGCGGCGGGCGCGGTGGTGCGGGCTGTGAGCACCGGGTCGGCGGTGGTCACCCAGCCCGGCGTGCCGGTGGCGTTGCAGCCGTCCCCGGCCAGGGTCGGCGTCGACCCGACGGTCGGGCCGGTGACCCCGGGACCGGGCACCGCCTGCGCGGCGGGAGCGACGAACAGGCCGACCGCGACGGCCGCGGTGGCGCAGGCGGCGAGCAGCCGCGGAGAGGTGGCACGGGACATCGGAGAATCCCCCCAGGAAGTGTTGCCCGGGCAAGTCGATCACCTGCCCGGCCGCGCATCCTGGCACCCCTCGCGAGCTGCACGCAAGCAGAATAATGACGCCTCGGCAGCCACCGCCCGCAAAGGGCCCGCTCCGACCTTCGCCGGAGCGGGCCCTGACGGACGATCAGGCGATCGCGCCCAGGTCCTTGGGGGTGCCGACGCCCTTGAACGTCACCAGGTGACGGCCGGGGGTGACGGCGTAGAGGTCCGCCCGGCCGTCGCCGTCCAGGTCGCCGGAGCTGCCCAGGGTCGGGTAATCGGCCACCGGGAAGCTGCCGATCACGGCGCCGTTCGCCGGGTCGGCCAGCGCGGAGTAGTCGTAGCTGCCCTCGCCGAGCTTCGGCACGGCGTACGCCCGCAGGGTGCCGGTGGACTGCTCGCGGGACCACAGCGCCAGGTTGCCGTTCGCGTCCGGACCGGGGGCGATCAGGTCGTAGCCGTCCCACAGACCCGTGGTGGTCAGCCGGGTGGAGCCGCCGGACCGCGAGGGGTCGTGCTGCAGCCACAGGTTGCCCTGCTCGACGTCCAGCAGCGTGATGCCCTCCGGGTTCTGTGCGTCCACCGAGCCGAACGCCACCAACTGCTGGACGGCCTTGTAGGTGGTGCTGTGATCGGCCGGGCAGGTGGTCGGCTCCATGGCGAGGTCGACGCAGGACTTGGAGTGGCCGGCCAGCGACGGCGTCCGGACGCCGAGCGGCAGCGCGCCCTGGTTGACGTACTGGTAGAGGTAGCCGTTGTTGCCGGGGGCGGCGTTGCGGACGTAGATCGTGTCGGCGGGCGCACCGCCGCCGCTCCAGCCCTTGTGGACGATCTGCAGCCCGTTCCAGCTGCCGCCCCAGGGCGAGCGCGCGGCGGGCACCACGGTGGTCGGGGCGGTGCTGCCCGCAGCGCCGCCGATCACCAGCAGGTTGCCCTGCGAGTCGGGCAGCAGGATGTCCGGGACGCCGTCGTTGTCGACGTCGCCGAGCGCCTTCGGCGGGTTCGGGTTCCACGGCGCGTAGAAGGTGTAGGGCAGTGGCTGGGTGGGATTGCCCGCGTGGTCGAACGCCTGCACCTGGAGGTTGTGGGTGCCCCACCCGGCCGGGGTGAGGGTGACGCTCGCGGTGCCGTCCGCACCGGGGACGACGACGCCCGGGCCGGGGGTGCAGCCGCTGGTCGTGCTCAGGGTGCCGTCCAGCACGTACCGGAAGCAGGCCAGGCCGGACCCGGCGTCCGTCGCGGCGAAGGTGAACACGCCCGGCTGGCCCGCGTACGTGGAACTGCCGCTGCTCGGGAAGTCGTCGGAGTGCACGCCGAGGCCGGTCGGCGGGGTACGGTCGACGCCGAACCGGCAGGTCACGCCGGGCGTACCGGGGCCCGACGGGTACTCCGGCCGCACCTGCCAGCTGTAGCCGGCGCCCTCGGCCAGGTCGGCGATGGAGGTCTGCACCTCGCCGATGGGGTTGGCCGTGGCGGTGGTGTCGAGGACCTTCGCCCCGTTCGCGTCCCACAGCTCGAAGCGGGCGGCGGGCGCGTCGGTGGTCGCGAACAGCGCCGGGCCCGGGTAGCTGACGGTGACCCAGCCGGGCGTGCCGGTGGCGCTGCAGCCGTCGGTGCGGGCGTCGGCCAGGTAGGTGCCCGGACGGACGGTCGGGCCGGTGATCCCGGGGCCGGGATCGGCCTGGGCGGCGGGCGCGGCGAACAGCCCCGCGGCGAGAACGGTGGTGGCGCACGCGGCGAGCAGCCGCGGCGGGACGGCACGGGACATCGGAAATCCCCCCAGAGAACGATGCGCGGGCGATCGATCGATCGCCCGGCCGCGCATCCTGGCAGCCCCGGGATCCGCCCGCAAGGGCGCCTTCGGCGCTACTCCGCGGCGGCCGTCCGGCGCAGAGCGCGCAGGCCCCGGACGCCGAGTGCACCGATGGCGAGGCCGAGCAGCAGCGAGGTGACGGCGAGCAGCAGGTGGACCCAGAAGAAGGCGGTCGGCTGCGAGTGGTCGCCGTTCACGAACGCCTGGCCGCCGGAGTCCTTCCACAGGTTCTTGGCGAAGGTCGTCCAGATGAAGACCGACCAGACGCCGAAGGCGGTGAGGAACCAGGAGACCGGGCGGCTGAGCTTCATGACGGGGTTCCTTCGCGGCAGACGGGTGGCCCGTCCAGTATGCGCGGCCCGCCGAACGGAGCAGCGGGCGGTACTCGTTCGTGGCGTCGGTCGGCGGCTTCGACGGCCGGGCGGCGGGGCGCGGGTTAGCTTCCGGGAATGCAGACAGTCCGCCGGATCGTCCTCGGTTCGTCCGCTGCCGCCCTGGTCCTGCTCCCGGTCGGCCCGCCGGCCGTCGCGGCGGTCCCCGGCGACGCCCCGCCGCCCCCCGTGGTCGGCGGCGACCGGCTGGGCGCGGCGGGCGTGCAGGTCGCACCGGGCCCGGAGGCTCCGCCGCTGCCGTCCGATCTGACCGGGAAGTCCTGGGTGGTCGCGGACGCGGACACCGGCCAGGTGCTGGCCGCGTTCAACGCGCACACCCGGCTGCCGCCCGCGTCCACCCTGAAGATGCTGTTCGCGGACACCGTGCTGCCCCGCTTCCCGGCCGACGAGGTGCACCGGGTGGGCTGGACGGAACTGCAGGGCATGGGCGCGGGCAGCAGCCTGGTCGGCATCAAGGAGGACCTGGACTACAAGGTCGAGGACCTGTGGCGCGGAGTGTTCCTGTCCTCCGGCAACGACGCGGTGCACGTGCTGGCCAACATGAACGGCGGGGTCGCGAAGACCGTCGTCGACATGCAGGCCCGCGCCGACCAGTTGCAGGCCCGCGACACCCACGTGGTCAGCCCGGACGGCTACGACATGGACGGGCAGGTCACCTCGGCGTACGACCTGACCCTGTTCGCCCGGGCCGGGCTTCGCAACGAGGAGTTCCGCGGCTACTGCAGCACCCGCTGGGCGCAGTTCCCCGGCGCGGTCGACAGGAGCGGGCAGCGCGGCAGCTTCGGCATCGCCAACACCGACCGGCTGCTCGGCAAGTACCCGGGGCTGATCGGCGTGAAGAACGGTTACACCACCAACGCGGGCGCGACCTACACCGGCGCCGCCGTCCAGGGCGGCCGCACCATGCTGGTCACCGTGATGCACCCGGCCAGCAGCCCGAAGGTCTACGACGAGGCGGCGGCACTGCTGGACTGGGGCTTCGCCGCGGCCGGCAAGGTCGCCCCGGTCGGCGCGCTGGCCGAGGACCTGGCGCCCGCCGGGAGGCCGGCCCAGCCGGTCACCGACGCCCCGTCACCACCACCGGCGGCCGCCCCCTCCCCTCCCCCGCGGCAACCTGCCACCCTCCACCCCCAACCGGTGACCGCGGCCCACGCCGCGGCCGACGGCCCGAGCGCGGCCACCTGGTCCGCGGTCGGCCTCTGCGCGGCGGTGGCCGCGGCCGGGATGCTGCGACTCCGCGCGCTGCGACGCCAGGCCGAGCGACGAGCGCAGGCTCAGGGGCGCGAGGAACTGCGCGCCCGGCCGAGAGCCCGCCGGCCGGACCGCGCCGCAGGACCATGAGCCGCGCCCCTGAAAGCGCCCCCTCAAACCGCTCCGCGGCCCGCCCGGAGGGCCCGTCTCACGGCGCGGGCCGCGACCGGCGGCAGGACGTCGAGGGCGACGCGGCGGACGAGGGAGCGGGTCGGGGCGGCGCCGCTGGAGGCGCGGACGGCGAATTCGTGGCGGCCCGAGGGGTCGTCCCAGGCGAGGCGGTGGCAGGTCTGTCCGGCGAAGTGCTCCTCGTCGAGCCGGAAGCCGTCGCCGCGCCAGTCGCGGGCGAGCAGGTCGGCGCGGACGGCGTCGGCGTCGCCCCACGTGCCGTAGAACTTCTCGGGGGTGAGCAGGACGGGCTTCAGGCCGAGGGTGAAGACCGCTTCCCAGACGGCGGCGGACACGCCGGGGGTGTGCGGGGCGCGGTAGTCGTCGAGGGCGACGACGCCGTTCCCGGCGAGTGCGTCGCGGGCCACCCGGATGTCGCCCGCGACGTGCTCGTACAGGTGCGAGGCGTCGATGTGGACGAAGCGACAGCTGTCGGTGGGGATCCGGCCGTCGGCGAGCACCGAGGTGGGGGCCTGGACGATCACCGGCAGTTCGGGGTGGAAGGCCAGGTAGTTGATCTCGAAGGCGCGCCGGGTGAGGGTGGAGCGGTAGGACATGGTCATCTCGGCGGAGTTGTCGCCGTCGGGCGCGTCCGCGTCGAAGAGGTCACAGACGGTGAAGGCCTCCCCGGGGTGCAGGTGGTTGCCCAGCAGGATCGCCGAGCGGCCCAGGTAGGCGCCCATCTCCAGCAGGTCGCCGGTGACGCCGGCGGCGGTCTGCCGGGCGAGCAGCCAGCCGAAGACCTCCCGGTCGACGCGGAAGAACCAGCCGGGGACGTCGTCGGGGGTGGCGGGGGCGGTCGGAGCGGCGGTGGTGTCGGTGAGGGACACACGGTCTCCAGGGTGAGGCGGCCGGGCGGGGGGACGCGCCGGCGGGACGGTCGGCCGTGGGGTGCGGCCGCACTGAGATGTGACGCGGATCATAGATCAGCCGTCCGAATGGTGGACAGAGGGTGAGCACGGCGATTCTCCGGCGGCGGCGAGCGCGGCCTCGGCCTGCCGGACGGCGCGTCGGCGGGCCGCCTCGGGGTCGGCCAGAGCCGTCCAGGCCGCGCAGTACATCAGCAGTCTGGACACGAAGTTGATCCACAGCAGCAGGGCGACGGGCACCCCGAACGCGCCGTAGACGCTGCGGCCGGCGACCGAGCCCAGGTAGGAGGAGAGCGCCAGCTTGAGCAGCTCGAAGCCGACCGCGCCGATCAGCGCGCCCTGCAGCAGGGCGCTGCGGCGCTGGCCGGCGATCCGCGGGAACGGACCGAGCAGGTACCCGAAAAGCAGCAGGCCGGCGCCGACGGCGATGACGAAACCGAGGCCGGACAGCAGCCAGCGGCCGGCTCCGCCGTCCAGGCCCAGCCAGTCGGCGAGCCGGTGCGCGAGCGTGGTGGCGAACGCGGACGCGGCCAGTGAGGCCAGGCAGACCAGGCCCAGTCCGAGCAGCACCACGGCATCCCGGATTTTCACCTGAAAGAGGTTCCCGCCGTCGTCGGGCAGTCGCCACACGCTGCGCACCGCGCCGCGCATGGTGTCGACCCAGCCGAGGCCGGAGACCAGCAGCAGGGCGCCGGAGACCAGTCCGACGGTGCCGGCGTTGGCGACCATCGCGTTCAGGTCGAGCGAGTCGGACAGGCCGGGCAGCTGTTCGGCGATCCGGTCCTGGACCTGACGCACCCGGGAGTCGGAGAGCGTGGCCAGGGCGACCGCCAGGGCCACGGTGAGCAGCGGGAACAGCGCCAGGAACCCGAAGAAGGTGACCGCCCCGGCCAGCCGGTTGCCGTGCACGTCGGCGAACAGCCGGTACACCAGGTACGGGCGGCTGCGCAGCACCCGGGCCACCAGTGGTCCGATCAGCGGCAGCCCGGTGAGGAAGTCCATCCTCCGCTGTATACCGGGCGGGCCGTGCCACGTCCGGGTGACGCGCCGTCGGCCGGGCGGCGGCAGGTCGGACCGGGCGGCGGACGGCGCGGCGGCGGCCTCAGCGGCGGACGGCGCGGCGGCGGGCTCAGCGGCGGACGGCGCGGCGGGCCCTGGCCAGCACCCGCAGGCTCTGGAAGCCCAGGTAGCTGCCGCGGCCGAGCAGTTCGCCGCGCACGCCCTCCGGTCCGGCGGGCGGCCGGTAGCCGGCCGGGCGGTGCCGGGAGCAGTGCTCGGCGGCGCGGCGGAAGAACTCGCGGCGGTCGGCGGCCGGGACGCGTCCGGGCTTGGTGACCACGGTGGCCAGGTGGCCGAGCATCATCCGGTAGATGACCGGCCGCCAGCGGTCCAGGTCGGGGCGGGCGTCGAGGAAGGCGAACACCCGGTCGTACTGCTCGAAGACGTCGAAGTGCTTGCGGGAGGCGGTGGCGAGGATGTTGCCGCCCTCGCGGCGCTGCCGGTAGTGCACGCCGACCTGGTCGAGCAGGGTGATGGACTCGGCGGCGAGCAGCGCCGGGTACGTCCAGGGGGTGTCCTCGTAGTACCCGGGCGGGAAGGTCAGGCCCTGCTGCTGGACGAACGCGCGGCGGTAGGCCTTGTTCCACACCACCTGGAGCAGGTCGAGCAGGTCGCGGCGCTCGTCGAGGGTGAAGGTGTCCGCGCCGGGCCTGGCGAACACCGGGGCGGAGGCGGAGCGCACCACGCGGCCGTCCCAGTAGCTGCGGGCGTAGTCGTACACCAGCAGGTCGGGGTCGCCGGTGGCGCGCAGCCGGGCGTCGGTGGCGGCCAGCAGGTCGGGGGTGAGGGTGTCGTCGCTGTCCAGGAACAGCAGGTAGTCGCCGGTGGCGAGTTCCAGGCCGGCGTTGCGGGCCAGGCCCAGGCCGACGTTCTGCTCCAGGTGGCGGACCGTCACCCGGCTGTCCCGGGCGGCCGCTTCGTCGAGGATCGCGCCGCAGCCGTCGGGCGAGCGGTCGTCGACGGCGATCAGTTCGAAGTCGGTGAAGGTCTGGGAGAGCACGGACTCCAGGCAGGCGGGGAGGTACTCCTCGACCGCGTGGACGGGCACGATCACGCTGAACCGCGGCATCTCTTCACCCTCCTGAGCTGGCCTGGTCAGGCGCAGACTAGCAAGCCCGGAGAGGTAGAATCGCGGCCGGTGCCGGTCCGGGTTCGACACGTACGCCTGGCCCACCCGGCCGAACTTCCTGAGGAAAGGCTCTGCGCTCCCGATGGCCCCCCGTCTGTCCGTTGTCGTCCCGATCTACAACGTCGAGCGCTATCTGGAGGAGTGCCTGGACTCCATCGCCGCGCAGACCTTCGACGACCTCGAGTGCGTCATGGTCGACGACGGCTCGAAGGACTCCAGTGCCGCCGTCGCCGCGGCCTACGCCGCGAAGGATTCGCGCTTCCGGCTGGTCCAGCAGGTGAACAAGGGCCTGGGGGCGGCCCGCAACACTGGTTACCGGCACATCTCCGAGGGCACCGAGTTCCTCGCGTTCGTCGACAGCGACGACACCCTGCCGCCGTCCGCGTACGAGCTGATGATCAGCACGCTGGACGAGACCGGCTCCGACTTCTGCACCGGCAACGTGCTGCGGTTCCGCGCCGTCGGCCACTACCAGTCGGGCGGCCACCGCAAGCCGTTCGCGGCGACCCGGCTGCGCACCCACATCACCGAGCTCCCGGCGCTGGTCACCGACCGCACCGCGTGGAACAAGGTGTACCGCCGCTCGTTCTTCGACCAGGCGGGCGTGCTCTACCCCGAGGGCATCCTGTACGAGGACGCCCCGGTCAGCGTGCCGCACCACTACCTGGCCCGCCGGGTCGACGTGCTCGCCGAGCCGATCTACCACTGGCGCGAGCGGGAGGTCGGCGAGATGTCGATCACCCAGATGAAGACCAACCCGAAGGGCGTCATCGACCGGGTCAAGTCGATGGAGCTGGTCCGCGACTGGCTGGGCGGCCAGAGCGACCCGAAGTTCCGCAAGTACCTGCGCGCCTACGACGAGAACAACCTCGTCGAGGAGATCCCGATGTTCTTCGGCTCGGTGCTGGAGGGCGACCCGGAGTACAACGCCGCCTACCTGGAGTCGGCCGGCCGGCTGCTGCGCGCGATCGGCCCGGAGCAGGTCCGCAAGCTGCGCGCCCCGCTGCGGCTCAAGTACCACCTGACCCTGCAGGGCCGGCTCGACGAGCTGATCGAGCAGCTGATCTTCGAGAAGGACAGCAACGGCGCCGCCCCGACCCGCGGCCTGCTCCGCCCGTACGCCGACTACCCGTTCCTGCGCGGCGGGCGCAAGAGCGTCCCGGCGGACGTGCTGCGGCTGAGCAACGCCCTGGTGATGCGCTCCCGGCTGTACGAGGCGCGCTGGGACGACGGCAAGCTCCAGCTGACCGGGCACGCCTTCCCGGAGCACCTGGGCGCCGAGAACAAGCACGACATGGTCAAGGCGCTGATCCTGCGCGAGGCCAAGGGCCGCCGCGTGGTGGCCGTGCAGACCCGGACGGAGTTCAGCCCGGAGGCCACCGCCAGCTCCCCGCACGACCTGTACAGCTGCGACTGGGCGGGCTTCTCCGCCACCATCGACCCGCAGCGGCTCAAGCACCGCGGCGAGTGGAAGGACGGCTCCTGGCGGGTGCTGGTGGCCGGCGCCGGCAAGGGCGGCGTGTACAAGGGCCGGGTGTCGGTCGGCTGGCACGACCGCGCCGAGTTCGCGCCCGTGCACTGGGTCGAGGACGACGTCCGGGTGGTGCCCTGGCAGCGCGACACCCACCTGCTGCTGCGGGTGGAGCGGGTGCGCGCCCGCGCCGTGTCGGCGATCGCCGACGGCGGCGTCGTCGAGCTGCGCGGCCTGGTCCGCTCCGGCAGCGACCTGGCCGGCGCGGAACTGCGCCTGCAGCACGTCGAGTCCGAGCGCGACGTGTACGCGCCGCTGGAGCTGGGCGTCCCGTCCGGCCGCGACCTGCCGTTCACCGCGCGGATCCGGGTCGCCGACCTGACCGCCGTCCGGGAGGCCTGGAACGCCCTCGACCCGGCCGCCGAGCAGCGCACCCGCGACCGCTGGGACCTGGAGCTCAAGCTCGTCGACGGCAGCGCGCTGCCGGTCGTCCTGGACGACCGCACCGCCCCGGTCGAGCTGCACATGCCGCTGGCCGGCGACACCCGCGCGCTGTACGCCAAGCCCTCCCCCAGCGGCTACCTGCAGCTGTGCGACCAGGTGCTGCAGCCGGTCGTCGAGGAGATCGCCCGGGCCAAGGACGGCGAGGGCTTCGTGCTCAGCGGCTCCTTCCCGCTGCCCGGCGCCCACCACTACGAGCTGGTGATCCGGCACCGCAAGCGCCGCGAGGAGCACGCCTTCCCGGTGGAGATCGCCGACGGCCGGTTCCGGGCCGCGCTGCCCGCCGTGCCGACCGCGTCCTTCGCCGGCCGGGTCCCGCTGCACAAGGGCACCTGGACGGTGCTGTTCCGCCCGGTCGGCGCCGCCTTCGACAGCGAGTGGCCGGCCGCGGTGCTCGCCGCGTCGACCTTCGACACGCTGCCGCTGGAGGTGGAGGCCCGGGGCAAGCACGTCGCACTGGAGCGCCGCCTGTTCGACAGCCTGTCGCTGGAGGCCCGCGACCCGCTGTCCCCGGCCGAGCGCAGCGGCTACCGGCAGCGGCAGCTGCGGCACTCGTTCCCCGAGCTGCAGCGCCGCCCGCTCACCGACACCGTGCTCTACCACACCGTCCGCGAGGACTGGTGGGCCGCGGACGGCGGCCTGTACACCGACTCGCCGCGCGCCGTGCACGAGGAGCTGGTCCGCCGCGGCCTGCCGCTGCGCCACCTGTGGACGTCCGTCGACCTGCAGGCCGAGCTGCCGCAGACCGCCGAGTGCGTCCGGCACCGCTCGCCCGAGTGGTTCGAGGCGCTGGCCACCGCCAAGTACATCGTCACCTCGACCCACCTGCCGACGTACTTCCGCCGCCGCCCCGGCCAGGTCGTCCTGCAGACCTGGCAGGGCACCCCGCTGAAGCGGGTCGGCACCGACTTCGAGAAGGTCTGGTTCACCGACGCCGGCTACCTGGAGCACCTCAAGAAGGAGGTGCCGCAGTGGAGCCTGCTGGTGGCGGGCAGCCGCTGGGCCGCGCCGGTGCTGCGCCGCGCCTTCGACTTCGGGGGGAAGGTGCTGGAGAGCGGCTACCCGCGCAACGACGTGCTGTTCGCCGCCGACCGGGAGAAGACCGCCGAGCGGGTCCGCGAGCAGCTCGGCCTGCCCGAGGGCAAGCAGGTGGTGCTGTACGCGCCGACCTTCCGTGAGGACCGGCGGCTGCCCGACGGCGGCTACCAGCTCAACCTCCAGCTCGACCTGGCGGCGGCCCGCGCCGCGCTCGGCGAGGAGCAGGTCCTGCTGGTGCGCGGCCACGAGGTGGTCCGGGCCCGGATCCCGGAGGCCGGCAACGGCTACGTCTGGGACGTCAGCACCTACCCCGACACGGCGGAGCTGCTGCTGGTCGCGGACGTGCTGGTGACGGACTACTCCGCCGCCGTGTTCGACTTCATGAACACCGGCCGTCCGGTGCTGTTCTTCACCTACGACCTGGAGCACTACCGCGACAACCTGCGCGGCTTCAGCCTGGACCTGCAGGCCAAGGCCCCGGGCCCGCTGCTGGCCACCTCGGCCGAGGTGGTCGCCGCGCTCGGCGACCTGCCGAAGGTCACCGCCGAGTACGCCGACAAGTACGCGGCGTTCCGCGAGGCGTACTGCGACCTGGACGACGGCGGGGCCGCCGCCCGGGTGGCGGACGCGCTGCTCGCCGAGGGCGAGTGAGCGGGGAAATAGCCCCAGGAAAAGCGAATATCGTATGTAAATAAATCAATTCCCTCCCTTTTCGAAAAAGGGAGGGAATTGACTTTTACCGACGTTTTGCACTGGGATACCGGAATGTCCCACCTGCTACGGCGCCCCACCGCCGACCGGCCCCCGCACCCCGCCGAACCGGTCGCCGGCGCGGCGCTGCGCCGCGCCTTCTGGGAGGGCGGCGAACTCGTCCTGATCGGCGAGGGCCGACTCCTCGACGCACCCGGCGAACGCCCCGGGCAGATCCGCATCGTGCTCGAACTGCACCCCGTCGACGGCAGCCGCCGCCCGCTGCGGCTGCGCACCGTCCCGTGCTACCTGCCGGAGGCCACCGACGACAGCGCGCAGACCCGGCACAACCTCGACTGGACCGGGTTCACCGCCCGCCTCGACCCGGCGCCGCTGCACGCCCCCGCGCTGCGCTCCGTCACCGGCTGGCGGGTCGAGGCGGTCGTCGGCTGCGGCCCGCGCCGGGCCCGCGCCCCGCTCGCCGCGCACTGGTGCGGCAGCGGCGAGTACCCGCCCGCTGGCTGGACCGGCCCGGCGCTCCAACTGGTGCCGACCGTCGAGGACGGCGCGCTGCACCTGACGGTGCGTCCGGTCCGCGCCCGGGTCGACTCCTGCCGCTCCCGCCCCGACGGCTTCGAACTGCGCGGCACCGCCGCCGCCCCCGGCGGCGCCCTGGTGCTGCGGCACCGCACCACCGGCGCCGTCGTGGAGAGCCTGGTGCACTGGCAGGGCGAGGAGTTCACCGCCGCCGTCGGCACCGTCCCGCGCCTCGCCGAGGGCCACTGGGAGCCCGCGCTGGTCCTGCCCGACGGCGACGCCCCGCTCGTCCTGCGCCACCCGCCCGCCGGCGCCTGCCAACTCCCGCTGCCCGCCGACCGGGTCCTGTACGCCAAGCAACTCTCCGACGACCGGCTGCAGTTCTGCGTCCAGCCGGCCGAACCGCTGGTCGACCGGATCACCCTCGCCGACGGCGGCTTCGACCTGGCCGGCGAGTTCCCCGGCGGCCTGGACGCCCCGCTGGAGCTGGTGCTGCGGCACTGCGGCGACGGCCGCGAACGGCGCGCCGCCGTCCACCCCGCCGACGGCGACCGCTTCACCGTCCGGCTGCCGCTCACCCCCGACGGGCCCGACGGCGCGCCCCGCCCGCTCGGCAAGGGCGTCTGGGAGGCCGTGCTGTGCCCCGCCGGCCCCGACGACCGTCCCGGCCACCCGCTGCGGCTGCACCCCGCCGCGCTGGCGCAGCTTCCGGCCCGCGCCCGCTCCGGCGACAAGTCCTTCCTGCTGCAACGCCGTTGGCACGACACCCTGATCGTGGACAGCCTCCCGGTGCTGGCCGCCCTGGAGCGCAGCGCGCTGCGCCAGCACCGGCTGCGCACCGAGAGCTACCCGGCCGCCCGCCGCCGCCCGCTGCGCGACGCCGTGCTGTACGACGTCTTCGGCGGCCGCGGCTACGCCTGCAACCCGCGCGCCGTGCACGCCGAACTCGCCCGCCGGCAGCTCCCGTTGGAGCACCTGTGGGTGATCGAGGACGGCCAGGAGCAGCCGCCCGGGCCGGTCCGCGCGATCCGCCAGTGGAGCCCCGAGTGGTACGAGGCGCTCGCCACCTGCCGCTACCTGGTCGGCAACACGCACTTCCCGGAGTTCCTGCGCCGCCGCGACGGCCAGGTGGTGGTGCAGCTGTGGCACGGCACCCCGCTGAAGCGGATCGGGCACCGCATGCCGGAGAACCGCACCACCGTCGACGGCTACCTGGAGCGGCTGGACCGCGAGGTGCCGCAGTGGAGCCTGCTGCTGTCGCCCAGCCCGTTCGCCACCCCGGAGCTGGTCGCCTCCTTCGGCCACCGCGGCGAGGTCCTGGAGGGCGGCTACCCGCGCAACGACCGGCTGGCCCGCCCCGACCCGGACGAGGTGGCCGCCGTCCGCCGCCGGCTGCGGGTGCCGCCCGGCCGCCGGGTGGTGCTGTACGCGCCGACCTGGCGGGACGACCGGCGCGGCGCCGGCGACCGCTTCGAGGTCGACCTGCACCTCGACCTGGCCGCCGCCCGGGCCGCCCTCGGCCACGACCACGTGCTGCTGCTGCGCCCGCACGTGCACTGCGTCGGCGCGCTGCCGGACGACGACTTCGTCCGCGACGTCGCCGACTACCCGGACGTCCAGGACCTGCTGCTGGTCGCCGACGTGCTGGTCACCGACTACTCCTCGGTGATGTTCGACTTCGCGGTGACCGGCCGCCCGATGCTGTTCTTCACCTACGACCTGGAGCACTACCGCGACCGGCTGCGCGGCTTCACCTTCGACTTCGAGCGGCACGCCCCCGGCCCGCTGCTGACCGGCTCCGCGCAGGTGGTGGCCGCGCTACGCGACCTCGACCCGGCCCGGTACCGGGAGAACTACCGCGCGTTCCGCGAGCGGTTCTGCCCGCTGGACGACGGCGGGGCGGCCGCCCGGCTGGTCGACCGGATGCTCGCCCTCGGCGCGGTCGGCTGAGCCGGCCCGCCGCTCGTAGGGGCCGGGCACCGGGAAGTACGCGGCCAGGAACGCGGCCATCGCCCGGTCCTGCTCCTCCGCGGGGCTGCCGTCGCCGGCCCCGTCGGCCAGGCAGAACACCGGCAGGTCGCGTTCGTCGAGCAGCCGGGCCAGCCGGTCCCGGTCCTCGGCGCGGTCCACCGCCAGGTACCCGTGGCGGAGGGTCCCGTCGACGGCGGCGCCGCGCAGCTGCGCGTGGTACAGCGCCAGGGTGATCGGCGCGACGTCGGCGGCGGAGCGGAACGCGGAGCGGCCGGTGGCCTCCAGCTCGGGCCGCCAGCGCCGTTCGGCGTCCTCCAGCAGGCTGCGCCGCAGCGCGTACGGGACGTGCGCGAGCACCCGGGTGATGGCCCGGCCGTGGTCGCGTTCCAGGGCCCGCCGGGTGTTCTGCTGGGCGGACGTGTAGACGTCGGCGGAGCCGGCCCCGGCGGACGGCGGGACGATCCGGGTGTCGCGGAAGACCTTCGGCTGTCCGTTGCCGAGGAAGAAGTCCTCGGGGCGGACCGGCCCGCCGAGGAACATGTCGTCGTTGAAGTACAGGAAGTGCTCGGCCAGGCCGGGGATCCGGTGCAGTCCGGTCTCGATCGCGTGCGAGTTGAACACCGGTCCGCCGGCCAGCAGTCGACGGTGCGACACCAGGGTGGGGCCGGGGGCGGACGGGTCCAGCCAGGACGGGGTCTGGTCGTCGGTGACCAGGTAGATCCGCCGGATCCAGGGGGCGTACATGGCGATCGAGCGCAGGCAGTGCCGCAGTTCGTCGCGGTCGCGGTAGCGGTGGTCGCCGTCGTCGTGGGCGGGGCCGTCGGCGGCGGTCCGCGATTCGCCGGACAGCCGGGCGCGGGCGGCGTCGCGGCGGGCCCGCCAGGCGGGGTCGCGGTCGTCGACCCAGGTGATCACGGCGTCCACCGGGAAGCGGACGTCCTCCGGCAGGGCGTGCAGGAACGGCTCCGCGACGGGGTAGTCGCGGTCGCCGACCCGGACCGTGCCGGCCGCCTCCAGCGAGGGCAGCCACCAGCCGAACGGGGTCTGGTCGATCGCGGCGACGGCGCCGTGCGCCGACCCGTCGGTGTCCCAGAACTCCAGGTCGCAGCCGTGGTCCTCGCCGTAGTACAGGGTGCGGCTGCCGGTCACCACCGGCCGGTACAGGCGCACGCCCTTGACCCGCTCGGGCAGCTCGACGGGCTCCGCCGGTTCGGCGGCGTCCTCGGCGTCCGCCACGGCCTCGACGGGCGGCGGCAGTTCGTGCTCCGCGACGGCGGGCGGCAGCTCCTCGGCGAGCACGGTGCCGTGCACGGTGCCGTGGCCGAGCAGCGCGGCGTACACGGGGGCGCCGCGGAAGGCGTCGGCGAGGGCGGTCAGCGCCCGGTCCCGGCCGCCGGGGGGAACGGCCAGCCGGTGGCGGGTGCCGCGGTCGGGGATGAGCAGGTGGGGCACGCTGGCGGCGTCCAGCGCCGCGGCGGCGGCGGCGAGGTTGGCCTCGCGGGCCCGGGGGGCGAGCAGGTCGTCGCGGAGCTCGGCCAGCCGGTCTCGGTGCCGCACCAGGCGGCGGTCGGCGGCCAGCAGCTCGTCCTCGCGGACCCGCCGCGGGTCCACCGGCGGGACCGGGACGGCGGCGGCGGGCACGGGCGGCGGCAGCACGCCCAGCCGACGGAGCACCCGGCCGGCGAAACGCCGTGCAACTGTCCGCACCGACCGCTTGCCAGCCATTGTTCTCCCGCCGCGCGATGACTCGTTTCGACGGTAACAACGACGAAAGGCAAGGTGAAGGAATGGCAAAGAACTCCCAGACAACTCCAGGAATCCCCAGGCGGAACCCTCAGGCTCGGCCGAACGCGTAACCGTGCCAGGGCCGCCAGACGGCGTCCGCCCCGAACGTCGAGAGCACGAACTCGGTGACCTCGAACGCCGCGCGGAAGCCCCGGGCCTGCTCCTGGGCCTCGTCCAGGACGGGGTCGGTCAGGCCGTGCGCGACGGTGACGTGCGGGTGGTACGGGAAGGCGAGTTCGCGGGCCAGCGGACCGGAGCGGACCTCGGCCTCCAGCTCGCGGCACTCCTGGGCGCCCTCCTCGACCCGGACGAAGACCACCGGCGACACCGGGCGGAACGTCCCGCTGCCCTGCAGCAGCATCCGGAACGGGCGCTGCGCGGCCGCCACCGCCCGCAGGTGCTCCTCGATGCCGGGCAGCAGGGCGGCCCGGGTCTCGGTGGGCGGCAGCAGCGTGACGTGGGTGGGTATCGCCCGGGCCTGCGGGTCGCCGTGGCCGGCCCGGGCGTCCTGCACCTGGCTGCCGTACGGTTCCGGGACGTGTATGGACACGCCGATGGTGACGGTCTCGTCGAGACCGTCGCCATCGGGGGCGGCAGCCGTCGGCATCAGCGCTTCGGCGCCAGGAAGCCGACCCGGTCGTACACCTCGGCGAGCGTCTCGGACGCCACCGCGCGGGCCTTCTCGGCGCCCAGCGCCAGCACCCGGTCGAGCTCGGCCGGGTCGTCCAGGTACTCCTGGGTCCGGGTCTGGAACGGGGTCACCCAGTCGGTGAACAGCTCGGCCAGTTCGGTCTTCAGGGCGCCGTACATCTTGCCGTCGAAGTGCGCGACCAGCTGCTCGATGCTCATCCCGCTGAGCGCGGAGTGGATCCGCAGCAGGTTGGAGACGCCGGGCTTGTTCGCCTCGTCGTAGGTGACCACGGTGTCGGTGTCGGTGACGGCGCTCTTGAACTTCTTGGCGCTGGTCTTCGGCGGGTCGAGCAGGCTGATCAGGCCCTTGTCGCTGGCCGCGGACTTGCTCATCTTCGCCGTCGGGTCCTGCAGGTCCTGGATCTTGGCGGTGGCCTTCAGGATGTACGGCTCGGGGACGGTGAAGGTCTTGCCGTAGCGGGTGTTGAAGCGCTCCGCGAGGTCGCGGGTGAGCTCCAGGTGCTGGCGCTGGTCCTCACCGACCGGGACGGTCTGGGTCTGGTAGAGCAGGACGTCGGCGACCATCAGCACGGGGTAGGTGAACAGGCCGACGGTGGTGCGGTCGGCGCCCTGCTTGAGGGACTTGTCCTTGAACTGCGTCATCCGGGAGGCCTCGCCGAAGCCGGTGAAGCAGTTCATCACCCAGGCCAGCTGCGCGTGCTCGGGCACGTGCGACTGCACGAACAGGGTGCAGCGCTCCGGGTCCAGGCCGGCGCCGAGCAGCTGCGCGACGGAGACCCGGGTGTTCTGCCGCAGCGTCGCCGGGTCCTGCTCGACGGTGATCGCGTGCAGGTCGACGACCATGTAGAAGGCGTCGTTGGCCTCCTGCATGTCGACCCACTGGCGCACCGCGCCGAGGTAGTTGCCCAGGTGGAAGGAGCCTGAGGTGGGCTGGATGCCGGAGAGCACCCGAGGACGGTCCTTCACCGGACCGGTGACCGCTGCGTTGACCATGCGCCCATTCTTCCAGTTCCCCCGACCGCTCAGGAAACGTCCTGCGCACCCGGGTTCGGCAGTGTGACGGCACTCACCCGCAGCCGCTCGATCCGCCGCCCGTCGAGCCGGGCCACGGTGATCCGGGCGCCGGAGTCGGTGAGCACCTGGTCGCCCTTCTGCGGCAGCCGGCCGAGCTCGCGCACCACGAAGCCGGCGACCGTCTCGTACGGGCCCTCGGGCAGCGTGAAGCCGGTCTCCTCGGCGAAGTCGGCGAGGTTCAGCAGGCCGTCGAGCTCGACGCCGCCGCCCGCCAGCCGGCGGGTCGCGGTGGTGTCCTGGGCGTCGTACTCGTCGCGGATCTCGCCGACCACCTCCTCGACCAGGTCCTCCAGCGTGACGATGCCCGCGGTGCCGCCGTACTCGTCGACCACGATGGCCAGGTGGTGGCCCTCGCGGCGCATCTCGCTCATCGCCTCCAGCACCCGCTTGGTGGCGGGCAGCAGCTTCACCGGGCGGGCCAGGTCACGGACCCGGGCGGCCTCCTCGCCGCGCACCCCGTACAGGTCGCGGACGTGCACGAAACCGGTGACGGCGTCGTAGGAGCCCTCCACCACCGGGTAGCGGGAGTGCGGCGAGGAGTCGGTCTCGGCCCGGACCTCGCGCACCAGCCGGTCGGCGTCCAGGAACGTCACCTCGGTGCGCGGCACCATCACCTCGCGCAGCTGGCGCTCCCCCGCCGCGAACACCTCGTTGATCAACTCGCGTTCGTCCGAGCCGAGTTCGGTGTTCGCCGCGACCAGCCCGCGGAGCTCCTCCGGGCTCATCACCCCGCGCCCGGCGGACGGGTCGCCGCCCAGCAGGCGCACCATCAGGTTGGTCGAGTGGCCGAGCAGCCAGATCACCGGGCGCAGCGCCACCGACATCACGTCGACCACCGGCGCGGCCAGCAGCGCGATCGACTCGGCCCGCTGCAGGCCGATCCGCTTGGGCGTCAACTCGCCCAGCACCAGCGACGCGTAGGAGATCACCAGGGTCAGCCCGACCAGCGCCACCGCGTCCGCGACGCCGTCCGACAGCCCCGCCTCCACGAACACGGGCGCCAGCTTGCCGGCCAGCGTGTCCGCGCCGAACGCCGCCGACAGGAAGCCCATGCACGTCACCCCGACCTGCACGGCGGCCAGGAACCGGTTCGGGTCGGCCGCCAGGTGCGCCGCCCGGGCGGCCCGCCGCGAACCGACCGACTCCAGGGTGCGGATCTGCCCCTCGCGCAACGAGATCAGCGCGATCTCGGCGACGTTGAACAACCCGCCCAGCATGATGAACACCAGGACGAGCGCGGCGTCCTGCAGGGTTTCGCTCACGGCCCGAGTGTAGGAGAACGGCCGGGCGCCCCGTGGGCACCCGGCCGTTCACTTCACTCGCGGCGGAGCGGCGCTCAGATGAGGCCGAGCTCCTTGACCGCGTCGCGCTCCTCGGCGAGCTCGCCGACCGAGGCGTCGATCCGCTTGCGGTCGAACTCGGAGAGGTCCAGGCCCTGGACGATCTCGAACTTGCCGTCCTTGGTGGTGACCGGGAACGAGGAGATCAGGCCCTCCGGCACGCCGTACGAGCCGTCGGAGACGATGCCCATCGAGGTCCAGTCGCCGGCCGGGGTGCCGTTGACCCAGGTGTGGACGTGGTCGATGGCGGCGTTGGCGGCCGAGGCGGCCGAGGACGCGCCGCGGACCTCGATGATCTCGGCGCCGCGCTTGGCGACCTTCGGGATGAAGAAGTTCTCGACCCACGCCTGGTCGGCGCCGACGGCGTCGAAGGCGGCCTTGCCGGCGATCTCCGCGTGGAACAGGTCCGGGTACTGGGAGGCGGAGTGGTTGCCCCAGATGGTGACCTTCTTGACGTCCTCGACCGTCACGCCGGCCTTCTTCGCCAGCTGGGCGACGGCGCGGTTGTGGTCCAGGCGGGTCATCGCGGTGAAGCGCTCGGCCGGCACGTCCGGGGCGTTGCGCTGGGCGATCAGGGCGTTGGTGTTGGCCGGGTTGCCGACCACCAGGACCTTGATGTCGTCCGCGGCGTTGTCGTTGATCGCCTTGCCCTGCGGACCGAAGATGCCGCCGTTGGCGGACAGCAGGTCGCCGCGCTCCATGCCCGCGGTACGCGGACGGGCGCCGACCAGCAGCGCCACGTTGGCGCCGTCGAACGCCACGTTCGCCTGGTCCGTGATGGTGATGTCGCGCAGCAGCGGGAACGCGCAGTCGTCCAGCTCCATCGCGACACCCTCGGCGGCCTTCACGCCCTGCGGGATCTCCAGCAGGCGCAGGTTCACCGGCACGTCGGCACCCAGCAGGTGACCGGAGGCGATGCGGAAGAGCAGCGCGTAGCCGATCTGGCCGGCCGCTCCGGTAACGGTGACGTTGACGGGGGTGCGAGTCATATCTACCTTCTCCAGCAAATCGCCAGGCGCCCCAGGCACATCGGCGCACTGGAGCCGAGGATGATCTCTCGATGTCGAGAGACCCGGCTCAGGTTATCGCAGGGTCACAACCGGGTGCGAAACCAGGGAGCGCGCAACGAGGGGGCGCGGGTGACTGCCCGGAGCGGGAGGGGAGCGTCAGCAGGATCGCGACGCGGGACAGTGACCTGCCCGTGGTCGCGACCTTGCTGACAGCCACTCGTCCGATCAGTGCACGGGGTGCCCGATCAGCCGGCCGATGTTGTCGAGCATCGGCACGTTCAGCCACGGGTGGGGCTGCGCCACCAGGGTGAGCAGCACGATCACCCCGCCGAGGACGAACATCAGGGTGACGTCGGTGAACCGGCTGCGGACGGCGAGCATGCCGACGTCGGGCAGGCCGAGTCGCAGCAGTGCGCCGAGCAGGGGTGCGACGCCGACGGCGAGCAGGCCGAGCCGGAAGTTGCCGGCCCAGGTGGTGAGCAGGCCGAGGGCGGCGACGGCGAGCACCAGGGTGATCGGCCACTGCCGGAGCGGGAGGGTGTGGCCGCGGCCGAGTGCCGCCCGGGAACCCTCCGGGGGGAGGGTTCCTTCCGTGGTGAGGGGTCGGCGGCGGGCGCGCTTCATGACGCCGGGCACCGGTCTCAGACGCCGGCGCGGCGCTCGGCCGCCTCGACGATGTTGTTGAGGAGCATCGCGCGGGTCATCGGGCCGACACCGCCGGGGTTGGGGGAGATCCAGGCGGCGACCTCGGCGACGCCGGGGTGCACGTCGCCGACGATCTTGCCCTCGCTGCGGGAGACGCCGACGTCCAGCACGGCCGCGCCGGGCTTGACGTCCTCGGGCTTGACCAGGTGCGGGACGCCCGCGGCGGCGACCACGATGTCGGCCTTGCGCAGGTGGAAGGCGAGGTCGCGGGTGCCGGTGTGGCACAGCGTCACGGTGGCGTTCTCGCTGCGGCGGGTGAGCAGCAGGCCGATGGAGCGGCCGACGGTGATGCCGCGGCCGACGACCACGACCTCGGCGCCGTCGATGGCGACGTCGTGGCGGCGGAGCAGTTCGACGATGCCGAGCGGGGTGCAGGGCAGCGGGCCGTCGATGCCGAGGACGAGGCGGCCGAGCGAGGTCGGGTGCAGGCCGTCGGCGTCCTTGTCGGGGTCCATGAGTTCGAGCACGCGGTTCTGGTCCAGGCCCTTGGGGAGCGGCAGCTGGACGATGTAGCCGGTGCAGGCCGGGTCGGCGTTGAGCTCGCGGACGACGTTCTCGACGTCCTCCTGGGTGGCGGTGGCGGGGAGCTCGCGCTGGATGGAGGCGATGCCGATCTCCGCGCAGTCGCGGTGCTTGCCGTTGACGTACCACCGGCTGCCCGGGTCGTCGCCGACCAGGACGGTGCCGAGGCCGGGGACGATGCCCCGCTCCTTGAGGGCCGC
The DNA here is from genome assembly GCF_002803145.1 of Kitasatospora sp. CB02891. NCBI lineage: Bacteria > Bacillati > Actinomycetota > Actinomycetes > Kitasatosporales > Streptomycetaceae > Kitasatospora > Kitasatospora sp. CB02891. The sequence goes on along the minus strand of NZ_NNBO01000007.1, from coordinate 259,393 downwards.
CACGCGGACGGCGAGTTCGGACTTGATCGCGGCCGCGGTGGCCTTGCCATCGAGAATCTGGGCAGTCATGTCTCCATTCTTCCGGATCCGGGGTCCGCGACGTGCCGCCGGGCGGGGTCCGCGTCCCGGCCGGGCGGGTCCTGTACGGAGCGTCCCGGGCGGCCACGGAGCGTGCCGGGGGATTGCGGTTGTGCCACGGTCGCGCGCGTGGCCTGCATGTGGCTGGACATCGCGCCGCGCCAAGGCCCACGATGACGGGGCAAGTGCCGCCGCCCAGGTACTGGTGACGGACCGTCGGGCGACGGGGGACGAACAAGTCGGGGGAATCGACAAGTGAGCAATCCGTACCAGCCGGATCCGTACGGCGGTTACGGCCAGGCAGGCGGCCCGCCCGGCCCGCCGCCGCAGCAGCCGCCGCCCTACGGCTATCCCCAGGCGCCGCAGCCGCCTCAGCCGATGCAGCCCGGTTACGGCTACGGCTATCCGCAGCAGGCGCACCCTTCGCACCCGTACCCGCCGAACGTTCCGATGTCGGTGAACAACAACGCCGCCACGGCGTCCGTGGTGATCGGTTTCGTCGCGATCCTGCTGTCCTGCATCTTCTTCCTGGGGATATCGGGCCTGGTGGGCCTGGGCTTCGGCGTCTCGGGGCTGAAGCGGGCGACGCAGCTCGGGGGCACCGGGCGGACCGCCGCGATCGGCGGCATCGTGCTGAACTCGCTGGCCCTGCTGATCTCACTCGGCGTGATGGTCCTCGCGGTCACCAGCCCCTCATGAACCCCGTGGCCCCCGGGCCGACCGCTCCGGTGACGACGCGTCCACTGCCGCTGCCCGGCGAGGTGTTGACGCCCGGTCGGCGGCGGTCGGCCGGTGCGGCGCTGCCCGCGCCCGGGCCCGGCGTTCGGCCCGTTTCGGCACTCTGACGCTCCGGACGGAGGGCCCGGTCGATGGTCGTCGGTCCTCCTGCCGTCGGACCCGTCCGCTACTCTCCGACGCAGTCGGCGTGTCCCCTGCCCGTCCGTCCCCAGGTTTTTTCCGTTCCGTCCACGCTCCTTCCTGCCCGGAGGCATCGATGAGCTACCCGCCCGACCCCAACAACCCCTACGGCCAGCCGCAGCAGCCGCCGCAGCAGCCCGGTTACGGCTACCCGCAGGCGCCGCCGGTGCAGCAGCCCGGCTACGGCTACCCGCAGGGCCAGGTGCCGCCGCAGCCCGGTTACGGCTACGGCTACCCGCAGGCGCCCGGCACGATCCAGGCCAACAACGGCTACATCAACATCGCCAACCTCGGCATGGTGCGGATCGCCACCATGGGCCAGCGTTTCCTGGCCCGCCTGCTGGACGGTCTGATCAGCGGCGTGGTCGTCGGCATCGCGATGGCGCTGGGCCTGGCCGGTGCGCTGGGTCTGTCGGGCGACATCAAGGACTGCACCGGGTACAGCTACGGCACCGCGGCGTACCAGAGCTGCACGAACGAGCAGGTCCAGCAGTCGGCCGGCGTCTTCGCCGCCTTCTTCGGCATGGCGGCCGCGGTCGGCATCTTCAACCTGCTCTACGAGTGGCTGATGGTCGGCCTGGTGGGCGCGACCCTCGGCAAGATGGCCCTGGGCCTGCGGGTGGTCAAGGAGAACACCGGCCAGAACCCGGGCGTCGGCGCCGGCTTCGTCCGCTTCATCATCCCGCAGGTCGGCTACCTGGTCTGCGGCATCGGTCTGCTGCTGGTCTGGCTGTCGCCGTTCTTCGACAACTCCGGCAAGCTGCAGGGCTGGCACGACCGTGCCGCCGGCACCGTGGTGATCAAGAAGTAACGCCCGCCCGGCACGCCCGAGGGCCCCGCACTCCGTCTTCGGAGTGCGGGGCCCTCGGCGTCGGGGACCGGCCGGTCAGTGGAAGAAGTGCCGGGTCCCGGAGAAGTACATGGTCACGCCGGCCTTCTCGGCGGCGGCGATCACCTCTTCGTCGCGGATCGAACCGCCGGGCTGGACCACGGCCTTGACGCCCGCGGCGAGCAGGATCTCCAGGCCGTCGGCGAACGGGAAGAACGCGTCGGAGGCGGCGTAGGAGCCGACCGCCCGCTCGCCGGCCCGGGTGACGGCCAGCTTGCAGGAGTCGACGCGGTTGACCTGGCCCATGCCGACGCCGACCGAGGCGCCGTCCTTGGCGAGCAGGATCGCGTTGGACTTGACGGCCCGGCAGGCCCGCCAGGCGAAGGCGAGTTCGGCGAGCTCGTCGGCGGACAGCGCCGCGCCGGTGGCCAGCGTCCAGGTCGACGGGTCGTCGCCCTCGGCGTCGACGCGGTCGACCTGCTGGAGCAGCACGCCGCCGGAGATCCGGCGGGACTCCAGCTTGTCGGCGGGGGCCTCGGGGGCGAGCAGCACCCGCAGGTTCTTCTTCTTGGCCAGCACCTCGAGCGCGCCGTCCTCGTAGCCGGGGGCTACGACGACCTCGGTGAAGATCGGGGCGATCTGCTCGGCCAGCTCGACGGTGACCGGGCGGTTGACGGCGATCACGCCGCCGTACGCGGAGACCGGGTCGCAGGCGTGCGCCTTGCGGTGCGCCTCGGCGACGTCCGCGCCGGTGGCGATGCCGCACGGGTTGGCGTGCTTGATGATCGCGACGGCGGGGCCGGCGTGGTCGTAGGCGGCGCGGCGGGCGGCGTCGGTGTCCACGTAGTTGTTGTAGGACATCTCCTTGCCCTGCAGCTGCTGCGCGCCCGCCAGGCCGCCGGTGCCGTCGAGGTAGAGCGCGGCCTGCTGGTGCGGGTTCTCGCCGTAGCGCAGGACGTTGCCGAGCTCCCACGTGTCGCCGAGGAAGGTCGGGAACGCGGCGTCCGACTCGGTGTAGCCGGACTGCTCGAACCAGGAGGCGACGGCGACGTCGTACGCGGCGGTGTGCGCGAACGCGGCGGCGGCCAGGCGCTTGCGGGTCAGCAGGTCGAAGCCGCCGGACTGCGCGGCCGTCAGCACGTCCGCGTAGCGGGCCGGGTCGACCACGACGGCCACCGAGGGGTGGTTCTTGGCGGCGGCGCGGACCATCGACGGGCCGCCGATGTCGATCTGCTCGACGCACTCGTCGGGGGTGGCGCCGGAGGCGACGGTGGCGGTGAACGGGTACAGGTTCACCACGACCAGGTCGAACGGCTCGACGCCGAGCTCGGCCAGCTGCGCGCGGTGCGACTCCAGGCGCAGGTCGGCGAGGACGCCGGCGTGCACCCGCGGGTGCAGGGTCTTGACCCGGCCGTCCAGGCACTCGGGGAAGCCGGTCAGCTCGGAGACCTCGGTGACCGGGACGCCGGCGGCGGCGATCCGGCCGGCGGTGGAGCCGGTGGAGACGATGGCGACCCCGGCGGCGTGCAGGCCCTGGGCCAGCTCCTCCAGACCGGTCTTGTCGTACACGCTGATCAGCGCGCGCCGGATCGGGCGTACGTTCTCGGAGACGGGCGGAGTGGCGGAGGGAGCGGCGCTCATGCCGGGATCCATACCTTTCGGTCTTCGATGCGGTGTCCTTCGCGGGCCAGCCGGCCCACGACCTCGACGAGCAGCTTGCGCTCGACAGTCTTGATGCGCTCGTGCAGCGCCTCGCCGCCGTCGGCGTGGTCGGTGTCCTCGACCTCCACCACGCCCTGGGCGATGATCGGCCCGGTGTCCACGCCGGCGTCCACCAGGTGCACGGTGCAGCCGGTGACCTTCACGCCGTACGCGAGCGCGTCGGGGACGCCGTGCGCCCCGGGGAAGGCGGGCAACAGCGCGGGGTGGGTGTTGACGGTGCGCCCGGCGAAGGCGCCGACGAACGCGGGGCCGAGGATCTTCATGAACCCGGCGGAGATCACCAGGTCGGGTTCGTACGACGCGACGGCGGCGGTCAGCGCGGCGTCCCAGGCGGCCCGGTCGGCGTGGTCCTTGACGCGCTCGACGAAGACCGGGATACCGGCCTTCTCGGCCCGGTCGATGCCGGCGATGCCGTCCCGGTCGGCGCCCACGGCGACGATCCGCGCCCCGAAGGCGGGGTCGGCGGCGGCGTCGATCAGTGCCTGGAGGTTGGTGCCGGAGCCGGAGACCAGCACCACCAGCCGGGCCGGTCCGGGGGTACGGGGCGGGAAGACTTGGGCGTCAGCGGCAGCCACGGCGCGGTTCTCCGTAGGTCGTGTCGCCCGCTGGTACGTCCACCGTCGGTGGGGCCATTACGGGCGGCGGCAGGTCGGGAGCCGTCGACGGGCGCGGGCGCCCGCGGCGCTGCGGGATCCGGGGAACCGTCGGGAGCTGCCGACCGTCACCACGATAACGGCTGGCGGGAGGCCATCTGTAACCGCCCGGCAACGCTACGCGCGTAGTTGAGACGGGGATCTCCCGGCCGCCCGGCCCCGGTTCTGGCGGGGTGCCGTACAGCCGCCGAGCGGTTGGGGGATCATTGACCGACCGCCCACTCCCCCATCGCCGGGCGGACAACCGACGAGCAGAAACGGCCGACACCATGAGCAGCGGCGAGGACAGCGGCGAGCGCAACCCCTTCGCGCCCCCTCCGCCCGGCGCCCCGGACCAGCCCTGGAGTCCGCGCGTCCCGCAGCCCCCGGCGTCCGGCGGCCGGCCGGACGGGCCGCCGGACGGCGAGCGCCCGCAGCCGCCGCAGTGGGGCCCGCGCCCCGAGCCCGGCCCGCAGGGGCCCCGCCTCGACCTGTCCGACCCGGCGCACCGGGCCGCCCGCAACGCCCTGCTGTCGGGTTTCGCCGCGCTGCTGACGGCGCTGTTCAGCCTGTTCTGGATCAGCTTCCCGCTCGCCCTGCTCGCCGTCTGGTACGCCGTCACCGTGCTGCGCGCGCCCGCCGAGCCGGTCACCGACCCGTTCGCGCCGCGCCCGGTCCGCCCGCAGGTCCCGGCCGCGCTCAGCGCGCTGCTCACCGGCGGCCTGGCGCTGGTGATGTCGCTGGGGGCGTTCACCCTGCAGTTCGCCTACCACGACTACCTGGACTGCGTGAATTCCGCGATCACCAAGGAGGGCGTGCACAGCTGCGGCAACGACGTCCCCACCTGGGTGACCACGCTCTACGAGGGCCCCGCGGAGTGACCTGCCGTCAGGCCCCGTCCGCGACCGGGGCGACGAACCCCGACTCGTAGGCGGCGATCACCGCCTGGGTGCGGTCGCGCGCGCCGAGCTTGCCGAGCAGGCTGCTGACGTGCGTCTTGACGGTCTGCACGCCCAGGTGCAGCTGGGCGCCGATCTCCGCGTTGGACAGCCCGCGCGCCATCAGCCGCAGCACCTGCCCCTCGCGCTCCGTCAGCCCGGCCCGGGCCACCGCCCCGCCGTCCGCCGCGTGCGGGGCCCGGGCCGCGGCGAGGCGGCGGATCGACGCCGGGAACAGCAGCGACTCGCCGGCCGCGACCAGCCGCACCGCCTGGACGATCTCCGCCGGGCGGGAGCGCTTGAGCAGGAAGCCGTCCGCGCCGGCCCGCAGCGCCTCGTACACGTAGTCGTCGGCCTCGAAGGTGGTCACCACCAGGATCTTCGGCGGCCCGTCCGCGCCGCGCAGGATCGCCCGGGTCGCGGCCAGCCCGTCCACGCCGGGCATCCGGACGTCCATCAGCACCACGTCGGGGCGCAGCGTGCGGACCAGGCCGAGGGCCTCGGCGCCGTCCTCGGCCTCGCCGACCACCTCGATGCCGTCCTGGGCGTCCAGCACGGCGCGCAGGCCGGCCCGGATCAGCTCCTCGTCGTCGACCAGCAGCACCTTGATCACCGTCACCGGCCCAACCGTAGCGGCAGCCGCACCCGCAGCACCCAGTCCGGGCCGTCCGGGCCGGCCTCGCACTCGCCGCCGAGCAGCACCGCGCGCTCCCGGACGCCGCGCAGGCCCTTGCCGCCGCCCTTGCGCGAACTCCCCTTCCCAGTAAGCGCGTTGCGGCAGGACAGAGTCAGCTCGCCGGCCGCGACCACGGCCCGAATACGGATCGGCGTGCCGGGGGCGTGCCGCAGCGCGTTGGTGACGCCCTCCTGGACGATCCGGTACGCCTCGCGGGACAGCACGCCCGGCAACTCGCCCGCCCGGACGTCCAGTTCGGCGTCGACGGGGCTGCCGGTGGCGCGCGCGGCGGCGAACAGCTCCTCGACCCGGTCCAGGCCCGGCTGCTCGGCGGCGGCACCCTCCGGGGCCTCGCGCAGCAGCACCAGCATCCGCTCCAGGTCGTCCAGCGCGCGGCGGCCGGTGGTCTCGATCGCCTCCAGCGCCCGCTCCCGGAACGCCGGATCGGCGACCTCCCGGGCCGCGCCCGACTGGAGCACCGTCACGGTCAGCGCGTGGCCGATCGAGTCGTGCAGTTCGCGGGCCAGCCGGTTGCGCTCCAGCAGCCGCTCCGCACGCAGCTCCGCCGCGGCCAGCCGCTCCGCCGCCGACGGCCCCAACAGCCGCGTCGCCAAAACGAGTTGGAGCCGACCGGCGAGCACCGCCAGCCAGAGCAGGACGAACAGCGCGAGCGGCGCCAGCAGCACCTGCGGCCCGAACGGCGGCCGGACCGCGGCGGCGGCCGCGCCGACCGCCACGACCGTCAGCATGCCCACCGCGACGCCGAGCGCCACCCGGGCGACCAGCCACAGCGCCGTCCGCCCGCGATCCGCCCAACTCGCCGACGGCGCCACGCCGATCGACTCCTCACGCGCCGGCACCAGCAGCAGCCGCGCCTGCACGCCCTCCGCCCGCCGCACCGCCGGCACCAGCGCGACCAGGCACAGCAGCGGCACGTCGATCGCGCCGCTCACCAGCACCGCCCGCCCGGTCGAGACGCCCTCCGTCCCCGGGTAGACCAGCACCACGATCCCGGCGAACACCAGGCCGACCGACAGGTGCAGCAGTCGGGCCCAGGTGGCGGGCAGCAGCAGCGGAGCGAACAGGGCGGACACCCCGCCATCCTCCCCCGCCCCCGCCCGCTGCGGCCTCCCTCCCGGGAGGGAGGCGAACCACTCCCCGGCGGGATCTGCCGCCCCCCGCCCGCCGATTGACTGGGTGTCACGAAGAACCCGAGGGAGGAGCACCCACCGTGATCGAGATCCGCGACCTGACCAAGGCGTACGGGGAGCGCCGCGCCGTGGACGGCCTCAGTTTCCGGGTGGCGGCGGGCCGGGTCACCGGCTTCCTCGGGCCGAACGGCGCGGGCAAGTCCACCACCCTGCGGACGGTGCTCGGCCTGGACCGACCCACCGCCGGCGAAGCCCTGATCGACGGCCTGCCCTACCGGCGGCTCACCGAACCGCTGCGCCGGGTCGGCGCCCTGCTCGACGCCCAGGCCGTGCACGGCGGCCGCACCGCCACCGGCCACCTGCGCTGGATCGCCGCCTCGCACCACCTGCCCGCCCGCCGGATCGACGAGGTGCTCACCCTGGTCGGCCTCACCGACGCCGCCCACCGCCGGATCCGCACCTTCTCGCTCGGCATGCGCCAACGCCTGGGCATCGCCGCCGCACTGCTCGGCGACCCGGCCGCACTGCTGCTGGACGAACCGGTCAACGGCCTGGACGCCGAAGGCATCCGGTGGATCCGGACCCTGCTGCGCCGACTCGCCGACGAGGGCCGCGCGGTCCTGGTCTCCTCGCACCTGATGGCGGAGATGGCGCAGACCGCCGACCACCTGGTGGTGATCGGCCGGGGCCGACTGCTCGCCGACACCTCCACCGCCGCGTTCCTCACCGAGCACGGCCGCCGCCGCCGGACCCGGGTCCGGGCCGTCGACCCCGCCGCGCTGGCCGCCCTGCTCGCCGAGACCCACCCCGCGGCGGTGCCGCTCGGCGACGGCGGCTACGACGTGCCGGACGCCGACCCGGGCGAGCTCGGCGCACTGGCCGCGTCCCGCCGGGTCGCGCTGGTCGAACTGTCCGTCACCCACGACTCACTGGAGGAAGCCTTCATGCGGATGACCGCGGACACCGTCGAGTACCGGGCGGTGACGGCATGAGCACCTACCCCCTGCGCGCCGAATGGACGAAGTTCACCACCCTGCGCTCGCTGTGGACGACCCCCTGGTGGCCGTCGCGCTGAGCGCCGGCATCACCGCCGCCGTCCAGTTCGCCTACGGCCGCACCGACACCTCCCTCACCGAGGACCCCATGGAGGGCCTCTACTTCGGCCTCAACTTCGGCCAGGTCGCGGTGGTCTGCCTGGGCATCCTGCTGATCGGCCAGGAGTACGCCTCCGGCACCCTCGCCGGCTCACTGGCCGCCGTCCCCGACCGGACCCGCTTCTACCACGGCAAGCTCATGCTCGGCGCGGCCCTCGGCCTCGCCGTCGGGCTCCTCACCGTGGCCGGCCAACTCGCCGCCACCGCCGCCACCGTGGGCCTCGACCTGACCGCCCCCGGCACCTGGCGGGCACTCGCCGCCGGAGTGCTCTACCACCCGCTCCTCCTGGTCCTGTGCCTCGCACTGACCACCGTGCTGCGCAACCAGACCGCCGCACTCGGCCTGCTCTCCCCCCTGATCTTCCTCGGCACCACTGCCCTGACCGCGATCCCCGGCGTCCGCGAGATCGCCCAATTCCTCCCCGACCGCGCCGGCCTCTACGCGACCCGCCTCCACGACGCCCCCGACGTCCACTACGGCCACGGCACCGGACTGCTGCTGATGACCCTGTGGACGGCGATCGCCGCGGCGGCGGGCCACTACGCCCTGCGCCGCCACGACGCCTGACCCCTGCGCCCACCCACCCACCTACCCGTGACCCCACCGCCATCCCGCTGCGCGAAGCTCGGCAGGACGCGAGTGGGCGGAGGCGCGACTGCCCGCTGCGCGGAGCTCGGCGAAACGGGAATGGGTGGTCGAGGGGCTGTTCGCTGCACGGGGCACGGCAGGATGGGGATAGGTGGTCGAGGGACTGTCCGCTGCACGGGGCACGGCAGGACGCGAGTAGGCGGTCCAGGGACTGTCCGCTGCGCGGGGCACGGCGGGACGGGAGTAGGCGGTCCAGGGGCTGTTCGCTGCACGGGGCACGGC
>NZ_NNBO01000007.1:0-250225 GCF_002803145.1 Kitasatospora sp. CB02891 | reverse complement strand
CGCTGCACGGGGCACGGCAGGGTGGGGATAGGTGGTCGAGGGACTGTCCGCTGCACGGGGCACGGCAGGACGCGAGTAGGCGGTCCAGGGACTGTCCGCTGCACGGGGCACGGCAGGGTGGGGATAGGCGGTCCAGGGACTGTCCGCTGCACGGGGCACGGCAGGACGCGAGTAGGCGCAGCCGGGGCGTTCCGCTGCGCGGGGCTCGGCGGAACGGAAGCGGGTGGAGGCGGGGCATGCCGCTGTGCGGGCGAGGGACCCGCACAGCGGGACGCTCCAGGGGCCACCCACTCCCCTGTCACCCCAGCCCCCGTGCAGCGGAACGCCCGGCTGCGCCCGTTCCTATGCCGGCCCGGCGGCCTGCCCAGGCTTCGCCCACTCCGGTCCCGCCGAGCCCTGCGCAGCGAACTACCCAGGGTTTCACTCACTCTGCCGGACCCCGCGCAGCGGAATGCCCCCGCTGCGCCCGTTCCTCATCCCGTCCCCCAGCCCCGCGCAGCGGAGTGTCCGGGGTCCCCCCTCCCCTCCCACCCCAGCCCCGCGCAGCGGACAGCCCCTCTCCCACTCCCAGCCCTGCGCAGCGGAATGGCCGGGGTCCATGTCGGCGGCGGGGTCACGGGTGGGTGGGCGGGGAGCTATGGCGCGAGGCGGCGCACCAGCCGGTAGGCGCCGGCTCGGGCGCGTACCGCCGGGCCGGGTCCGCCGTAGGTGTGGCACCAGCGGGCGAGCAGGGTGGCCGGGAGGGAGACGGCCAGCAGCCAGGCGCTCTGGGACAGGCCGAACTGCCAGGGCACCGGGCCGAGTTCGGCCATGCGTCGGGCGCCGAGCGCGCCTCCGCAGGACCAGCCGGCCAGGAGTCCGAGCGGGGCCGCGGCGAGGGCGGCGGCGGTGGCGACGCCGGCGGTCTGCGGTGCGCTCCAGCGGGTGGCGGCGCGGCCCAGCAGCAGCGCGGCGACGATCGCGGCGGCGGCGGGGACCGCGCAGGCCAGCAGGTGCCAGTCCGGGCCGCGGCGGTCGGGCAGGACGGCGAGCAGCGGGAAGTCGGGGACGGCGCCGAGCCGGGTGCCGAACGGTCCGGCGTGGCTGCCGGCGCCGACGGTGAAGCCGGGGCCGAGCGCGTAGCCCGCCGCCCAGAGCAGTGCGTTGGGTACGAGGGCCAGGCAGGCCAGCAGCATTCCGAGCCAGCCGGCGGTGTCGCCGCCGAGGCGTTGCGCGCTCTGTCCGGCCGAGCCGAGCAGCATCGCCGCCGCGAACACCGCGCCGCCGCCGGCCGTGAGCGCCGCCGCCCACCCCGCCAGGGCCCGCAGCGCGGCGGTCTCGGCGCCGTCGGCCGGCCAGATCGCGGGGGGCAGTGGCGGCCGCGGCAGCCCGCCGGGCCGACCGAGTCCGGCCCAGAGCCCGTAACCGAACGTGGCGGCTGTCAGCGCCGCGACGGCCAGCAGGTCCAGTACCGGTCGGGAGCGCAGCGCGGCCTCCGGGTCGCCGCACTGGGCGACCGCGACGGCCGCGACCAGCTGGTATCCGGCGTACATGGCCAGCGGGGAGCGCCAGCGGACGAATCCGCGCCCCCGGGCGCGCCGGGCCACTCGTCGCCCGGCGCGGACCACCAGCACCGAGACGACGATCGTGAGCAGCAGCGGGGTGACTGTCACCGGCACGGCCTCGGGGCCCCGGCCGAGCGGTGCGCCGTGACCGAGCAGCCAGAGTCCGAACGCCGTCCTGGCCGCACCCTGCGCCGAGTCGTCGCCGTAGGGGGCCAGCACCCACAGGCCGAACACCGGGACGGCGACCACCGACAGGGTGAGCAGCGCGGTGCGGACTCCGGCGAGCAGATCGGCGAGGGGGGAACGACTGTCGAGTTCGCTCGGCAGGCCGAGAATCGGACGGCCCATCAGCTGCGTCATGGGCCACATGCTGCCAAGGCCGCGCGTTACGGGGTGTCATCGCGCAAACCTTCGCCGTGTCCCGGATTATCAGTACATGTGCCTATCGACGGGACGGATTCGCAGCGGAGGAGTGCGGTGACTTCACCTTCGACCGCCGGGCCCGGGCGCACCACCGGAGACTCGCCCCGCACCCGCAAGGACGCCGCGCACCTGGTGCGCCGGCTGTCCCCGCGCGAGGCCCAGGCGCTGGCCCGGTTCGCCGCCGGCGACGACCTGCGCACCCTGGCCCGCGACCTCGGCGTCTCCCCCGGTGCCGCCCGCGCCCACCTCAACCGCGCCGCCCGCAAACTCGGCGCCCGCACCCTCGCGGAGGCCGCCGCCCTCACCGCCGCCCCGGCGGCACCGGCCGCGGCGGAGACGGTTCCCAGGGCCGAGTCCGTGACGGACGCCCCTGGCGACGCCTCGCCCCCGCCCGGTTCGCCCCCGCCCGACTCGCCCCGACGGCAGAAACGCAGGCGCGCCGGAAGTTCACCCGGATCGACGACGGGTGTCAGCGCGACGCCCGACACCCCCGCCGTCGCGGATTCGCCCGCACCGGTGCCGACGACCGCGCCCGACCCCGCCCGCCGCCCGAAGCCCGGGCCCGCGGGGCAGAGCCCGGCTCCCGGGAGCCCGGCTCCCGACGGCCCGGTCGGGGCTCCCGCCGGGTTCGCCGACTTCGCCGCGCTGGTACACACCCGGCTGGTGCAACAGACCTTCCTGCTGACCGGCCACCGGCACCGTGCCGTGCACTGCGTGCACCTCGCACTGGGGGCGGCCGGCCGGCGCTGGGAGGAGGTGTCGGCGGGGGCGGACCCGGAGGGGTGGGTGCGGTCGGAGGCGTTCGACCTGGCGCTGTCGCCGTGGCACCGGGGCGGGCCGCGCCGGGCCCGGGTGCTGCGGGCGCGGCGCCGGATCAAGGTCGCCGAGCCGGTCGTCCCGGAGCCGCCGACCCGGCTGACGCCCCGGGACCGGGCGCTGCTGAAGGCCTTGCAGCGGCTGTCCCGGCCGCGCCGCCGGGCGCTGGTGCTGCACGACACGCTGGGGCTGTCGGTGGAGCGGCTGGCGCTGGAGGTGGAGTCGAGCACGGCCGCGGCGGAGGCCCGGGTGCGTTCGGCGCGGGCGTCGCTGGCCCGGGAGGTCCCGGCGCTGGTCGGCCCCGACCCGGACGATCCGGAGTTCGTGGAGCGGCTCGGCGAACTGCTGCACAGTGCGGCGGTGCACGGCTGCCCGGGCCCCCGGCTGCCCTCCCCGGCCCTGCTGGTCGCGGACAGCCGGCTGCGCACCGGCCTGCTGACGGGCGCGGCGGCGGCGCTGACGGTGGCGGTGGGCATCGCCGTGGCGACCACCCTGCTCGGGGTGGGACCGGCCGACCTGCTGCGTCCGGACCTGCCGGACGCGACGGCCTGCACGGCGGCGGGCTCCGGCAGCGCGGGCCCGGCGGCACCGACCGGCGCCCCGGGCCTGCGCACGCCGTGGTGCGGCCCGGCGCCGGGCGTACCGGCGCGCCTGGTCGGCCCGCCGGCCCGGGTGCTGCCGTCGGTGGAGCCGTCCGACGACCGGCCCGACGACACCGACGACCCGGGCAGCGCCGACGCCCTGCCGCCCGGCCCGTTCACGGCGCACCGCCCGCTGCTGCTCCCCCTGACGGCGCACCGCCCGCTGCCGCCGCCGCTGGCCAAGGACTGCGTCCCGTTCACCCGGTGCCGCCCGGGCCGGGTCTGATCCGGCCCGGCGAACGCCGAAGGCGCCGCCCACCTCTCGGTGGGCGGCGCCTTCGTGCCGAAGCGATGTCGCCGAAGCGATGTCGCTGGAGCGGTGTCGCCTTACTTGGCGGCGGCGATCAGCTCGCGGGCCAGGCGGGCGGTCTCGGACGGCGTCTTGCCGACCTTGACACCGGCGGCCTCCAGGGCCTCCTTCTTCGCCTGGGCGGTGCCGGAGGAGCCGGAGACGATGGCGCCGGCGTGGCCCATGGTCTTGCCCTCGGGCGCGGTGAAGCCCGCGACGTAGCCGACGACCGGCTTGGTGACGTGCTCGGCGATGTAGGCCGCGGCACGCTCCTCGGCGTCGCCGCCGATCTCGCCGATCATCACGATCAGCTCGGTCTCCGGGTCCTCCTGGAACGCCTTGAGGGCGTCGATGTGGGTGGTGCCGATGACCGGGTCACCGCCGATGCCCACCGCGGAGGAGAAGCCGAGGTCGCGCAGCTCGTACATGAGCTGGTAGGTCAGGGTGCCGGACTTCGACACCAGACCGATCTTGCCCGGGCCGGTGATGTTGGCCGGGATGATGCCCGCGTTGGACTGTCCGGGGCTGATCAGGCCGGGGCAGTTCGGGCCGATGATGCGGGTCTTGTTGCCCTTGGCGCCGGCGTGGGCCCAGAACGCGGCGGTGTCGTGCACCGGAACGCCCTCGGTGATGACCACGGCGAGGCCGATCTCGGCGTCGATCGCCTCGACCACGGCGGACTTGGTGAACGCCGGCGGGACGAAGATGACGGTGACGTCGGCACCGGTCTTCTCCATCGCCTCGACCACGGTGCCGAACACCGGGACCTCGGTGCCGTCCACGTCCACGGTGGTGCCGGCCTTGCGCGGGTTCACGCCGCCGACGATCTGGGTGCCGGAGGCGAGCATGCGGCGGGTGTGCTTCATGCCCTCGGAGCCGGTCATGCCCTGGACGATGACCTTGCTGTCCTTGGTAAGGAAGATAGCCATGGTGTTAAGTCCCCTTCCTTACTTGTTGGCCAGCTCGGCGGCGCGGTCGGCGGCGCCGTCCATGGTGTCCACCTGCTGCACCAGCGGGTGGTTGGCGTCGGTCAGGATCTGACGACCCAGCTCGGCGTTGTTGCCGTCCAGACGGACGACCAGCGGCTTGGTGACGGCCTCGCCCTTGCTCTCCAGGAGCGCGAGGGCCTGCACGATGCCGTTGGCGACCGCGTCGCACGCGGTGATGCCGCCGAAGACGTTGACGAAGACCGACTTGACGTCGGTGTCGCCCAGGATGATCTCCAGGCCGTTCGCCATCACCTCGGCGGACGCGCCGCCGCCGATGTCGAGGAAGTTGGCCGGCTTCACGCCGCCGTGGTTCTCACCGGCGTACGCGACGACGTCCAGGGTGCTCATGACGAGGCCCGCGCCGTTGCCGATGATGCCGACCTGGCCGTCGAGCTTGACGTAGTTCAGGCCCTTCGCCTTGGCCGCGGCCTCCAGCGGGTTGGCGGCGGCCTTGTCCTCGAGCGCCTCGTGCTCCGGCTGGCGGAACTCGGCGTTCTCGTCGAGGGAGACCTTGCCGTCCAGCGCGATGATCTTGCCGTCGCCGGACTTGATCAGCGGGTTGACCTCGACCAGGAGGGCGTCCTCCTTGACGAAGACGACCCAGAGCTTCTGCAGGACGTCGGCGACCTGGTCGGCGATCTCGGCCGGGAACTTCGCGGCGGCGACGATCTCGGCGGCCTTCTCCGGGGTCACGCCCTCGTTGGCGTCCACCGGGATCTTGGCGAGCGCGTCCGGGTTCTCCTCGGCCACGACCTCGATCTCCACGCCGCCCTCGACGCTGGCCATGGCCAGGAAGGTGCGGTTGGTGCGGTCGAGCAGGAAGGAGACGTAGTACTCCTCCTTGATGTCCGCGGTCTGCGCCAGCATCACCTTGTGGACGGTGTGGCCCTTGATGTCCATGCCGAGGATCGCCTCGGCCTTGGCCACGGCGTCCTGCGGGTCGGACGCGAGCTTCACGCCACCGGCCTTGCCTCGGCCACCCACCTTCACCTGAGCCTTGACGACGGCTCGGCCGCCGAAGCGCTCCGCGATGGCGGCAGCGTCTGCGGCGGTCTCGATGACATCGCCGTCAAGCACGGGTACACCGTGCTTGGCGAAGAGGTCCCTCGCCTGGTACTCGAACAGGTCCACGTGTTTGTCCTTGTTCGTGGTCGCGGAATGTGTCTCTACGAGCGTGCCACGGCAGGATCTTCGCTGCGGGTCGTCGGCGCTGGGCGGGTACGCAGATGTACGGCCTTGCGGCCCACCCAGGCGCCGGGCGCATCGTGGATCAACACGCGCGTCACGTCCGCATGGCAGGTTATCCCCGGACGGCGGGCAGGTTTCGCCCGGGACCGGCTCGACCTTCGTGAGAACCGTCACAGCGGACCTGGTCCGGCGTGTCGACGGCCGCCCGCGACCCCGCGGCGCACGACGGTCCACCGCACCACACGATCACCCGGACGGGTGGCGTCAGCCGCCATTGACCGGTCACTGCCGGTTCGGCACCGGCAGCGGACGCTTCTCGATCGCGGCCGCCATGATGTCCGGGAACGCGTCCGGGGTGCAGGCGAACGCCGGGGCCCCCAACGCGGCCAGCGCCTGCGCGTGCGCGTGGTCGTACGCCGGCGCGCCCTCGTCGGACAGCGCCAGCAGCGCGATGAACTGCACCCCCGACGCCTTCATCGACGCCACCCGCTTCAGCATCTCGTCCCGGATGCCGCCCTCGTACAGGTCGCTGATCAGCACCACGATCGTCTCCGACGGGCGGGTGATCTTCGACTGGCAGTACGCCAGCGCCCGGTTGATGTCGGTGCCGCCGCCCAACTGGGTCGCGAACAGCACGTCCACCGGGTCGCTCAGCTGCTCGGTCAGGTCCACCACCGAGGTGTCGAACACCACCAGCCGGGTGTCCAGGCTGTGCATCGACGCCAGCACCGTGCCGAACACGGCCGAGTGCACCACCGACGGCGCCATCGACCCCGACTGGTCGATGCACAGGATCACGTCCTTCTTCACCGCCCGCTGCGCCCGCGCGTAGCCGACCAGCCGCTCCGGCACCACCGTCCGGTACTCCGGCAGGTACTTCGACAGGTTGGCCCGGATGGTCCGGTCCCAGTCGATGTCCCGGTGCCTGGGCCGGTTCACCTTGGCGCTGCGGTCCAGCGCCCCGCCCAGCGTCGAGCGGGTCTTGTCGGCCAGCCGGCGCTCCAGCTCCGCGACCACCTTGCCGACCACCATCCGGGCCGACTCCCGGGTGGTCTCCGGCAGCGCGTGCTTCAGCGACAGCAGCGTCCCCACCAGGTGCACGTCCGGCTCCACCGCGGCCAGCATCTCCGGCTCCAGCAGCAGCCGGTCCAGCCCCAGCCGGGAGATCGCGTCCTGCTGCATCAGCTGCACCACGCTGGTCGGGAAGTACTCCCGGATGTCCCCCAACCACCGCGCCACCTGCGGCGCAGACCCCCCGAGCCCCGCCGACCGCTTCCCGTCCTCCCGGTACAGCGCCCCGAGCGCCCCGTCCATCCCCGCATCCCGCCGCGACAGCCGGACCCCGGTCCCGTCCCCCTCGGCTCCCAGGACGAGCCGCCACCGCCGCATCCGCTCATCATCCTGACGGACAGTCATCTGAACTCACTCCTCACCCGCAGGGAAAGCTGCGCGAAGCGGAAGAAACAAGGGAACGGGCCGGACCCCCGCAGGCCGCCCGAGCTGCGCCCCGTCAGGGGCGCGTGGGGGCATCTCCCGGCCCGCCAGGGCCGGGGAGAACTGCGCGGAGCGGAAGGGACGGAGGGGCAAGATCGGGGCAGGGCGGCAACCGCGCCCTGCGGGCCGCCCGGCGCAGCCGGAACACCACCGATCCTGCCGCCCGCCTACGACATCGCACGCCCCGTCAGGGCCGGGCAGAACTGCGCGGTGCGGGAGGAGCAGCGGGCACGATCGGGGCACTGCAGCACCTGCGGGCACAGCGGGCCCACCACTGATCGCATCCCCCGCCCACGACACGTCAGCTCGCGCGGCGGTCCGCCTGGCGCGGGATGACCGCTTGCCGCACGCCCAGGAGCAGCGCCAGCACGGGCGTCGCCGCGTCCGCGCGCTCCGCGTCCAGCTCGATGTCGGGGCCGCTGTCCACCACGGAAGTGCTCAGCGGTCCGGCGGCGACCCGGGAGCCGATGGTGTGGCGGACGCCCGTCTCCAGGGAGGAGAAGGTGCGGCGCAGGATCGGCAGCAGGTCGGTGAAGGTCTCGGCGGGGACGCCGCACAGCCAGGTGTCGAGCAGCCCGAGCAGGGCCGGGTCGTGCAGGAGCATCGCGCCGCCGCCGGAGACCAGGCCCTCGACCCAGCCGGCGGCGTCCAGCGGACCGGAGGCGACCGAGAGGACCAGGCCGAGCCGCCGGCCGGCCTCCGCGGTGTCGATCCGGCCGTCGTCGAGCAGCAGTCGGACGGCGCGGCCGCGGAGCAGTCCGGGGACGCCGGTGGCCGGTCCGCCGTGCGGTTCGCGGGCGGCGAGCGCGGTGAGGGTGCCGGCCCACCGTTCGCCGACGGCGGTGTCGGAGAGCAGGGCGATCGCCTGGTGGACGGCGTCGATCTCGGTGCGGCGGGCACTCGCGCCGTCCGTGTCGAGGCCGGTGCAGGCCGCGGGCAGGGCGACGCAGAGCCGTTCGGCGAGGCCGAGCGCGACGGCGGTGAGCGCGCTGGTGTCGGTGGCGCGGACGTCGCCGTAGCGCAGGGTGCGGACCAGGGCGGGCAGTGCGGTGGCGAGGTGTCCGGCGTCGGTGTCGAGCGCGGCGCGGTCGGCGAGCCGCCGCATCACCTCGGGCAGGGCGTCGGGGAGCGCGGCCAGCAGGCAGTGCTCGGCGAGTTCGGTGAGCGCGGTGAGCTCGGCGCCGGCCGCGTCGGCGACCGCCTTGCCGGTGGCGGCGCCCAGCACGGTGGTGCCCCACTGGCCGGCCTCGACCAGACGGACGGCGTACTCGGGTTCCCAGACGAGCTGCCAGGTCTCCCGGAAGGTGCCGGTGGACTGCACGCTGTCGCGGACCGGCCGGCCCCAGTGCAGGCCGAGCAGCCGCAGCCGGTGCAGCAGTCGGGAGCGCTCGGCGTCGAGGTCCTTGCGCAGGTCGAGGACGAGTTCGCGGCCGGTCGCCTCGGGCTTGAGCCGCAGGGTGCGCTGAAGGCGCGTCAGGTCGCGCTGCAGCGGCACCGCGGGCGCGTCCTCGGGGACCTCGCCGAGCGCGTCGCCGACCACCAGCCGGTCGTGGACCAGGGCGAGGGCCAGGTCGGAGCCGTCGCACATGACGGCGCGGACCGCGTCCAGGGTCTCGGTGAGGCCGGGCAGCGGGCGGCCGCGCATCGCGGCGAGGGTGTCGGCCAGCCGGATCGCCTCGATGACGTGCGCGGAGGAGACCGGGTGGTCCTCGGCGCGCAGCAGCTCGGCGACCTTGGTCATCCAGCGGGCGATCGGCTGCTCGGGCGTGGTGTACAGGTGGTGGTACCAGCCGGGCGAGTCGATGCCGGCGCCGTAGCCGGTGTGCTGGGACAGCCGCCGGTGGGTCCACGGCACCCAGGTGAGTTCGGTCTTCACCTTCTTGGGGAGTTCGGCGAGCAGCGCCCGGTCGTGCGCGACGGTCGGCATGACGGCCAGCGCGGGGACGTGCCAGGCGCCGCAGACCACGGCGATCCGCTGGTGCCCGGCCCGGCGGGCGGCCCGGACCTGCTGCCGCATGGCGGCCTCGCGGATCTCGTCGCGCCGCTCGACGGGGTGGTGCTCGCGCAGCGCGGCCATCGCCTCGGCGAGGGCGGCGAACGGGGCGAGAGGGTCGGCGCCGGGGGTGCGGTGCTCGATCACGTCCTCCCACCAGGCCTCCGGGTCGGGATGTCCGGCGGCGGCGGCGAGTTCGGCGATCGGGTCGACGGGGGCGGGCCCGGAAGTGCCCCCCGGCACTCCCGGCCCCTGCTCCCCCTCTTCTGACGCGCCGTCGGCCGGGAATGTCGCATCCGGATCGGCGCCGCGCGGTGGGAGCGCGAGACTCTGCCCGGCGGGCAGGTCGATGAACCGGACCGGCACCCCGGCGTCCGCGGCGTGCCGCAGCGCCACCCACTCGGGGGAGAACTCGGCGTACGGCCAGAACGCGGCCCGCGCCGGGTCGTCGCTGACGTGGGCGAGCAGGGCGACCGGCGGGACCATGTCCTTCTCGGCGGCCAGCGCGGTCAGGTCGTCGGCCTCCGGGGGTCCCTCGATCAGCACCGCGTCGGGCTGCAGGGCGGCCAGCGCGGCGGCGACCGCGCGGGCCGAGCCGGGGCCGTGGTGGCGCACCCCGAGCAGCGTCACCTGGGCACTCACGCGGAGACCTCCCGGGCGGCCCGGTAGAAGTCCTTCCAGCCGTCGCGGTCGCGGACCACGCCTTCCACGTACTCGCGCCACACCTGCCGGTCGGCGACCGGGTCGCGGACCACGGCGCCGACGATGCCGTCCGCGACGTCGCCGGCCCGCAGCACGCCGTCGCCGAAGTGGGTGGCCAGCGCGAGGCCGTTGGTGACCACCGAGATCGCCTCGGCGGTGGACAGCGTGCCGCTGGGGGTCTTCACCTTGGTGCGGCCGTCGGCGGTCAGGCCGGCCCGCAGCTCGCGGAAGACGGTGACCACCCGGCGGATCTCCTCGGCGCCGCCCGGCAGTTCGGGCAGGTCGAGGGAGCGGCCGAGCTGGCCGACCCGGCGGGTGACGATCTCCACCTCCTCGTCGAGGGTGGCGGGCAGTGGCAGCACCACGGTGTTGAACCGGCGGCGCAGCGCGGAGGAGAGCTCGTTGACGCCGCGGTCGCGGTCGTTGGCGGTGGCGATCACGTTGAAGCCGCGCACCGCCTGCACCTCGGTGCCGAGTTCGGGCACCGGCAGGGTCTTCTCCGACAGGATGGTGATCAGGCTGTCCTGCACGTCGGCGGGGATGCGGGTGAGCTCCTCGACGCGGGCGATCTGCCCGTCCCGCATGGCCCGCATCAGCGGGGACGGCACCAGGGCGTCCTCGCTGGGCCCGTGGGCGAGCAGCTGCGCGTAGTTCCACCCGTAGCGGACCGCCTCCTCCGGGGTGCCCGCGGTGCCCTGGACGAGCAGCGTGGAGTCGCCCGAGATCGCGGCGGCCAGGTGCTCGGACACCCAGGTCTTGGCCGTGCCGGGCACACCGAGCAGCAGCAGCGCCCGGTCGGTGGCCAGCGTCGTGACGGCGACCTCGATCACCCGGCGCGGCCCGATGTACTTGGGCGTGATCACCGTCCCGTCGGCGAGCTCCCCGCCCAACAGGTACGTGGCGACCGCCCACGGCGACAGCCGCCAACGCTCCGGCCGCACCCGGTCGTCATGCCGGGCAAGGGCGGCCAACTCCTCGCCGAACGCGTCCTCGGCGTGCTGCCGCAGGACCTCGCTGGTCGTCTGGGTGGTCATCGACTGCTCCGATCTCACGGGACGTCAGAACACTGCGCAGAAAGGGCGCGAAGAGGGAATGGCACGGCGCTGACCTGGGGATACGTACTCCCGTTCGGGCCGTGCGAGACCTACTCTGCACCCCGCCACCGACAATTCCGCCGACCCCGTGCCGCAGCCGTCCGGTCGGCGACGAGCGGCCACAACTGGGCCGCGCCGAAGGCCGGCTCGACGCCCACAGCAGGCCGGTCGCGCCGTGGGCCAGGGCCTGCCGGCAGGCGAACAGGAGGCGGGCGGCGCTGTCGTAGCGGCCGTGCACCGGGAGGGGGCGGAGCAGGCGCAGGAGGGCCCACACCACGACCAGGGAGCCCATCAGGTTGGCGAACAGGGTCAGCACCGGTTCGGGCGGGGGGAGTTCGCCCGCTCCGAGGGTGCGGCCGGCCGCGGGCACGGATCGTACGGAGGGAACCGGATGTCATCGGCGGGCTCCTTCGGGCCTCGGCGGCGGGGGCCCGCCCAGGTTCGACCCTGGAGCACTGTTCAAGGTCAAGTCGCCGACGGAGGAAGGGACATGAGGATCGGGGAACTCGCCGAGCGGGCCGGGCCGAGCCACGACGCCGTCCGGTTCTACGAGCGCACCGGGCTGCTGACGGCCCACCGGCTGCCGAACGGCTACCGCGACTTCCCGCCGGAGGCGGTGCCCTGGCTGCGGTACGTCCGCACCGCGCAGGCGCTCGGCTTCTCGCTCGCCGAGATCGCCCGCACCGGCGCGGAACCGGACGGCGCACCGGACGCCGCCGAGCGGCTGTCGGCGCTGCTGCGGGAGAAGATCGCCCTGATCGACGCCCGCACCGCCGAGCTCGCGGCGCTGCGCGCGGATCTCGTCGAGCGGGTCGGCTCGGGCTGTCCATCGGCCCCGGCCTGACCGTCCCTCAACTGTCAGTGGCGCCGCCTAGCGTCGTGGGCATGGAGGAACGCTGGAGCACCGAACACGTCCTTTCCCTGGCCCCCGACCCGGCGTCCCAGAAAGCCGCGGGCAAGCTCTCCGGGCCCGCACCGTGGAGTGGCGCCGGCACCGGTCAGGGCGCGCTGTGGGGCCTGTGCAAGGGCAGCGGCAGCACGCCGTACCGGACGGCGGTGGAGCTCGGCACCCCCGCCTACAAGTGCAGTTGCCCGAGCCGGAAGTTCCCGTGCAAGCACGCCCTGGGCCTGCTGCTGCTGTGGGCGTCCGGGCCGGAGGCCGTCACCGCGGCCGCCGAGGCGCCCGACTGGGTGTCGGAGTGGCTGAACGGCCGCAGCCAGGCCGCCGCCGACAAGGCCGCCAAGCAGCAGGCGAAGGCCGCCGACGCGGATCCGGAGGCCGCCCGCAAGCGGGCCGCCAAGCGTTCCGCGCGGGTCGCCGCGGGCGCGCTCGACCTGCGGCTGCGGCTGGCCGACGGCATCCGCCGGGGCCTCGCCGATCCGCCGCCCGCGGGCGCCTGGGACGAGGTCGCGGCCCGCATGGTCGACGCCCAGGCCCCGGGCCTGGCCGGCCGGGTCCGGGCGCTGGCCGACACCCCGCAGGACGCTCTGCTGGAGGAGTACGCGATGCTGCACCTGCTGGCCGGCGCGTACGGCCGGATCGACGCCCTGCCGGAGGCGCTCGCCGCGACCGTCCGCACCCGGGTCGGCTTCACCACCGACACCGCCGAACTGCTCGCCGGCCCGACCGTCCGCGACCGCTGGCAGGTCCTCGGCAGCCGGGACACCGCCGACGAGCGGCTCACCACCCGCCGGGTGTGGCTGCGCGGCGCGAAGACCGGCCGTGACGCCCTGCTGCTGGCCTTCGGCCGCCCCGGCCAGGCCCCCGACCTGGCGCTGCCCACCGGCCGGCTGCTGGAGGCCGACGTCGCCTTCCACCCGGGCGCCCGCCCCCTGCGCGCCGTCCTCGGCACCCGGTACGGCGACCCCGAGCCGGCCCCGGCGGCCGTGCCCGCCGGGTTCTCCCCGGCGGAGGCGCTGGCCGCGTACGGCGACGCCGTCGCCGAGGACCCGTGGCTGGACAGCTGGCCGGCCGTCCTCACCGACGTCGTCCCCGTCCTCACCCCGGACGGCTGGCAGCTCACCGACGGCCGGCACACCCTTCCGGTGCGCCGCGGCGCGCTCGCCGACGCCGCGCTGTGGCGTCTCGCCGCGGTCTCCGCCGGCCACCCCGTCACGCTGTTCGGCGAGTGCGGCCACGCCGGCTTCACGCCCGTCACCGCCTGGGACGCCGAGCACCGCCCCGTCGGCCTCGGCTGACCGACAGCCTCCACCCGCACGCCTGACGCCACGTCACGGCCTCGGCATGCCCGAAAAAAGCCACCACACCCGACCGACCGGCCCTTCGGCGCTCCCCGGCGTCTCCCGACGGCCCGTCAACCGGAGGAACCACATGTCCTGCATCCGCACCCGCCAGCGCGCCGCCGTCCGACGCATCTGCCTGCACCACGCCGCCCGCCGCGCCGCCACCGCCAGCGGCTGGGGCCGGCACCACCGCACCGACGCCCGCCCGATCGGGGGCCGCGCATGACCGCCGCCGCCCTCGCCGGCGACCAGTGGGCCAACCTGCAGGGCGCGGCCCTGCTCGGCACCGACCGCCGCCCGCTGCCCGAACCCGGCACGCCGCTCGCCGAGTCCGTGGACCGCACCGACCCGGCCACCGCGCTGCTCGACCTGGCCGCCCTCGCCGCGGTCCGCCGCCGGGCCGGCGCGCTGCCCGCGCCCGCCGTGGACGCCCCCGCGCCCGCCCCGGACGACACCCGCCCGGCACTGCCCGAACCCGCCGCCCGCCGGCTCGCCGTACTGCTCGGCACCCGCGGCGGCCACGGCTCCACCGCCAACCTGGCCGAGCTGCTCCCGCAGTGGCTGGCCGCGGCCCGCGCGCGCGGCTACCGACCGCCGCCCGCGCTCGTCCCGGCGCTGCTGGACACCGCCCGGGCCCGTTCCGAGCTGCGCGGCGACGCCGTCACGCTGGCCGGCCCGCTCGGCCGCTGGCTGGCCCCGCAGAACCCCGACTGGCGGTACGTCACCCGGACCGCCGCCGACCACGACGACCTCGACCGGCCCGGCGAACTCCTCTGGCAGGAAGGACTGTTCGCCGAACGAGTCACCCACCTGACCCGGCTGCGCCGGACCGACCCGGCGGCCGGCCTGGCCCTGCTCGCCTCCACCTGGCCGACCGAACGGGCCGAGGACCGGGTGCTGTTCCTCGACGCGCTGCAGGACGGACTGTCCGCCGCCGACGAGGAGTTCCTGGAGGCCGCGCTCGGCGACCGTTCCAAGAACGTCCGCGCCACCGCCGCCGAACTGCTCTCCACGCTGCCCGGCTCGGCGCTCGCCGCCCGGATGGCCGACCGCGCCCGCGCGGCCGTCCGGTTCGCGGACGGCCGGCTGCGCATCACCCCGCCGGACGCCTGCGACGCCGCCATGCAGCGCGACGGCATACCCGTCAAGTCGCCCACCGGGCGCGGCGAACGGGCCTGGTGGTTCGGCGAGGTCGCGGCCGCCGCCCCGCTGGCGCTGTGGACCGCCGACACCGGGCTGACCCCGGACCGGCTGCTCGCCGTGCCCACCGTGGACGCGGACGGCGGCGGCGGCGCGGAGTGGGCCGAGGACCTGCGCGAGGCGTGGGCCCGCGCCGCCGTCCGCCAGCAGAACGCCGACTGGGCGCGGGCGCTGCTCGGCGCCCCGCCCCGGCCCGGCCGGGAGAGCCGCACCCCGGGCGCGCCCGCGAAGCTGCTCGCCGTCCTGTCGCCCGCCGAACGCGCCGCCTGGACGGCCGCGTTCGTGCAGACCCACGGCCTCGGCGACGCCTTCCAGCTGCTCGGCGCCTGCGCCACCCCGTGGACGCCGCCGCTGTCGACCGCCGTGGTCGCCGCCTTGAAGCGGGCCGCGGAGCTCGGCTCGTACCCGTGGAGCCACAGCGGCGTCCTCGGCATGACCGAGCGCGCCCTCGCCCCGGAGACCGCGCCGGCGGTCGAGGCGCTGGCCGCCGACACCTCCCCCGACACCGCCTGGTCCGACACCTTCACCCGGCTCGCCGGCACCCTGCGGTTCCGGCAGGCGATGCTCGCCGAGCTCGCCGGGTAGCGGACGAGGGGCGAACGGGGGCCCGTCAGCGCAGCACAGCGGCCCCGGGCGAGTCCGTCGCCCGGGGCCGCTGCGGCACGATCAGCTGGCGGTGCGCAGGTTCGCCTCGACCCAGCTCACCACGTCCTGGGTGGAGGTGCCGGGGGTGAAGATGTCGGCGACGCCCAGCGACTTCAGCTCCGCGATGTCCGCGTCCGGGATGATCCCGCCGCAGAAGACCTTGATGTCGGCCGCGTCGCGCTCCTTGAGCAGCTCGATCACCTTCGCGCAGAGCGTCATGTGCGCGCCCGACAGGATGGACAGGCCGATGCCGTCCGCGTCCTCCTGGATCGCCGTGTCGACGATCTGCTCGGGCGTCTGGTGCAGGCCGGTGTAGATGACCTCCATGCCCGCGTCGCGCAGCGCCCGCGCGATGACCTTGGCGCCCCGGTCGTGCCCGTCGAGACCGGGCTTGGCGACCACTACTCGGATCGGCCCTGACACAACCATGACTGCCTCCTGGACCACGTCGTCCACCACCCGGCCGACCTCGTCGCGGGGGCGTGTTAACCACTTTTAACAGATCTGAGGGGAGGGTAGCGGCCCGGCGGGGCCGCCGTCCTTTCCCGCCGGTCAAGACGAGGGGAAAATCACAGCCCACCCCGCCTGCCGACCCCGGCCGCCGTCGCGCCACGCCTGCTGAAATGCACTCTTTGTCCGCTCTGTCGACACCCCGCTACAGTCTCGACCGCGTCCTCCCGTACGTCCCCGAGCCGCCGCGAGGTGACAGCCGTGGTCCCCAGCAGCCGTGCCGCCGCCCGTGCCGAGCGCCGGGCGCGGGCCCGCAGCGCCACCAGGACGGCGGTGCTGGCGGTCGCGCTGCCCTCGGCGGCGGCGCTGGGCGTGTTCGCGGCCGCCGTCGCCTCCGCGCACCCGCCGCCGCACCGGCCGCCGAGCGCCGCCCCGCTCCCCGGCGGGCCGGACCGGCCGGCCGCCGCCCGGCCGGAGCTCCCCGACCGCGCCGACCGGACGAGCCGTCAGCCCGCCGACCTGACGGCCGAACCGGCGGCCCGGCGGGCCGAGGAGGAGCAGGCGGCCGCGCCGGCCGGGCGCTTCTCGCTGCCGGTGGCCCGGCCCGGCCTGAGCGCGGTGTTCGGCGAGCCCGGCGCGCACTGGTCCGCGCGGCACACCGGCATCGACTTCCCGGTGTCGTCCGGCACCCCGGTGCTGGCCGTCACCGACGGCGCCGTCGGCACCCGGTGGCACCCGGCGTACGGCCGGCTGGCGACGGTCACCGCCCCCGACGGCACCCGCACCCTGTACGGGCACCTGCGCGCGTACCGGATCCTGCGCGGCCCGGTCCGGGCCGGCGAGGTGATCGGCTGGTCCGGCAGCACCGGCAACAGCACCGGGCCGCACCTGCACTTCGAGGTGCGGCCCGACGGCGAGACCCCCGTCGACCCGGTGCCGTGGCTGCTGGAACGCGGCCTCGACCCCCGCTGAGGCCGGGGCCGGTCGGTCAGAGCTTCTCGACCGGGGCGTAGCGCAGCAGCAGTTCCTTGCGCCCCGCGGTGCCGAAGTCGACGGTGGCGCGGGCCTTGTCACCGACGCCCTGAGTGGCGACCACGGTGCCCAGGCCAAAGCTGTCGTGGCTGACCCGGTCGCCGACGGCGAGCGCCACCACCTCCCGGTCGACCACGGTGCGCGCCGACTTGCCCCAGCCGGCCTTCGGCGAGGCGCTCGCCGAGAAGCCGCTGCCGCCGCCGCTGCTGCGACCGCCCGAGGACGACGAGGACGAGGAGAAGCGGGAGGCGGGCACGGCGGCCGCGCCGGTGCGCTTCCACTCGATCAGGTTCTCCGGGATCTCCTCCAGGAACCGGGACGCCGGGTTGTACGACGGCTGCCCCCAGGCGCTGCGCAGCACCGACCTGGTCAGGAAGAGCCGCTGCCGGGCCCGGGTCAGGCCGACATAGGCGAGGCGCCGCTCCTCCTCCAGTTCCTTGACCTGGTTCAGCGCCCGCATGTGCGGGAAGATCCCGTCCTCCATGCCGGTGAGGAAGACCACCGGGAACTCCAGGCCCTTGGCGGTGTGCAGGGTCATCATCGTGATGACGCCCGCGCCGTCCTCGTCGTCGGGGATCTGGTCGGAGTCGGCGACCAAGGCGACCCGCTCCAGGAAGTCCGCCAGCGAGCCGACCGGCGGGCCCTCGTCGCCCTCGGGCCGCTCCCCCGGGTCCTTCTCGTACTCCAGCGCCACGGACGCGAGCTCCTGGAGGTTCTCCACCCGGGTCTCGTCCTGCGGGTCGGTGGACGACTGGAGTTCGGCCAGGTAACCGGTCTCCTCCAGGACGGCCTCCAGCACCGCGGCCGGCCCGGCCCCGGACTCGACCACCTGGCGCAGCCCGGCCATCAGGTCGTTGAACTTCTTCACCGCGTTGGCGGAGCGCGCCGCCATCCCGTACGCCTCGTCGACCCGGCGCAGCGCCTGCGCGAAGGAGATCCGCTCGCGCGAGGAGAGCGCGTCGATCATCGCCTCGGCGCGTTCGCCGATGCCGCGCTTGGGCACGTTGAGGATCCGGCGCAGCGGCACGGTGTCCTCCGGGTTGGACAGCACCCGCAGGTACGCGAGGACGTCCTTGACCTCCTTGCGCTCGTAGAAGCGCACCCCGCCGACCACCTTGTACGGCAGGCCGACCCGGATGAACACCTCCTCGAACACCCGGGACTGCGCGTTGGTGCGGTAGAAGATCGCCACGTCGCCGGGGCGGGCGTGGCCGGCGTCGGTGAGCCGGTCGATCTCGTCGGCGATGAACTGGGCCTCGCCGTGCTCGTCGTCGGCGACGTAGCCGACCACCTGCTCGCCCTGGTCGCCGGCCGTCCACAGGTTCTTCTTGCGGCGGTTGGTGTTCCGTTCGATCACCGAGTTCGCGGCGGTCAGGATGGTCTGGGTGGAGCGGTAGTTCTGCTCCAGCAGGATCGTCGTCGCGTTCGGGTAGTCCTCCTCGAACGCGAGGATGTTGCGGATCGTCGCGCCGCGGAAGGCGTAGATCGACTGGTCGGCGTCACCGACCACGCACAGCTCGGCGGGCGCGATCTGCGCCAGCCGGGCCTCCGTCGGGTCGACGAAGTCGCCGTCCGCGGTCATCCGCGGGGCGTGCGCGGCCGAGCCGCCGGACAGCTCCCGCACCAGCGTGTACTGGGCGTGGTTGGTGTCCTGGTACTCGTCGACCAGGATGTGCCGGAACCTGCGCCGGTAGTGCTCGGCGACGTCCGGGAACGCCTGCAGCAGGTTGACGGTGGTCATGATGATGTCGTCGAAGTCCAGCGCGTTGGCCTCGCGCAGGCGCCGCTGGTAGAGGAAGTACGCCTCGGCGAGCTTCTTCTCCATCGGGTTCGCGGCCTGGTCGGCGTACGTCTCCTCGTCGATCAGCTCGTTCTTGAGGTTGCTGACCTTCGCGGTGAACGACTTCGGCGGGAACTGCTTCGGGTCGAGGTCCAGGTCCCGGCAGACCAGCGCCATCAGGCGCTGCGAGTCCGCCGAGTCGTAGATCGAGAAGCTGGAGCTCATGCCCAGCAGCTTCGCCTCGCGGCGCAGGATCCGGACGCACGCGCTGTGGAACGTCGACACCCACATCGCCTTGGCGCGCGGGCCGACCAGCGCCTCCACGCGTTCGCGCATCTCGCCGGCGGCCTTGTTGGTGAAGGTGATCGCCAGGATCTCGCCGGGCTGCACGCCCCGCGCGGCCAGCAGGTACGCGATCCGGTGGGTCAGCACCCGGGTCTTGCCGGAGCCCGCGCCGGCCACGATCAGCAGCGGCGAGCCGTGGTGCAGCACCGCCTCGCGCTGCGGGTCGTTCATGCCCTCCAGCAGCTGCGCCGGGTCCACCACGGTGCGCGCCGTGCCGTTGCGGTGCCAGGCGTCGCGCTCGGACTCGGCGGCGTGGTCGGTGGCGAACAGCCCGTCCGGGATGTCCTCCTCCGCGCCGTACCCGGGGTCGTACGGCGGCTCGTCGTACGGTTCGTCCGCGGGCGGCGCCTCCTCGTCGGACCACGACGTCAGGGGCGGCTGCTGCACCGCGCCGGGGCGGCGGCTCGACCCGACGGCAGGACGCTCGAAGCCGGGGAGCGGGAGGTCATCGAAGAGGCTAGTCATGGCCCTTCGAGTCTATGGCCCTGCACCGACAAGCCCGGCCGGTTCCGACGGAACCGGCCGGGCCCGGGGTCAGGACTCGGCGCCGACGGCCTGCCGCTCGCGGGCCGCTTCCTCGGCGGCGAGCCTGGCCTTCTTCTCGCGCTTGGCCAGCGCCTCCCGGGCGTCGATGCCGCGCATCCGCTCGAAGGACTTCTCCAGACCGCGGTTGAGCAGCTTCGATCCGGGCTTCTCTATGTACCGGTTCACCAGCCACGACGCGACCAGCATGCCGCCGATCACGATCCCGGCCTCGGCGTACGGCCCGACCTTGCCCTGCAGGTGGACCAGGAACCACCAGCCGATCACCTGGTGCAGCAGGTACAGCGGGTAGGTCATCGCGCCGAGCACCGTCAGCCAGGGCCACTTGACCCAGCGGAACCAGCCGAGCGCGGTGCCCGCGACCACGACGAACGCCAGGGTCATCAGGATCAGCAGCTTGGTGTAGGACAGCGTGTCGCCGGAGAAGGCCTGGTAGTCCGACATGATCTTGTGCAGCTTGTTCTGGGCGAGCAGCCAGGAGAACCCGACGATCCCCCACAGCAGCAGGTCCTGCCCGTACCGGTACATCAGGTACATCGCGATGCCGGCGACGAAGAACGACGAGTAGTCGGGGAAGAAGATCAGGTCCAGGAACGGCAGTCCGGAGGCGGTGGTGAGCACCGACGCGAAGGTCCACATCGCACAGAACGCGACCACCCGCCGGTACGTCAGCCCGAACGCGACCACCAGGCCGAACAGCACGTAGAAGCGCAGCTCGATCCAGAGCGTCCAGTACACCGGGTCGACGTCCCAGACGCCCTCGCCCTTCTGAACCATCGTCAGGTTGGTCAGCACGTCCGAGTACCGGAACAGCTTGCCGTTCCACATCCAGTTCGGACGGGTGTACAGGATCAGTGCGCCGGCCAGCAGCACCCCGAACCAGTAGGCCGGGAACAGCCGGACCACCCGGGAGCGGAAGAACGCCCCGGAGGTCTTGCCCCAGCAGGACATGCAGATCACGAACCCGCTGATCAGGAAGAACAGCTCGACGCCGATCCAGCTGTACTTCCCGATGTCGTGCAGGACGGGTATCACGTCCGAAGTGCGGCCGCCCCACACGTCCTTCGGCCAGCCCTGGTAGCCCGCGTAGTGCCAGAGCACGACACCCAGCGCGGCCAGCAGCCGCAGCAGGTCGAGCAGGTACAGCCGGGGCCGGGGGGCCGTTCCGGGGAGCGGCCGACCCGCCCCGTCACCTGCGGCGGGAGCGGGCCCGCGCAGCCTCGGCGGCACCACGCTCTGGTCGTAGGACATCGAAGGGACTCTTTCCGCAGCAGGGATTCCGGCACGGGAAAGGAGCACCGTGCGCGGACAACAAACGTCGGGGCACAGAGGCCTGATCGGCCGCCGGTCAGGGCGAGTAGACGCTCTCGAACACCAGGAACACGCCGTAGAAGCCCGAACAGACAACGGCTGACGATAGCAGCACCCAGAGCGACACCCGGGAACGGATGCGCGACAGTCCCGCGGCCACCGGGAGCAGCAGCACGAACGCCGGCAGCAGGAACCGGGCGCGCGGCGCGTAGTAGGCGCCGTCACCGAGCGCGATCACCAGCATCATGCCGCCGAACACCAGCAGCGGGAGCGGCTGGCGCTGTTCGACGGCCAGCAGGAACAGCACCACCGAGGCGACCACGATGCCGACCATCACGACCTGGTCGAGGGTGGTCCCCTTGCTGTCCGGGTGCAGGATCATGCCGCTCATCCAGGAGAGCGTGCCCCGGCCGAAGTCGAAGTGGGTGCCCCAGGCCAGCTGGACGTCGAAGTAGCCGCGCCAGGTGCCGCGCTGCCAGCCGACGTACGCGAGGTAGCCGAACCAGCCCGCCGGGGCGAGCGCGGTGCCCAGCAGGACCCGCCAGACCACCGGGCGGTCGGCGCCGTTGCGCCGGCCGCGCCAGAACTGCACCAGTTCGACCGCCGCGGTGATGCCGACGGCGGCCGCCACGGCCAGTCCGCTGGGACGGGTCAGGCAGGCCATGCAGCTCAGCGCGCCGGCCCAGATCCAGTTCCGGCGCAGCAGCGCGTACAGCGACCAGGCGGCCCAGGCGGTGAAGACCGGCTCGGAGTAGGCCATGCTCTCCACCGCGCCGTGCGGCAGCGCCCCCCAGAGCACCACCGCGATCAGCGCGATCCGCGGCCGGTAGACGTGCGCGACGACGGCGAAGATGCCCGCGGCCGCCACCAGGGAGAAGAACCAGGCGACCAGCAGGGCGGCGTGCCCGGCGGTGATCGGCAGCACGGCGTGCACCGCGCGGATCGCCATCGGGTAGAACGGGAAGAACGCCCGCGACGAGTAGGGGACGCCGTTCGCGTAGCCGTCGATGCCCAGGTCGTCGCTGTACCCGTGGACGGCGATCATCTGGTAGTACGGCGCGTCCCACAGGGTGGCGAGGCGCGTCAGCGTGGAGTTGCTGACCCCGGGCAGGTCGGACTTGGGGTGCAGCCACATCGCCAGCAGGCCGAAGGCCCGCACGGCGGTGTAGGCCAGCAGCGCCGGCGCCATCGGCCGCAGGAACCGCAGCGGCCGGCGCAGCAGCGAGCGGCTCAGCCCGGTCGCCCCGCCCCCCTGTTCCTCGGGCGCCAGCGGCGCCCGGGTGGTGTCGGTGCTCATCGACCAGATCCCCCGCCGGTGTTGCGCGTCTGCGCCTCGACCCGGGAGCGGCTCTCCTGGTCGACCTTGGTGACCGTCGCGAAGGCCGAGGTGAGCCCGCGCTTCAGGGCGTTCGACAGCGGGTTCTCGACCAGCTTGTGCACCAGGTAGGCGAGCACCAGGATCGACGGCATCACCACGAGCAGGGTCGGGATCGGCTCCATCGAGCGGCGCAGCCAGTGGATGGCGCTCAGGCCGATCTCCTGGTGCAGCAGGTACACGGGGTAGGTGAGCGCGCCGGCGACGGTCAGCCAGCGCCACTGGATCCAGTTGAAGAAGCCGAGCGAGGCGGCCAGCACCAGCAGGAAGCACAGCGTCATCAGGGCGGCCGCGACGGTGAACGAGATGTGCTGCGGCAGCCACTGCTGGTACATGTCCACGGTGCCCTTGAGGCGGTACTGGGCGACCATCCAGGAGAACCCGAGCATGCCCCACAGCAGCAGGTTCGGGCCGAACCGGTACATGAGGTACATGGTGACGCCGGCGGTGAAGAACGGCGCGTACGACGGCTGGGTCAGGGTGTCCAGCAGCGGCAGGTCGACGGTCGGCGCGATCGCCGCGACGAAGGTCCAGATGCCGCAGAAGGCGACCACCCGGCGGTAGGTCAGGCCCATCGCGACGACGCCGGCGAAGAGCACGTAGAAGAGCATCTCGACCCACAGGGTCCAGTAGCTCGGGTCGACCGACGGTGCGCCGAGCGGCGTCTGGATCATCGTCAGGTTGGCGATGACCGTGCGCGGCGTGAGGTCCTTGGCGGTGGTGAAGGCGTAGCCGGCGGTGGTGACCACCGCGGTGGTGAGCAGCACGGCCACCCAGTACGCCGGGTAGAGCCGGACCACCCGGGAGACGAAGAAGTCCTGCGGCCGCTTGCCCCAGCAGGACATGCAGATGACGAAGCCGCTGATCAGGAAGAACAGCTCGACGCCGATCCAGCCGTAGATGGCCACGCCGTGCAGGGCCGGCATCAGCACGTCGGGCGCGCCCCGCCAGACCTGCTCCCACCCGGCGGGCTTGCCGACGTAGTGGAAGAGCATCACGGTCAGCGCGGCGACCAGGCGCATGCCGTCGAGCACGTACAGGCGGGGTCGCTTGGCGGGGGCGGCGGCCCGCCGCCCCGTCCCGACGGGGGACGGAGCGGCGTCCGCGAACACCGGCGCCTGGAGCAGGGGGCGTTCGGGGGACGGGTGTCCCGGGCCTGCGTTCGTCACGGCTTCGACACCTTGATCAGGTACTCGCCCTGCGGGCTCTTGGTCACGACCTGGAACTCGGGGCCGGTGGGCACCTCGCCGTCCTTCGGGAGCAGCATGACCCAGTCGGCGTGGTACTGGCGGAGCAGCTCCGTCTTGCGGGTGTTCGTCGTGTTCTTGGCGAAGAACTCGTCGGTGTCCTTCTTCCGCTGGTCGAGCACGGCCTGGTCGATCGCCGGGTCCGGGTAGCCGGCCTCGACGGTGTAGTAGCCGTATGCCGGGAGCTGCACCAGCGGGCGCTCACCGGTGGCCATCACCACGTCGCCGTACTTGAGGTACTTGCCGGCCCAGGTGTAGCCCGGCCACGGGTTCCAGGCCTGGACGTTCTCCACCACGCCCTTGGGGAAGTGGTTCTTGGGGACGAGGTAGAACATCGCGCCGGACTGCACCCACATGCCGAGCACCAGGCAGATCGCCATGATCCCGGTGAAGTAGTTGCGCGTCCACTGCCGCCACGGCACCCGGGCGGCCTCCAGGGCGGCGGCCAGCTGGAGCATGACGATCACGCCGGGGTAGGCGCGGCCCCAGCTGTAGTGGCCGCTGAACCAGCCGTAGGCGACGGTCGCGCCGACCAGGGCGAAGGTCAGCACCACCGGGTCGAGCCGGTTGCGGCGGAAGCGCGCCACCATCGCGGGCAGGCCGAGCAGCAGCGCGAAGCCGAACCAGTTCAGCGGGTGGTTGTACAGGCCGCGGTGCATGTCGTCGAGCGCGGCGGACTGCTTGAGCTCCAGCACGCTCCAGTACGGCCAGGCCAGCACGCCGACGGTGACGACGGCGGCGGACAGCGCCCACAGCAGCCAGTCGCGCAGCACGATGCCCCGCAGCGAGCCGATCATGATGCCGGCCATGCCCATGCACAGCACGATGCCGGTGAACGGGTGCGACAGCAGCACCGAGAACAGCGCGACGCCCAGCAGCAGGTGCAGCGGTATCCGGACCAGCAGCGAGTCGGACAGCGGCGCCCGGTCCGGGACCCGGCCGAGCAGCCGCAGGGTGAGCGCCCAGATCCAGAACATCACGCCGGCGCCGAAGGCACTCGGGTAGGACAGGCCCAGCGAGAACGACACGAACGACTCGTAGCCGCTCCACACCGAGACGTCCACGCCCCAGAGGAAGAAGTAGGAGAACAGCGCGACCACCGGCGCCCACCGGTTGGGCGTCAGCGCCCGGACCAGCGCGCCGAGGCCGGTGATCACCAGCACGACGTTCATCACGGCGAGCAGGTGCAGCGTCTTCAGCGGGACCAGGCCGGTGGCCAGCGACACCAGCGCGCCGAACAGCTGGTACGGCGAGAAGTAGGGGCTGCCGTCACCGGGCAGGTCGATCATCGGGCTGGTCGGGTGCGAGAGGTTCTCGCGCAGTCGCCAGATGGTCGACGCGTGCTGGCCGATGTCGCCGGACCACGGGAGGCGGGCGGCCATCGGCACCAGGAACAGCAGGAACAGCAGTCCGGTGACCCGGTAGGGGGTGATCCGGAACAGTCCGCGCAGGCCCCGGGCCGACTTCGGTGCGCGGGAACCGTCCTCCGACCCCAGCGGGGAACTGCCCGAACCCGGCCGGACCGGGTCCGGTGAGGTTTCGGGCGTCGGAAGACTCGAAGCGGCGGTGTCGGTCACGGTGCTCCACGTTAAGCGAGGCGGGGCCCGATTCTGCGGGCCCGGGGCGGCTCCGGAACGTCCGTCCGGAGATGGGCTGGGTTGCGGCGCCGGGCGCTCAGCCGCCCGTCCCGGCCGCGGTGTCGACCGGGGCACGGGACGCGCCTCGACCGGTCTTCCCGCGCGGCACGGTGGAGCGCCACAGCTGGACACACGACAGTACCGTCGCCGCCACCAGCACCAGGTTGCGCAGCAGCAGCACGGCGGTGAATCCCGCGTGCCCTTGAAGGACCTTCTCGTAGAAGAACGGGAACTCGACGGTGGTCAGCGCGGTCGCGACCACCAGCAGGCCGACCACCAGGCGCTGCGAGGAGTGGCGGAAGGTCACGCAGACCGCGCCGAGCCCGGCCAGCCAGATGAAGTACTGCGGGCTGATCACCCGGCTGGTGGTGACGAACACCAGCACCGCGGCCAGCGCCGCGTCGGCCGGGGTGGCCGCGGAGAACACCCGGGCCCGGACCCGCCACAGCAGCAGCCAGCAGAAGCCGACCACGCTGAGCCCGACCAGCACCCTGCCGACCACGTCGACGTACGGGCCGACGACCTCGTTCGAGCCGTACTGGTAGACCACGCTGCCGGTCCAGCCGAAGTGCTTGGCCGCCAGCAGCGCGCTGCCGCCCAGCGACTCGAACTCCACGCCGCGCCCGCTCTGCTCCTGCAGGAAGCCGAAGCTGTTGCTGAACAGCAGCGACATGATGCCGATCAGCGCCGCCGCCGAGGCCACGAAGCCGAGCACGGCCGACCGCAGGCCGCGCCCCCACGGCATGCCGAAGACCGCGAACGCCGGCCAGACCTTGACCGCCGCGCCGATCGCGGCCACCGCCCCGCCGAGCGCCTTGTACCGCGGCAGCAGCACCAGCGCCAGCACGGCGAACAGCGTGACGATGATGTCGTAGCGCGCGTACGGGATGTACTGCATCAGCGGCAGCATCAGCACCCACACCCAGGCGCCGGCCAGGCTGCGGCCGGGCCGGGAGCCGGCCCGCAGCAGCGCGCCGAGGATCACCGCGTCGGCCAGGAAGGTCACCACGATGAAGGCCTGGACGTAGTTGACGCCCGGCACCAGGGTGGGCGCGAGGATCACCGCGCCCGCGCCGGGCGGGTACTGCCAGGTCGAGTCGCCGACCGGGAAGGACCCGTTCTGCAGGAGGTGGGCCCACTTGCGGTACAGCAGGTGCACCTCGCCGTGGGCGTTCTCCCCCGTGGTGAACACCATCATGATGATCAGCAGACGGGTGCACGCCCAGTAGCCGACCGGCGCCAGCACGCGCTGGTTCCAGGTCGTGACGCGCCACGGCGAGAACGTCCGGGCGCCGTCCGCCCCCAGGTCACCGTCGGGCTGCCGGGAGTCGGTTCGCGACTCGGGGCCGGTGTGGGTGGTGGGCATGCTGCTCCATCGGGCGGGGCGGGCGCGGACAACGAGCGGCGGTCGGTTGGACGGGCCTCCGAACGACCCGGCTCTCCCAACACAATTGCGTGCATCCTAGCCGCACACCGCCCCGGGCCCCGCCCCGGGCCGTTCCTTGGTTCAGACCAGTCGGCGGGCGGTGGCCCAGCGGGTCAACTCGTGACGGTTCGACAACTGCAGTTTGCGCAGCACCGCGGAGACGTGGCTCTCCACCGTCTTCACCGAGATGAACAGCTGCTTGGCGATCTCCTTGTAGGCGTAGCCGCGCGCGATCAGCCGCAGCACCTCGCGCTCGCGCTGGGTCAGCCGGTCGAGGTCCTCGTCGACCGGCGGGGTGTCAGTGGCGGCGAACGCGTCGAGCACGAAGCCCGCCAGCCGCGGCGAGAACACCGCGTCGCCGTCGGAGATCCGGAAGATCGCGTTGACCAGGTCGGTGCCGGTGATGGTCTTGGTGACGTAGCCGCGGGCGCCGCCGCGGATCACGCCGATGACGTCCTCGGCGGCGTCGGAGACCGACAGCGCGAGGAAGCGCACGCCCTCCACGCCCACCGAGCGGCGCAGCACCTCGACGCCGCCGCCGCCCGGCAGGTGGACGTCGAGCAGCACCACGTCGGGCCGGGTCTCGGCGACCACCCGGACCGCCGACTCCACGTCGTCGGCCTCGCCGACCACGTCGATGCCGGTCTCCTCGGTGCGCCCGATCTCGGCGCGCACTCCGGTGCGGAACATCCGGTGGTCGTCCACCAGGACCACCCGGGCACGCCTCTCGGGTGCCGCTGCGTCAGTCATCTGCCGCCCTCTCCATCTCCAGCTCGACCTCGGTACCGCCGTCCGGCGCGGGCCGCACCCGTGCGGTGCCCCCGTTGCGCCGCATCCGGCCGATGATCGATTCGCGTACGCCCATGCGGTCCTCGGGGAGGTCGTCGGGGTCGAAGCCGGGGCCGTGGTCGCGGACGAACACCGACACCGTCCTCCCCTCCACCTCCGCGAAGACCTGGACCGGTCCCCCGCCACCGTACTTGGCGGCGTTCACCATGGCTTCCCTGGCCGCCTGCATCTGCGAGGCGATCTTCTCGTCCATCGGGCAGTCGCCGACGCAGACCAGCTCGATGGGCACGCCGTGCCGGTCCTCGACCTCGGCGACGATCTCCCGCAGGTGCTCGGCGAGGGTGTCGGGCGCGGCCTCGGCGGCGGCCTCGGGGCGGTACAGCCACAGGCGCAGTTCGCGTTCCTGGGCGCGGGCCAGGCGCAGCACCTCCTTGGGGTCCTCGGCGCGGCGCTGGATCAGCGTCAGGGTGTGCAGCACCGAGTCGTGGACGTGCGCGGCGATCTCGGCGCGCTCCTGGGCGCGGATGCGGGCGGTGCGCTCCGCGCCGAGGTCCTGCCACATCCGCAGCATGGACGGGCCGGCCAGCACCAGCACGCCCGCCACCACCGCCAGCGAGGACTCGACCACCAGCGCGATCGGCGACTCGACGCCCTGCGTCACGAAGTAGCCGACGATGCCGGCCACCACCAGCAGCACGCCCGCGCCGACCCGCAGGTAGGCGCCGTTGCGGCTGCCGGGCTCCAGGCCGAACCAGTTCTGCCAGCGCGAGTCGTCGGCCTGCCGCCACACCAGGGCGACGCCGACGCCGACCGCGAGCAGCGGCCACACGTACGGCTTGGCGGTCTGGATGCCGAGCGCGGACAGCAGCGCCATCACGCCGATGACCAGGCCGATCAGCGCGAACAGCTGGCCGAGGCCGGCGCCGCGCTGCCCGGTGGCGGCCGGGGCGGTCGCCGGGCGGCCCGCCGGGTCGGCGTGGGCGCCGGGGGCGCCGTCCTCGCCGTGGAAGGTCCGCTCCAGCAGCTCGCGCAGCCGCCCGAGGCGGCCGAGCCGGCCGACGTCGGGCAGGCTCGGCCGGGCGGCGCCGGGCGCGGCCTCGCCGATGCCGAGCGGCACCACCACCCAGAACGCGGCGTACAGCAGCGTGCCGATGCCCTGCGCGAAGAACAGCACGATGAACGCCAGCCGCACCCAGGTGACGGGCACGCCGAGGTGCACCGACAGGCCCTGGCAGACGCCGCCGAGGATCCCGCCGTGCGGGCTGCGGTAGAGCCGCCGGTACGGCGGCGCGCCGGCCGGCAGGTCGGTCGGTGCGGTCTCGGGGGTTCTGGTGTCGGGTGCTGCCACGGCACCGATGGTCGCAGGTGCG
Organism: Kitasatospora sp. CB02891; assembly: GCF_002803145.1. NCBI lineage: Bacteria > Bacillati > Actinomycetota > Actinomycetes > Kitasatosporales > Streptomycetaceae > Kitasatospora > Kitasatospora sp. CB02891. The sequence goes on along the minus strand of NZ_NNBO01000007.1, from coordinate 221,658 downwards.
GTGTCGGCGGCGCATCAGGGTCCGGCCCGGAGCCCGCCTCAGGGACAGTTCAGGGTCGCTCCGGGGCCCAGGACGGTTGGGCGGGGCCCGGCGGGCCGGAAGGATGGGGGGCATGACGGACGACCAGATCCCGGGAGACGCACCGGACGCCCCCGCCGAACCGCGCCCGGCGCTGACCCGCTCCTCCCGGCACCGGGTGGTGGCGGGCGTGTGCGGCGGACTCGGCCGCTACCTCGACATCGACCCGGTGGTGTTCCGGGTGGTGATCGCGGTGCTCGGCCTGACCGGCGGACTGGGACTCTTCCTGTACGGCCTGGCCTGGCTGGTGATCCCGCGCGAGGCGACCGACGGCGAGGGCGGCCGCACCGAGCTGCAGCGGGTGCTGACCGGCCGGGTGGACGGCCAGTCGATCGGCGCGGTGCTGCTGACGGTGATCGGCACCGGGGTGTTCTTCTCCTCGATGGGCGACGGCGACCAGCTGTTCCCGCTGCTGCTGCTGGCCGCGCTGGTGTTCCTGGCGCTGCGCTACGACCCGGAGCGCCGGCGCCGGTTCGGCAGCGGCGAGGGCGCCGGCCCGAAGCCGGGCGGCGGCCCGTACGACCGGCTGGACCCGTCCGGCGCGTTCGCCGACTGGAAGACCTGGGGGGAGGCGATGAGCCGGGACCTGCGCCGGGAGTGGCGGACCCGCACCGCCGACCTGCACGAGCGGGTCGCGGCCCAGCACGAGGAGCGCCCGGCGGACACGCCCCCGACCGGCCCGTCCGGCTACCTGTGGGACCCGCGGCACCCGGAGCGCAACCCGTACGGCGCGACGCCGCCGCCCGGCACGCCCGCCCAGCCGTGGTGGCAGCGCACCGACCTGCCGGAGGGCGACCCGCTGCGCAAGGAGACGACCGCGCCGCAGGGCCAACAGGAGTGGAAGGCGCACTTCCGGGACGCCGCCGAGCAGCGCCGGCAGGCGCAGCGCGAGGCGATGGAGCAGCGCCGCGAGAACCTGCGCCGCCACCAGGAGTGGAAGGCCGCGCGGCGGGCGCAGCGCGGACGTTCGGGGCTGGGCGCGTGGGCGGTGCTGGTGGCGATCGGCGCGTCCTGGGCGGTCGCGGCGAGCGACCACGGCGACCACCGCTGGTCGACGGTGCTGGCGGTGGCGCTGCTGCCGCTGGGCCTGGCGATGATGCTCAGCGCCCGCTGGGGCCGCACCCGCGGGCTGACCTTCCTGTCGCTGCTGCTGACGGTGGGCCTGGTGTTCTCGGCGAGCACCTCGACGACGGTCGCGGGCACGGTCGGCGACCGCCACTGGACCGCCGCGAACGACAACCTGCACTCGGCGTACACGGTGGGCATCGGCGACGCCCGGCTCGACCTGTCGGCGCTGGACCCGAAGGGCGGCGTCCTCGACACCGAGCTGCGGGTCGGCATCGGCACCGCGACGGTGCAGGTGCCGCCCGGCGTCGAGCTGCGGCTGAAGCTGCGCGACGCGGTGGGCTCGGTGAGCCTGCCGGACGGCCAGGACTACAGCGGGCCGGTCACCAACGAGAACGTGGTGATCGAGGTCCCGCAGGGGCAGCCGTCGAAGGGCGCGCTGGAACTGACGGTGACGATGGGCATCGGTGACATCAGGGTGGAGCGGTGATGAGGAAGCATCAGTTCGATCTGTACGCGCTGGTCGCGGGCGGCCTGTTCACGGCGCTGGCCGTGCTGTACCTGGTGGCGTCGCTGAACGACCGGGAGATGAACAGCCGGTTCGTGCTGCCGCTGGCGCTGATCGTGCTCGGCGCGGGCGGCCTCGGCGGCGCGCTGGTGGCGGTCTCCAGGCGCGGCCGGGGCGGGGCCCGCGACGACGACCACACGCTGGACGGCTAGGCGGACTGCTGCGGCCCGAGTTCGAGCTGCTCGCCGTTCTTGGTGACGGTGTAGTGGGGCAGCGGCTTGACGGCCGGCCCGTTGATCACGGCGCCGGTGGCGGCGTCGAACTTGGAGCCGTGGCAGGGGCAGTACAGCTGGCCGTCCTTGGGCGGGTTGACGGCGCAGCCGGAGTGGGTGCAGACCGAGGACAGCGCGGTGTACTTCCCGGCGGACGGCTGGACGATGTACACCGCGTCGCCGCTGGCCGGGTCCTTGACGGTGGCGGAGCCGCCGACCGGGACCTGCGCGGCGGGGACGGTCACCGCCGGGCCGCCGGACTGCGGGGCGGGGGCGGCGGTGCCGGGCGCGGCGGCGGGCGGGAGGTCCTCGCGGCCGAAGGCGGCGGTGAGCGAGCCGGACAGCAGGCCGGCGCCGCCGAGCGCGACCGCCGCGATGCCGCCGTCCAGCAGGGCGCGGCGGCGCACCGCGTCCTCGGCGAGGCCGCGGGCACGGTCCCGGGCGGCCCGGGCGGCGAGGTAGCCGTCCACCGACAGGTACGGGGTGCCGGCCAGCACCAGCGGCGTCCAGGCCATCAGGTAGGCCAGGTCGTTGCCCAGGTAGTACGGGGTGGTGTGGAAGCTGACGGACAGCCAGAGGGTGGCGCTGAGCAGCGCGCCGCCGAGGGCGGCGATCCGGCCCCACAGTCCGAACAGGGTGCCGAGGCCGACCGCGAGCTCGCCGAAGGCGATCAGCAGGCCGAAGAAGGTGGGGGCGTGCAGCGCGGGGGCGAGCGTCCAGCCGATCGGGCTGCCGGCCCGGGCCGCCCGGGTCTGCGAGTAGAAGGAGGCGGCGTCGCCGGCGCCGGCCAGGTAGTGCGCGTCGGAGAGCTTGTCGAAGCCGGCGTAGACGAAGGTCACCCCCAGGAACAGCCGCAGCGGCAGCAGGGCGAGGCGCGAGGCCGCCGCCTTCCACTGCCCGATCCGTGCCGCCGTCCCCGACCCTTCGTGCGGGACCGTTCCCGTCCCCGTCCCTGTCGCCATCGCTGCCGTCCCTCTCCCTCGCGCCGCCTGCCGACCGCCGACACGGCCGGGTCCGATTGTGCCGGGTGGCGTCCGCACATGACGGCGCCGCCACTCCCCTGACGTCGGGGAGCGGCGGCGGCGTCACACGGTTGCCGGTGGGATCACTCCCACTCGATGGTGCCCGGCGGCTTGGAGGTGACGTCCAGCACGACCCGGTTGACGTCCTTGACCTCGTTGGTGATCCGGGTGGAGATCTTCGCCAGCACCTCGTAGGGCAGGCGCGACCAGTCGGCGGTCATGGCGTCCTCGGAGGAGACCGGGCGCAGCACGATCGGGTGACCGTAGGTGCGGCCGTCGCCCTGGACGCCGACCGAGCGGACGTCGGCCAGCAGCACCACGGGGCACTGCCAGATCTCGGCGTCGAGGCCGGCCAGGGTCAGCTCCTCGCGGGCGATGGCGTCGGCGTCGCGGAGCAGGTCCAGGCGCTCCTTGGTGACCTCGCCGACGATCCGGATGCCGAGGCCCGGGCCGGGGAACGGCTGGCGCTGGACGATCTCGGCGGGCAGGCCGAGCTCCTGGCCGACCATCCGGACCTCGTCCTTGAACAGCTTGCGCAGCGGCTCGACCAGCTGGAACTCGAGGTCCTCGGGCAGGCCGCCGACGTTGTGGTGGGACTTGATGTTGGCGGTGCCGGTGCCGCCGCCGGACTCCACCACGTCCGGGTACAGGGTGCCCTGGACCAGGAACTCCACGGCCGGGCCCTCGTCGGCGATGATGTCCGCCTGGGCCTGCTCGAAGACCCGGATGAACTCGCGGCCGATGATCTTGCGCTTGGTCTCGGGGTCGGAGACGCCCTTCAGCGCGGTCAGGAAGCGCTCCTCGGCGTCGACCACGACCAGCTTGACGCCGGTGGCCGCGACGAAGTCCTTCTCGACCTGCTCGGTCTCGCCCTTGCGCATCAGACCGTGGTCGACGTAGACGCAGGTCAGCCGGTCGCCGATGGCGCGCTGCACCAGGGCGGCGGCGACGGCGGAGTCCACGCCGCCGGACAGGCCGCAGATGGCGCGCTTGTCGCCGACCTGCTCGCGGATCAGCGCGACCTGCTCCTCGACCACGTTGGTGGTGGTCCAGTTCGGGGCGATGCCGGCGCCGCGGTACAGGAAGTGCTCCAGCACCTGCTGGCCGTGCTCGGAGTGCATCACCTCGGGGTGGTACTGCACGCCGTACAGCTTGCGCTCGTCGTTCTCGAACGCGGCGACCGGCACCACGTCGGTGGAGGCGGTGACGGTGAAGCCCTCGGGCGCGGCCGAGCAGGCGTCGCCGTGCGACATCCACACCGAGTGCTTGTCCGGGGTGCCCTCGAACAGGGTGGAGCCGGAGCGGGTGACGGTCAGCGGGGTGCGGCCGTACTCACGGGCGCCGCTGTTGTCGACGGTGCCGCCGAGGACGGTGGCCATCAGCTGGAAGCCGTAGCACATGCCGAACACCGGGACGCCGGCCTCGAAGATCGCACGGTCGAGCTGCGGTGCGCCCTCCTCGTACACCGACGACGGACCGCCGGAGAGGATGATCGCCCTCGGGTTCTTGGCGAGCATCTCGGCGACCGGCATGGAGCTCGGCACGATCTCGCTGTAGACCCGCGCCTCACGCACCCGACGGGCGATGAGCTGGGCGTACTGGGCGCCGAAGTCGACGACCAGGACGGTGTCGTTCTCGGGCGGGGACTGGGGGTGTACAGAGGACACGGACGGCCTTCCGGCGGCGGTACAAAAGGGGTGTCGCCACCGAGTCTACCGGGAGCGTTTCACCCGACTGCCCGCCGCGCTGCCCGTGACCGCGCCGGGTGGCGAATCGTTGCACCGGGCGGCCGTACGAAGACGCTGGCACCCTCCAGGTGCGGGCGGCGGCGTACGGCGGACCACGCGTGGATCTTCTCCGGTCCACCGGGTGCGCGTGGCGGGCACGGGCCCGCCGTGGGACCGCGCCCCGGTGCCGCGGTCGGGTCAGCAGGGGACAGCGAACCCGTCCGCGACCGGGCGGACCCGGGGTGTGGCGGCCGGTACCGGTGCCGGCCGCCACACATCGGCCGACCGCCCGCTCCGGCGTACGCCCCGGTACGCCCCGCAAGCCACTATCACGGAAAGTCACCACCCCGGCCGGTCGGGACCGGCGCTCCCCGGCGCCGTGTCCTGTTCCGGCCTCCCCCTGATTTGCGTCGAATCGGTTGCACGGCAAGGCCCTCGTCCAGGACGATGACTGCTGGACGGGGACCACCGCACACCCCCGCCGCAGTCCTGGACCGTTGGCGCGAACGGCCCGTTTCTCACGCTCCGTGAGGCTCACCGGCCTCCGGCGTGCTCCGAGCCATTTCCCCCGACGGCGCTCCTCCCCCGGCGCCGTCACCAGCACCCGGCGCGGCCCTGACGCCGAGTGCTGACCGACAAAGGGCCCCGTTCCCCCGCGGGGCCCTTTGCCCGGTCCGGGCTCAGTCGGCGTCGGGCCGCCGGTAGGGGGCGTGCGAGTCCAGCACGTCGACGCGTCCGACCACCGGCCGCCGCTCGGCGACCGACTCGACCAGCTCGACCGGCTCCGCCTCCATCGGCCCGCCCGTCGGTTCCGGCTGGTCCGAGGCCTGCTCGGGCAGCGGCACGGACACCGGCGCCGGCGTGCGCCGCACCGCGTCGAGCAGGGCCGGCACCACCAGCGCCCCGAACACCGCCCAGGCCGCGGCGGCGACCAGCACCGAGGTCGGCGACCAGCCGACCAGGTCGATCCGGGTCTCGTGGACCTCGCCCTTCAGCGTGGTGCGGTCGCTCAGCCGGATCGAGGTGCCGAGCACCAGGGCGGCGGTCAGCGCCGCGTACAGCACGGCCAGCCGGGCCCGGTCCGGCCGGGTCAGCCGCCCGCGGTGGGCGGACCAGCCGAGCGCCAGCGCCGCCAGCAGCACCGGCACCACCGCCAGCCACCACTGGGAGCCGTGCCCGCCCAGGTCGTACAGCGCGAAGGAGTCGTCCCGGCTGCCGCGCAGGGACCGCTGCACCACCCGGGCGCCGCTGCCCACGCCGAACAGGTAGCCGCCGCCGTTGACCGTCAGCGCCCGGAACGCGTACTGCGGGAACGGCCGGTCGACCAGCACCTGCATCACCGCCGACACCACGGTGAGCAGCACCAGCAGGCCGCCGACCACCCGCGCCGCGTGCTGCCACGCCAGCAGCCAGCCGCCCAGCCACCGGCGCCGCGCGGCCTCCGCCCGGAGCGCGCCCTGCCCGTCCACGGCGAGCACCACGACGGTCGCGGCCAGGAACGCGGACACCCCGAGCGGCGTCATCGCCGGGCCGGTGGTGATGTGCATGCTGAGGCTGAGCGTCTCCTTCTCCGAACTGCCGGTGGCGATCCAGCCCAGCACGAGCGCCGCAGCCGCCGACAGCGCGCCGGTGCGCAGCGCCTGCGCGCCGGCCGCGCGCGCGGTCGGCTCGGCGGCGCCGGCCGCGGCGCGGGCCCGGGCCGCGAGCCGCTGCCCGAACCAGAGCAGTGCCAGCCAGCCGAGGGCCACCGCGTAGGGCAGCACGTGGACGGCGGCGACGGCGCTGCCGAAGCTGCTGGTGTTGGCGTTCCGCCAGGGCGTGCCGAACGCGGTCAGCGTCAGTTGCAGCCACATCTGGAAGGCGTGGCTGGTCCACCGCACCCCCGGGTCGTCGTCCACGCCGGCGACGTCGCGGCCCGCGACGGTGGAGCCGAGCGCGGCCAGCAGCACCAGCAGCACGGTCGGGGCGAGCAGCACCCGGCCGGCGGTCAGCCAGCCCCGGGACGGCGTCGGCCACTGCCGGTCCGGGTGGATCCGCCCGGCGCCCCACGGGGAGCCGCCGGTCGTCGAGGTGTCGTCCGCCACCACTTCGCCGATCGCGGGCGGCGGCAGCGCGAGGCCGTGCCCGCAGTTCGCGCAGGCCGCCACGGCGCCGGCGACGGCCGCGCCGCAGGACGGGCAGATGGGCATGACGGTCCCCCCGGGGATGGTTCGATCGGGTGCCCGTTTATCCCACCGGCCCTCCGGGGATGTCAATCGGCCTCAGTCCGCCTTCCGCGGCACCTTCGGCACGGCCAGCAGCGGCAGCCGCAGCGCCCCGAACGCCCCCTCGGGGACGGCGGGCTGACGGGGCGCCACCGGCCGGACGGCCCGGTAGTCGGCGCCCTGCTCGGGCCGCGGGTCGGCCTCGCCGCGGTTGGGCCACATCGACATGGCGCGCTCGGCCTGCGCGGTGATCGTCAGCGACGGGTTGACGCCGAGGTTGGCGGAGACCGCGGAGCCGTCGACCACGCTGATCCCCGGGTAGCCGTACAGCCGGTGGTACGGGTCGACCACGCCGGTGTCGGCGCTGTCGCCGATCGGGCAGCCGCCGAGGAAGTGCGCGGTCAGCGGGATGTCGAAGATCTCGCCGACGGTCGAGCCGGGGAAGCCGTTGATGGACGCGGCCAGCGCCCGCGCCCCCTCCTCCGCGGCGGGGATGTAGTTCGGGTTGGGTGCGCCGTGGCCCTGCCGGGAGGTCAGCTTCCCGTTCTTCAGGGACACCGTCAGCGAGTTGTCCAGCGACTGCATGACCAGTCCGATGATGGTCTTCTCCGACCAGCGGTGCTGGTTCATCGACTGCGCGAAGATCCACGGGTGCCGGGCGGCCGTCCCGAGGTAGCGCAGCCAGCGCGGCCCCCGCCCGGCGCCGCTGACCTGCTGGACGGAGAGCGCGCCCATCGCGTTCGAGCCGCGGCCGTAGCGGACCGGCTCGATGTGGGTGTTCTCGTCGGGGTGCACGGACGAGGTGATGGCCACGCCGCGGGTGAAGTCGGGCCGCTCCCCGTAGCGCCGGTCGGAGGTCTGCGCGCCCACCAGCGCCTCGGAGTTGGTGCGGGTGAGGTGGCCGAGCCTGGCGGAGATCCGGGGCAGCAGCCCGCCCTCGCGCATCCGGTGCAGCAGCGTCTGGGTGCCGTAGGTGCCGGCCGCGACCACCACCCGCTCGGCGGTGATCGTGCGGGCGCCGGCCCTCTTCGCCCGCCGGGTGCGGGCGTCGGTGGGCAGCACGTCCACCGCGTAGCCGTCGCCGTGCGGGCGCAGCCGCTTCACGGTGGTCAGCGGCAGGATCTCGGCGCCGGCCCGCTCCGCCAGGTACAGGTAGTTCTCGGTGAGCATGTTCTTCGCGCCGTGCCGGCAGCCCGTCATGCACTCGCCGCACTCGGTGCACGCCGTGCGCTTCGGGCCGGCCCCGCCGAAGTACGGGTCGTCGACCTCGGCGCCGGGCGCGGCCTCGGCCTCGCCCGTGCCGTCCTGCCCGTCGCCGAAGAACACCCCGACGGGGGCCAGGTGGAAGGTGTCGCCGCAGCCCATCGCCTCGGCGGCGGCCTTCAGGTGCACGTCCGAGGGCGTCATCGTCGGATTGGTCCGGACGCCGAGCATCCGCTGCGCCTGGTCGTAGAACGGGGCGAGTTCGGACTGCCAGTCGGTGATGTGCCGCCACTGCCGGTCCTCGAAGAACGGCCTGGGCGGCACGTACAGCGTGTTGGCGTAGTTCAGCGAGCCGCCGCCGACGCCCGCCCCGGCCAGGATCAGCACGTTGCGCAGCAGGTGGATGCGCTGGATGCCGTACAGGCCGACCGCGGGCGCCCACAGGTAGTCGCGGGTGTCCCAGGAGGTGCTGGGCAGTTCGTCGCGGCCGAACCGGCGCCCGGCCTCCAGGACGGCGACCCGGTAGCCCTTCTCGGTCAGCCGCAGCGCGGCGACCGAACCGCCGAAGCCCGAACCGACCACCACGACGTCGTAGTCGAACGACACTGCCCCTCCTCGATCAACGGCCCTGCTACTTCAGACGGAACGCCTTCATGACCTTCAGGCCGGCGGTGAACAGCTCGGCGAACTTCCGGTCGTCCAGGCCCATCGACGGCCCGATCGGCAGCAGCCGCTGCACGGCGATGGTCTGCGCCTCGGTGTAGCGCAGGATGCCCTCCGCGCCGTGCCGCCGGCCCAGTCCGGAGTCGCCCATGCCGCCCATCGGCGACGCGACCGACCCGTACGCGGCGGCGTACGCCTCGTTCACGTTGACGGTGCCGGTGCGCAGCCGGGCCGCGATCCGGCGGCCCCGGCCGGTGTCCTTCGTCCACACGCTGGAGTTCAGGCCGTACGGGGTGGCGTTGGCGGCGGCGACCGCCTCGTCCTCGGTGTCGAACCGGTAGATCGACACCACCGGGCCGAAGGTCTCCTCCGTGCACACCGCCATGTCGGGGGTGACGCCGTCCAGGATGGTCGGCTCGAAGAACAGCGGCCCGAGGTCCGGCCGGGCCTGCCCGCCGGCCACCACCGTCGCCCCGGCCTTCACCGCCTCGTCGACGTGCCGGGTCACCGTCTCCAGCTGACGGCCCGACACCAGCGAGCCCATGTCCGCGCCGTACGCCAGGCCGCCGCCGAGGCGCAGCGCGGAGGTCCTCTCGGCGAACTTCGCCAGGAACGCGTCCGCCACCGACCGGTGCACGTACAGCCGCTCGATCGAGATGCACAGCTGCCCGGCGGACGAGAAGCAGGCCCGCACCGCGCCCGCCGCCGCCTTGTCCAGGTCTGCGTCGGACAGCACCAGCATGGCGTTCTTGCCGCCCAGCTCCAGCGAGGCCCCGACCAGCCGCTCGGCGGCCCGCCGGGCCACCTCCCGACCCGTGCGGGTGGAGCCGGTGAACGCCACGTAGTCGGCGCGCTCCACCACCTCCGGGCCCACCACCGGGCCGTCGCCCAGCACGATCTGCCACACCTGCGGCGGCAGCCCCGCCTCGACGAACAGCTCCCGCGCCCACAGCGCGGTCAGCGCCGTCTGGGTGTCCGGCTTGTTCACCACCGCGTTGCCCGCGACCAGCGCCGGCAGCGCGTCGCCGACGGACAGCTCCAGCGGGTAGTTCCACGGCGAGATCTGCCCGACCACGCCCTTCGGCCGACGCGCCTCCACGGCACTGGTCAGCCCCGGCACCGCGCCCCCGCGACGGCGGTCCCGCAGGTACGACGCCGCCGTCCGGCCGTAGTGCCGGGCCGCCGACGCGACCGCCATGACCTCCTCGAAGGCGTGCAGCCGGGCCTTGCCGGTCTCCGCCTGGATCAGGTCCAGCACCTCGTCCTGCCGCCGCAGCAGCAGATCGTGGAACCGCAGCAGCACACCCGCCCGGTGCCGCACCGACAGCGCCGCCCACCCGGGCTGCGCCCGCCGCGCCTCGGCGAAGGCCCGCTCCACGTCCGCCGTCCCCGACACCGGCAGCGTCGCCAGCGCCTCGCCGGTCAGCGGCGCGACGGTCTCCACGACGTCCGCCCCGGACGCCGTGACCCCCTTCGCCAACCGCGCGACCACCGCCGCCGGCACCGCCGAAGCAACCGTACGCGCCGCACCCTTCGCCGAAGGATTGCGCCGACCCTGGCTCGCACTCTCCGTCATGCGGGCAGCCTAGGCGCTCGACGCCCGCTTGTGTACCCGGCGGTAACAACAATCCGGGGGCGCGCCCTCCGTCACGTCACTTGGTCGGCACGAAGTTGTTCAACACCGTGGTGAAGCGCCGCAGGCTCTGCGTCCAGTCCTTCTCCGGCCCCGACACGTACACGATGTACGACGTCCCGTCACTGCGCCGGAACTCCACTTCCTTCGCGTGCCGTCGCCCGCCCGACCCGGTGAAGCTGAACTCCCACACCGCGCCTTCCTGGTCGTTGATCCGCGCGGCGGCCAGGCTGCTGGTCTGGAAGTCCTTCAGGCTCCGGCTGAGCGAGGCCTCCAGCTGCAGCAGGTGCTCCTGCGGCGCCAGCGGCTGACCGACCGTCACCGCGAACTGCAGGTAGTGGTCGCGCTCGTCGGGCGAGTAGAGGATCTGCGTGCCGCTCTCGCTGCGCACCCAGGTGCCGTCGGTGGGCAGCGGGAAGCGGAACCCCGCCGGGTCGTCCTGCCAGGTGTAGCCGGCGGGCGCGGGCCCCTGCCCGGGTTCGGCGGCGGACGGCGTCGTCCCGCCGCCGCCGGCCTGCTGCTGGTGGCGGTGGGTGGCGTAGTACCCGCCGCCGCCGGCCGCGGCCAGCACCAGGACGGCCGCCAGTGCCAGCAGCGGCCATCGCCTCCGGCCGCCGCGGGCGGCCGGGGGCGGGGTCGCGGTCTCCGCCGGCCCGCCCTGCGACGGCACCCGCGGCGCCGCCGCCGGCTCCGCCTCGGCGGGCGCCTCGTCCGGTTCGACCCGGTCGGCCACCGGCACCTGCTGGGTGGGCAGCCGGTCCTCGCCGGCCTGCTGCGGGACGCGCATGCTGACGGTGTGTCCGGCGGCGACCTCGCGGAGCATCCTCGCGGCCTCGTCGGCCCCGGGCCGCTCCGCCGGGTCCTTGGCCATCAGCGCGGCCAGCACCGGCCCGAGGGCGGCCGCCCGCCGGGACTCCGGCAGCGGCTCGTCGACGACGGCGGTGAGGGTGCCGAGCGGGCTGTCGCGGCGGAACGGCGACTGGCCCTCGACGGCGTGGAACAGCGTCGCGCCGAGCGCCCACAGGTCGGAGGCCGGTCCGGGCCGCTGGCCCTGGGCGCGTTCGGGCGCCAGGTAGTCGGGCGAGCCGACCAGGTCGCCGGGGCGGGTGATCTCCATCGCGCCCTCGAACTTGGCGATGCCGAAGTCGAGCAGGACGACCCGTCCGCTGCCGTGTTCGAGCAGCACGTTGGCGGGCTTGACGTCCCGGTGCAGCACCCCGAGCTGGTGGCCGCGGTGCAGGGCGGCGAGCACCTGGAGGCCGACGTCGGCGGCCTCACGCGGCGTCAGGGTGCCGTCCTGGCTGATCACTTCGGACAGCGCGCGGCCGTCGACGAGCTCCATCACGATCCACGGCCGGCCGTCCTGTTCGAGCACGTCGTGGATGGTGATGACGCCCGGGTGCTTGATCCGGGCGGCGGCCCGGGCCTCGCGCTTCATCCGGGACTGGAGGATCTCCAGGTCCTCCTCCGAGAGATGGCTGACCGTCAGTTCCTTGACGGCGACCTCCCGGTCCAGCATTTCGTCCCTGGCCCGCCAGACGGTCCCCATCCCGCCGCGCCCCAGGCGCTCGCCGAGCGCGTACCGCCCGGCCAGCAGACGGCCTGTCGACTGGTCCTGCCCGCCCATGACCGTCCCCCCTTCTGACCCCCCACCGTCGGTCGGACGAGGTCGTGGCACCTCGTGTGCCTGCTCGCACCGACGGTTCGAAGGCAAGCCTAGGCTGCGCGGGGCCGCGCGGGAATCACACCCCGGGTTGCGAATCGCACGGTGACCGGCCGCATTCAGCCAGCGACCAGAACGATCCCGGCGACCGCCGCCGCCATCAGCACCAGCACGGCCGCCAGCACCAGCGGACCGAGCATCCGGGCGGGAATCCGCGGCGGACGCCCGGCGGGCGCGGCCTTCTGACGGGACGTCGGCGGGCGCTTGCGCGGGCGGGCGCCGCGCGGGCGGACGGCCGGCGGCCCGGTCTCGGTGCGGGGCGCCGGCAGCGGCGGGGCGGTCGGCCCGTCCGGGTACGGCTCGGGGGCGAACGCCAGCAGCTCGCGCAGCTCCTGCTGGACGGCGACCGCGTCGGGCCGGGCCTCGGCGTCCGGGCGCAGCAGCCGCTCCACCAGGGGCCGCAGCGGTCCGCACCCGTCGGTGCGGTGGTGGCGGCCGTCCCGGACGGCGGCCAGCAGCGTCGGCAGGTCGTGCTCGGGGTACGGGCCGTGGCCGGTGAGCAGGCGGTACAGCAGGACGCCGAGGGCCCAGGTGTCGGCGGGCGCGCCCGCGTCGATCGCCCAGCGCTCGGCGAGCGGTCCGAGCATGAGCGCGCGGGTCTCGTACACCCGGCGCGGCACTTCGCCGCCGAGCGCCGCGCACAGTTCCTCCTCGGCGGCGCCGAGCAGCAGGCCGCCGAGCATCGCCGCGCCGTCCTCGCAGACCAGCACGGTGCGGGCGGTGACGTTGCCGTGGGTGAGGCCGGTGTCGTGCACGGCCCGCAGCGCCCCGGCCAGGTCGGCACCGATCTCGGCGACCCGGTACGGCGACAGCGGTCCGTCGTCCATCAGCCGTTCCAGCGGCACTCCGGAGACCGACTCCTCGGCGACCCACAGCAGTTCGCCCTCGGGTCCGGCGGCGAGTCCGCGCAGCAGCCGCGGGTGGGCGGGGGCGGCGGCCGCGACCTGCGCCACCCGGGCGGTCAGCAGCTGCCCGTAGGCGGGCGCGGCGGGGTCCATCGCCCGGTCGGGCGCGACCAGGTCGGGCAGTTCCAGGCCGAACAGCCGCACCCGGGCGCCGCTGGACCCGTCCACCGCGGGCACACCGACACCGTCGTCCGGACGGTCCGTCACCCGGTACCGTCCGGCCACCACCTGTCCAGGGGCCGCTCGCATGCCTGTTCCTCACGCCGTAGTGCCGCCAGCCTACGGCCCCGAGCCGCACCCGCCACCTTTCGGTGCGGCCTTTCAACTCCCCTGCTCCTCCCCGCCGGAGGCTCCCGCTCCGGCGGGCGGGCCTACGGCGCGGGCTGGAAGCTCTCGAAGGAGATCCGCCGGGCGAGCGAACCGTCCGGCGCGGACCACACGGCTTCCGGCATGGTCCAGTAGATCGCGTAGCCGTACTTGCCGTCGCCGGTGACGAAGCCGCGGTTCAGCGAGTGCAGCAGGGTGCCGGTCTTGCCGGAGTACGTCCACTCCCAGTCGGCGGCGTTGCTCCAGCCCCGGTAGGCCACGGATTCGACCCGGATCCGGCGGTAGTCCTTCATCGTCGCGGAGCGGTCGGACGCCTGCCAGTCCTTGAGCGCGCTGTCCCCGGCGGGCGACTGCCAGTCGACCACCAGCCGCAGCCCGTTGCCCTCGAACTGCCGGCTGGTGGAGCGGTAGTCCGCGCCCTTGTCGGACATCCAGTCCGGCAGCGTGATGCTGAAGCCCGACGGGTCCTTGTACACCCGGTACCCGTCCGGCACCTGACCGGGCGTCAGGGTCGGCCCGGGCTGCTCCCCGGTGCCCGCCGACGCGCCGGCGCTCGGGCTCGGGCTCGGACTCGCGGACGGCGAGGCGGACGGGGACGGCTGCACGGGCGCCGCGGTGCTGCCGCCGCCGTCCGCGGCGTTCGCCCCGTTGCCCTTCTCGGCGGGCCACAGCACCACCAGCGCGGCGACCAGCGCCAGCACCGCGACCACCGCGGCGACGGTCAGCAGGGTGCGCCGCCGGGACGCGCCGGCGCGCTGCACCACCGCGGTGTCCGCGCCGGCGGCGGGGTCCGCGGGCAGCGCCCGGGTCGCGGTCTCCGCGGCGACCGGCTCGGCCGGCCTCCCGGCGGCGGCGCGCTTCGAGTCGGGGAGCGCCTTCCCGGCGACGATCCGCTGCAGCAGCTCGCGGGCCTCGTCCGCGCCCATCCGCTTCGCGGGGTCCTTCTCCAGCAGGCCCTCGATGACCGGCAGCAGCGGCCCGGCGTGCGGGGGCGGCGGCAGTTCCTCGGTCATCACGGCGGTCAGCGTGGCCAGCGCGGAGCCCCGGTCGTACGGCGGGACGCCCTCGACCATCGCGTACAGGGTGCCGCCGAGCGACCACAGGTCGGACGGCGGGCCGGGCCGCTGCCCGCGGGCCCGCTCGGGCGCGATGTACGAGGGCGCGCCGACCAGCATGCCGGTGGAGGTGATCGAGGTGTCGCCCTCGACGCTGGCGATGCCGAAGTCGGTGAGCACGGTGCGCCCGTCCTCGCCGATCAGCACGTTGGACGGCTTCACGTCGCGGTGCAGCACGCCCTGGCTGTGCGCGGCGCCGAGCACACCGAGCAGATCCAGCCCGATCGCGGCGGCCCGCTCCGGCGTCAGCACGCCGTCCTCGCGGACCACGTCGGCCAGCGAGCGGCCGTCGACGAGCTCCATCACGATCCACGGCCGGTCGTCCTCCTCGACCACGTCGAAGACGGTGACGGCGGCGGTGTGCCGGATCCGGGCGGTGGCCTTGGCCTCGCGCAGGGTGCGGACGATCAGCCGGTGCTTCTCGGCCTCGTCGACGGCCCCGGTCATCCGGAGCTCCTTCACCGCGACGATCCGGCCGAGCATCTCGTCCTCGGCCCGCCACACGGTGCCCATGCCGCCCCGGCCGAGCACCTCGCCCAGCCGGTAGCGGTCCGCCAGCAGTCGGCCGGTCGGTTCCTGCGGCTGCGTCATCGGTGCGCTCTCCCCATGGTGTTGCGGCCCTCGCCGGTCGCCCGGCCGGGACCTGACGGCATGTCGGGCCGCCGCGGGCGGCGGTCGCACGCCGGGGGACCATCATCCCCTGCCGCCGCCCCGCCCGGCCACCCACCCCCACCCGGCTCGCGCCCCGTGCGCCCCTCGTGTCACTTCCGCACCGGTCCGCCGACCGAAAACGACCGCTCCCGACCTGCCCGTACCGCCGTGCGAATAGCGCTGTCCAATCGTCCTTATGCCCTGCTAACCTCTGCGCGCTCTTCACATCATCGCCACGGGGGAAGCCCACATGACCACACCCGAGCCCACCAACCCGTACGCCGGCCCGCCGCAGGCCCCTGCCGCGCCCAACCCGTACGCCGCCCCGCCGCAGACCCCGCCCCCGCCCGGCGGCGTCCCGCTCCCCCCGCCCGCGCCCGCCGAGCAGGCGTGGGGCGGCACCGCCGCCCCGCCGGTGGCGCCGACGGTCCCGGTCGTCAAGAACGTGCCGCTGGCGGTCCTGGCCGGCGTCGGTGCGGCACTGGCCGCCGCCCTGCTCTACGGCTTCATCGTCAAGGCCATGGAGCGCGAGTTCTCCGTCCTGGCGATCGGCATCGGCGCCGCCGTCGGCTTCGCGGTCGGCAAGGTCGGCGGCGCGCACCGGGCGCTGCCGCCGGTCGCTGCCCTGATCACCCTGCTTCACCGAGCACTTCGACCTGCTGTTCGAAGGCTGGAAGGCCGACTTCGACCTCCTGTCGGTGCTGTTCCTGGGACTCGGTGCGTTCTTCGGCGCCAGCGCCGCCAAGAAGTTCGGAGATTCCTGACGGACCACCAGGAAGGGCCCCCGCCGAGTACG
Source organism: Kitasatospora sp. CB02891 (assembly GCF_002803145.1). Taxonomy (NCBI): domain Bacteria; kingdom Bacillati; phylum Actinomycetota; class Actinomycetes; order Kitasatosporales; family Streptomycetaceae; genus Kitasatospora; species Kitasatospora sp. CB02891. The sequence goes on along the minus strand of NZ_NNBO01000007.1, from coordinate 205,766 downwards.
GCAGGGGCCCTTTCCGCTGATCGGGATCAGTGGCCGGAGTTGACCGTGACCTCGACCCGCTGGAACTCCTTCAGCTCGGTGTAGCCGGTGGTGGCCATCGCCCGGCGCAGCGCGCCGAACAGGTTCATGGTGCCGTCGGGGGTGTGCGACGGGCCGGCCAGGATCTGCTCGGTGGAGCCGACGGTGCCCAGGTGCACCCGCTTGCCGCGCGGCAGCTCCTCGTGGACGGCCTCCATGCCCCAGTGGTAGCCCTGGCCGGGCGCGTCGGTGGCACGGGCCAGCGCGGCGCCGATCATCACCGCGTCGGCGCCGCAGGCGACGGCCTTCGGGATGTCGCCGCTGTAGCCGACGCCGCCGTCCGCGATGACGTGCACGTAGCGGCCGCCGGACTCGTCCATGTAGTCCCGGCGGGCCGCCGCGACGTCCGCCACCGCGGTCGCCATCGGCACCTGGATGCCCAGCACGTTGCGGGTGGTGTGCGCGGCGCCGCCGCCGAAGCCGACCAGCACGCCGGCCGCACCGGTGCGCATCAGGTGCAGCGCGGCGGTGTAGGTGGCGCAGCCGCCGACGATCACCGGGACGTCCAGCTCGTAGATGAACTGCTTCAGGTTCAGCGGCTCGGCCGCGCCCGACACGTGCTCGGCGGACACCGTGGTGCCGCGGATCACGAACACGTCGACGCCGGCGTCCACCACGGCCTTGGAGAACTCGGCGGTGCGCTGCGGCGACAGCGCCGCGGCGGTGACCACGCCCGAGTCACGGACCTCCTTGATCCGCTCCTTGATCAGCTCGGCCTTGATCGGCGCGGCGTACACCTCCTGCAGGCGACGGGTCGCGTCCGCCTCGTCGGAGATCGACGCGATCTCCTCCAGCAGCGGCTGCGGGTCCTCGTACCGCGTCCACAGGCCTTCCAGGTTCAGCACGCCCAGGCCGCCCAGCTGCCCGATCGCGATCGCCTGCTGCGGCGACACCACGCTGTCCATCGGCGCCGCCAGGAACGGCAGCTCGAACCGGTAGGCGTCGATCTGCCAAGCGATCGAGACCTCCTTCGGGTCACGCGTACGGCGGCTGGGGACGACGGCGATGTCGTCGAAGGAGTACGCCCGGCGGCCGCGCTTGCCTCGCCCGATCTCGATCTCAGTCACTTCGAGCCCTTCTGCTGCTTTCCATCTCCCGACCGGGTCACCCCGGTCGCCACCCAAGTATCCCGTACCGCCCCGGCCGCCCCGTCAGGGGCGCACCGAACAGCGGAAACCGCCCGGACTGCAGCGTGGACTGCGATCCGGGCGGCTCCCCGGAACCCTTAGCGCGAGGTGTAGTTCGGCGCCTCGACCGTCATCTGGATGTCGTGCGGGTGGCTCTCCTTGAGGCCCGCCGAGGTGATCCGGACGAACCGGCCCTTGGTCTGCATCTCGTCGACCGACCCGGCGCCGACGTAGCCCATGGTCTGCCGCAGGCCGCCGACCAGCTGGAACAGCACCGCGGACAGCGGGCCGCGGTACGGCACCTGGCCCTCGATGCCCTCGGCGATCAGCTTCTCGTCCGAGGACACCTCGGCCTGGAAGTAGCGGTCCTTGGAGAAGGACTTCGCCTGGCCGCGGGTCTGCATCGCGCCCAGCGAGCCCATGCCGCGGTACGACTTGTACTGCTTGCCGTTGATGAACAGCAGCTCGCCCGGCGACTCCTCGCAGCCGGCCAGCAGCGAGCCCAGCATCACGGTGTCGGCGCCGGCGCACAGCGCCTTGCCGATGTCACCGGAGTACTGCAGGCCGCCGTCGCCGATGATCGGGACGCCCGCGCTCTGACAGGCCTGCGCGGCCTCGTAGATCGCGGTGACCTGCGGCACGCCGACGCCGGCGACCACGCGGGTGGTGCAGATCGAGCCCGGGCCGACGCCGACCTTCACGCCGTCCACGCCCGCGTCGATCAGCGCCTGCGCGCCGTCCCGGGTGGCGACGTTGCCGCCGACCACGTCGACCGACACGGCGGACTTGATCTTCGAGATCCAGGCCAGCGCGTTGTGCGAGTGGCCGTGCGAGGTGTCCACCACGAGGAAGTCCACGCCCGCGCCGACCAGCGCCTGGGCCCGGTCGAACGCCTCCGCGGAGGCGCCGACGGCGGCGCCGACCAGCAGACGGCCCTCGGCGTCCTTCGCGGCGTTCGGGTACTTCTCCGCCTTGACGAAGTCCTTGACGGTGATCAGGCCCTTGATCCGGCCCTCGTCGTCGACCAGCGGCAGCTTCTCGATCTTGTGGCGGCGCAGCAGCGCGATCGCGTCCTCGCCGGAGATCCCGACCTTGCCGGTGATCAGCGGCATCGGCGTCATGATCTCGGCGACCTTGCGGCTGCGGTCGGTCTCGAAGGCCATGTCACGGTTGGTGACGATGCCCAGCAGCTTGCCGTCCGGGCTCGCGACCGGGACGCCGGAGATCCGGAACCGGGCGCACAGCGCGTCGGCCTCGGCCAGCGTGGCCTCCGGGCCGACCGTGATCGGGTCGGTCACCATGCCGGACTCGGAGCGCTTCACCAGGTCGACCTGGTTGACCTGGTCCTCGATCGACAGGTTGCGGTGCAGGACGCCGACGCCGCCCTGCCGGGCCATCGCGATCGCCATCCGCGACTCGGTGACCTTGTCCATCGCCGCCGACAGCAGCGGGATGTTGACCCGCACGTTCCGGGAGATCCGCGAGGAGGTGTCGACCTGGTTGGGGAGCACCTCGGAAGCCCCGGGCAGCAGCAGGACGTCGTCGTACGTGAGTCCGAGCATCGCGAACTTCTCGGGTACGCCGGCGGCGTTGTAAGACATGGGGAACCTTCCGTGGCGGGCCGTCGTTCTGCGCACGGGCGCCAGGGCTCTCTCGGCCGCCAAGGACGCCCGGCGTTCGGTCGATCCTCCAACCGAGGACCGCGCACACCGGAGAAACTTTGGCGACCCGACCAGGCGCCGATACCCCATGGTACTGGTGCCGCGGGGTGTGTCGTCGCGCCCTCTTGACAACGCGCGCGCCCCCGCGCTTCTTCCCCCCGGCCGGACCGGCTAGCCGGACTCCTCCGCCAGCGCCCGCAGCCGCGACAGCGCCCGGTGCTGGGCCACCCGCACCGCGCCCGGCGACATGCCGAGCACCTCGCCGGTCTCCTCCGCCGACAGCCCGTCCGCCACCCGCAGCAGCACCAGCTCGCGCTGCCGGGCCGGCAGGTTGGACAGCAGCTCCTTGATCCACGCGGCGTCGCTGGACAGCAGCGCCCGCTCCTCGGGGCCGAGCGAGTCGTCCGGCGTCTCCGGCAGGTCGTCCGGCGGGATCACCGTCGAACCGGGCCCGCGCATCGCGGCCCGCTGCAGATCGGCGATCTTGTGCGCGGCGATCCCGTACACGAAGGCCTCGAACGGGCGGCCGGTGTCCCGGTAGCGGGGCAGCGCGCACAGCACGGCGACGCACACCTCCTGCGCCACGTCGTCCACGTGGTGCCGGGCCCCGCCGGGCAGCCGGACCAACCGCCCCCGGCAGTACCGCAGCGCCAGCGGCAGCACGTACCCGAGCAGCGCCTCGATCGCCGGGCCGTCCCCGCGCACCGCGGCCGCGACCAGCGCGGCCTCCTCCGGCGAGGTGGCACCCGCGACCTGCGGACGGGCGCCCGCATCCGACGCACCGTCGGATCCCGCCGCCCGGCCCTCCGGCGCCGACGACGGAGCGGCAGCCGCACCCCCGGGGGCGGGCTGCGCCGGTTCGGTGCCGGCGGCCTCCTCGTCGTCATGCATCGGTCCATGGTGCCTGGTCGGACCGGAAAACGCGGCACCGCGTCCGGACTTGTGCATCGGAACGTTATGCGTCGCCGGGTGCACCGTGCCGCCTCCCCTGCCTGTCCGCTGGTCCCCGAGGTGCTCCACTACTCCATGGTGCAGCCTCGGGACCACAACGTCACACGTCCGAGCGAACGCAGTTGTCCCCGCACCCGCTCAGCGGACCAGGCCCCAGCGGAAGCCCAGCGCCACCGCGTGCGCGCGGTCCGAGGCGCCGAGCTTCTTGAACAGCCGCCTGGCGTGCGTCTTCACGGTGTCCTCGGACAGGAACAGCTCGCGGCCGATCTCCGCGTTGCTGCGGCCGTGGCTCATCCCCTCCAGCACCTGGATCTCACGGGCCGTCAGAGTCGGTGCGGCGCCCATGTCCGGGCTGCGCAGCCGGCGCGGCGCCAGGCGCCAGGTCGGGTCGGCCAGCGCCTGGGTGACGGTGGCCCGCAGCTCGGCGCGCGAGGCGTCCTTGTGCAGGTAGCCGCGGGCCCCGGCGGCGACCGCGAGGGCCACGCCGTCCAGGTCCTCGGCCACGGTGAGCATGATGATCCGGGCGCCCGGGTCGGCCGAGAGCAGTCGGCGGACCGTCTCCACCCCGCCGAGCCCGGGCATCCGAACGTCCATCAGAACGAGATCGGAACGGTCGGCCACCCAGCGGCGGAGGACCTCCTCACCGTTCGTCGCAGTGGTCACCCGGTCCACGCCGGGCACGGTCGCCACCGCACGGCGCAGTGCCTCCCGGGCGAGCGGGGAATCGTCGCAGACGAGTACGGATGTCATGACCGTCCTCCGCAGCTGATCCGCGTCACGTTGAGCCTCCTGGCTGGTACGAACCTCTCCGACACGGCCGCCGGGACGGACCCCGTTCCGATCGCCTCGCTCCGCGACCGATCCCGATGTCCTGCGCCTGCTGACCGCCTCCGTACATCCAACGACCGTCACTCGAATGAGTTACGGCTCAGGTCCATCTCCACCACTGTACGTGGCCGACCCATCACACAAGAGCCACCTCGCGGTGCACACGCCGCACTTTTGTGCAGCTCGCGCGCGGTGTCCGCGCCGCGCACGCCTTCCGACCGCGGCCCGCGCCCCGTCGAGCCTCCGATCGGGGAGTGGCGCGACTCAAAACCTATTGCACCGTTTGTCCGTTTTTATAGCTTCCGTTAGGTCATTGACTGTTGTGTCGGACTGTGGGTGACTTGTCCGTGTAGTTGGGTGTAAGTCATATTTCCAGGTGTCCGTATCGGTCCCGTGCAGCCTCGCCGGAGCAAGCCCGTCCGGGCCGCCAGGTCCCGTACCCTCGAAGGGAATGAGCCATGGCAGATTTCTCCCGCCTCCCCGGCCCCAACGCAGACCTCTGGGACTGGCAGCTCTCCGCCGCCTGCCGCGGCGTCGACAGCTCGCTGTTCTTCCACCCCGAGGGCGAACGCGGCGCGGCCCGGACCTCCCGCGAGGCGAGCGCCAAGGAGGTCTGCATGCGCTGCCCGGTACGCGCCCAGTGCGCGGCCCACGCCCTCGCCGTCCGCGAGCCCTACGGGGTCTGGGGCGGCATGACGGAGGACGAGCGCGAAGAGCTGCTCGGCCGCTCCCGCAACCGACTGGTCCAGGTCCCGCTGGCGATGCCGCAGACCGTCCGCCACTGAGCGCCCGATGAGCGGCCGCGCATGCCCCCGTCAGCTGTCCCGGCAGCGGCCCTCGAACAGCTGAAAAAACGTTTCCCTGAATCCGCCGCGCCGCCCGCCCACCGGCCGGCGCGGACGCCTCACCGGGCGGCGGCCGCCGCCGCGAGCTGATCCAGCATCAGCTCCACCGCCGGAACCCCCGCCAGGTCCGGCAGGGTCAGCGCCACCACCTCACGCCGCGCGGGCTCCCCCGACGCGACCCGCACCGGCACCGCCACCACCCCCGGATGCCGCACCGACTCCAGCGCCAGGCCCGGCAGCACCGCCACCCCCAGACCCGCGCCCACCAGGCCCACCACCGCCGGGTAGTCGTCGGTGGCGAACTCGATCGCCGGCGCGAAGCCCGCGTCCGTGCACAGTTCCACCAGGTGCCCCCGGCACTGCGGACAGCCCGCGATCCACTGCTCCCGCGCCAGCTCCGCGAGATCCACCGGCTCGCCCTCGCCCCGGCCCGCCAGCGGATGCCCCGCCGGCACCAGCCCCACCAGCGGATCGTCCAGCAGCGGCCGCACCACCAGCTCCGACCAGTCGTTCGCCGCGGCCGTCGCCGCCGCCTCCAGCGCCGCCTCCGCGCGGGCCTCGCGCAACGTCGCGTGCGGGGACGGCAGGCTCAGCCCGCCCTGCGAGTCCGGGTACCGGAACGCCAGCGCCACCTCGCACTCCCCGCCCCGCAGCATCGCCAGCGCCTGCGGCGGCTCCGCCTCCACCAACGACACCCGCACCCCCGGATGCGCCGCCCGCACCTGCGCCACCGACCGCGGCACCAGCGTCGAACTCGCCGTCGGGAACGAGACCAGCCGCACCCGGCCCGCCCGCAGCCCGGCGATCGCCGCGACCTCCTCCTCGGCGGCCGACAGCCCCGCGAGGATCCCGTTCGCGTGCTTCAACAGCACCCGCCCGGCCTCGCTCAGCTGCATCTCCCGCCCCGACCGCACCACCAGCGGGGTGTCCACCGCCTTCTCCAGCGCCTTCATCTGCTGACTCACCGCAGGCTGCGTGCACCCCAGCTCCCGCGCCGCAGCGGAGAACGACCCGGTCCGGGCGACGGCATGCAGAACACGGAGATGGCGGGCTTCAATCACGCCATCAACCTTAGGGGAGAGCGCAGCAGGCACGGACGGACGCGAAACCGGGGGCGCGAGCGGGTGCGAAAGCAGGGACGCTGGGGGTACCCCCAGGCGAAGCCGAGGGGGCGGAACTGCGCGCAGCGGAAGGCACTCGTCAGCAAGATCGCAACGCCGGACAATGACCTGCACGTGCTCGCGACCTTGCGGACGTGGCCTGCGCTTGTCGCGCAGTCCCCCGCCCATGCGAAAGGGCGCGAGGCCCTGCACGCTCCGAGCCTCGCACTACGAGAGTGCAGGGCCGGTCGCGCAGTTCCTCGCGCCCCTCATTGCCGCCTAGCGGCCAGTGCTTCAGTGGCTGTGGCCGTGCCCGCCGTGCGAGTGGCCGTGGCCCGCCGCGTCGTCCTCTTCCTTCTTCTCGACCACGAGGGTCTCGGTGGTGAGGAGGAGGGAGGCGATGGAGGCGGCGTTCTCCAGGGCGGAGCGGGTGACCTTGACCGGGTCGATGACGCCGGCCTTGACCAGGTCGCCGTACTCGCCGGTGGCGGCGTTGTAGCCCTGGCCGGCCTCCAGCTCGGAGACCTTGGAGGTGATGACGTAGCCCTCAAGACCGGCGTTCTGGGCGATCCAGCGCAGCGGCTCGACCAGGGCGCGGCGGACCACGGCGACACCGGTCGCCTCGTCGCCGGACAGGCCGAGGCCGTCCTCCAGGACCTTCGCGGCGTGCACCAGCGAGGCGCCGCCACCGGCGACGATGCCCTCCTCGACCGCGGCGCGGGTCGCGGAGATGGCGTCCTCCAGACGGTGCTTGCGCTCCTTGAGCTCGACCTCGGTGGCCGCGCCGACCTTGATCACGCAGACGCCGCCGGCCAGCTTGGCGAGGCGCTCCTGGAGCTTCTCGCGGTCCCAGTCGGAGTCGGTGTTGGCGATCTCGGCCTTGATCTGGGCGACCCGGCCGGCGACCGCGTCGGACGCGCCGGCGCCGTCGACGACGATGGTCTCGTCCTTGGTGACGGTGATGCGGCGGGCGGAGCCCAGCACGTCCAGGCCGACCTGGTCGAGCTTGAGGCCGACCTCCTCGGAGATGACCTGGCCGCCGGTCAGGGTGGCGATGTCGCCGAGGATGGCCTTGCGGCGGTCACCGAAGCCGGGGGCCTTGACCGCGACCGCGTTGAAGGTGCCGCGGATCTTGTTGACCACCAGGGTGGAGAGGGCCTCGCCGTCGACGTCCTCGGCGATGATCAGCAGCGGGCGGGAGCCGCCGGCCTGCAGAACCTTCTCCAGCAGCGGCAGGAGCTCCTGGATGCTGGAGATCTTGCCCTGGTTGATCAGGATGTACGGGTCCTCCAGGATGGCTTCCTGGCGCTCCGCGTCGGTGACGAAGTACGGCGAGAGGTAGCCCTTGTCGAACTGCATGCCCTCGGTGAACTCGAGCTCGACGCCGAAGGCGTTGGACTCCTCGACGGTGATGACACCGTCCTTGCCGACCTTGTCGATCGCCTCGGCGATCAGCTCGCCGACCTGGGTGTCCTGGGCGGAGAGGGAGGCGACGGCGGCGATGTCGTCCTTGCCCTCGATCTCGCGGGCGATGGACAGCAGGTGCTCGGAGACGGCGGCGACGGCCTTGTCGATGCCCTTCTTCAGGGCGGCCGGGCCGGCGCCGGCGGCGACGTTGCGCAGACCCTCGTTGACCAGGGCCTGGGCCAGCACGGTGGCGGTGGTGGTGCCGTCGCCCGCGACGTCGTTGGTCTTGGTGGCGACCTCCTTGACCAGCTGCGCGCCGAGGTTCTCGTACGGGTCGTCGAGCTCGACCTCGCGGGCGATGGTCACACCGTCGTTGGTGATGGTGGGAGCGCCGAACTTCTTGTCGATGACGACGTTGCGGCCCTTGGGGCCGATGGTCACCTTGACGGTGTCGGCAAGCTTGTTGACGCCGCGCTCCAGCGAGCGGCGGGCGTCCTCGTCGAACTGCAGGGTCTTCGCCATGATCCCGTTTCCTCAGGGTGTGGTCTGCGTACGTGGAGCAACAACCGCGCCCCGGGCCCCTGTCAGTGCTGACACGGATCCGGGGCGGGCTGGGGACGTCTTACTTCTCGATGATGGCGAGAACGTCGCGAGCCGAGAGGACGAGGTACTCCTCGCCCTGGTACTTCACCTCGGTGCCGCCGTACTTCGAGTACAGGACGATGTCACCGACGGCGACGTCGAGCGGCAGACGCTGGCCGTCCTCGAAGCGGCCCGGGCCGACGGCAAGGACGACACCCTCCTGGGGCTTCTCCTTGGCAGTGTCCGGGATCACCAGGCCGGAGGCGGTGGTGGTCTCGGCGTCGAGCGGCTGGACCACAATGCGGTCCTCGAGCGGCTTGATGGCAACCTTGCTGCTGGTGGTCACGTCCGAGCTCCCCTTCGGAGATTACGGGGTTGTCTAACAGGTAGGTGGGCGATGGTGCGCAACTGCCGTCGCGGGGGTCAGACACGCATCTTCGCGTTAGCACTCCCCCTGGAGTGAGTGCCAGGAACGACCTTAGGACGCCGTTAGCACTCAGTCAACCAGAGTGCCAACGACGTCGTGTCGGAGTTTTCCGCCCGACCCGGCCCGTTTCGAGCACGGATACTCAGGCGGCACACCAACTCCCTTGCCACGCTTGGCCCATGGCGACGGGGCGGCCGGGGCGGCCGCGCTGTGCGGGCTGTTCGCACTGACGGCGGTGACCGGGACGGCGCCGGCCCTGGTGCGGACCGCCCGGCGGGGGTACCGGATCACGCCGGTCGCGCTGCTGACGGCGGGTCCGCTGCCGGCCGTGGTCCTGGACTCGACGACAGCGCCCCGACCCACCGGCGCCGGGCGGCGACAATGGGGCCGTGGAGATCGAATCGTTCCGGGCGCTGCTGACCGAGCAGGGGCAGGCGCTGCTGGCCGAGTTGCGGGAGTTCACCGCGGATCAGGAGCTGGCGCTGGCGACCCGGCTGCGGCGGGACTACCCAGCGGAGCTGGTGCGGGCGGCGTTCGAGCAGGCGCGGTTGCGGCAGCGGGCGGAGGCGAAGTTCGGGGCGGACGCCCGGGGGATGTACTTCACGCAGCACGGGGTGGAGCAGGCGACGCGGCGCAATGTGGCCGAGTGGCGGGCGGGGCGGTTCGCGGCGCTCGGGGTGAAGCGGCTGGCGGATCTGTGCTGCGGGATCGGCGGGGACGCGGTCGCGCTGGCCCGGGCCGGGATCGCGGTGCTGGCGGTGGACCGGGACGAGCTGACCTGCGAGGTGGCGCGGGCGAACGCGGCGGCGCTGGGCGTGGCGGAGCTGGTGGAGGTGCGCTGCGCGGACGTCGCGGACGTCGACACGGACGGCTTCGACGCGGTGTTCACCGATCCGGCGCGGCGTACCTCGCGCGGCCGGGTGTTCGACCCGGAGGCGTACTCGCCGCCGCTGTCCTGGGCGGTGGAGGCGGCCCGGCGCACCCCGTTCGGGGCGTTGAAGGTGGCGCCGGGGATCCCGCACGAGCTGGTGCCGGAGGGCGCCGAGGCGGAGTGGGTGTCGGACCGGGGCGAGGTGAAGGAGGCGGTGCTGTGGTTCGGCACCGCGGCCGCCGAGCCGTACCGGGCGACGCTGCTGCCGGGCCCGCACTCGCTGACCGGCGGGGCGCTGCCGGACCCGCCGGTGGGTCCGGTGGGGCGGTACCTGTACGAGCCGGACGGCGCGGTGATCCGGGGCCGGATGGTCGCCGAGGTGGTCGAGTCGACGAACGGTCGGCTGATCGATCCGATGATCGCGTACGTCACCTCGGACGAGCTGCGTCCGACGCCGTACGCGCACGCCTACGAGCTGACGGACGTGCTGCCGTACAACGTGAAGAAGTTGAAGGCGCTGGTGAAGGAGCGCCGGATCGGCACCGTGGTGATCAAGAAGCGCGGGGCGTCGGTGGTCCCGGAGGAGCTGCGGCGGCAGTTGAAGCCGGCCGGGCCGAACGCGGTGACGGTGATCGTGGCCCGCACCGCGGCCGGCCCGGTGATGATGCTGGGTCAGCCGGCGGGCTTGGCGATGTAGTCGTCGAGGCGGGCGACCGCGAAGCCCTGTTCCTGGATGCGGGCGAGCATCTCGCCGAACATCGCGGTCATGGTCTCGCCCTTGAGCTCGGACGGGCCGCGGAAGTGGGCGAGGATGATGTCGCCGTTCTTCAGCTTCTTGTCGGCGGACTGGTACTGCATGTCGTGGATCTGCATGGACTCGCGCCACAGCACGATGGCACGCGGCCCGCACTCCTGCACCGAGGTGTTCAGGGTGGGGGTGTTGGCGCCGTCGCCGAAGGGCGGCCGGAACAGGTACGGGGCGGTGCCGTACTGCTCGGTGAGGGCGGTCTGGTCGTCGCAGATCTGGGTCTTCTGCTGGGCCGCGGTGATCTTGCTCATCACCGGGTGGCTGACCGTGTGGTTCTGCACGGTGTTGCCGAGCGCCTGCAGCGGCTTGAAGTAGGCGTAGTCGTTCTTGACGATGTCCTTGGTCAGGAACATCGTGATCGGCACCTTCAGCTCGGTGAGCATCTGGACGAACTTGGGGTCCTTCTCGGCCCCGTCGTCGATGGTGATGAAGACGACCTTGTCCTGGGTGGGGACTTCGCTGAACACCGGCACGGCGCCCGTCTTCGTCAGCTTGATCGGCTTGTCGGCGGGCGGCGCGGGCGCCTTGGCCATCGGCTTGAGGCCCCACTTCGCCCACGCGGCCTCCCCGGCGGTGTCCTGCGCGGGCGCCGACGCGGCGGCGGAGGAGGAGCTGCCCGAGGACGCCGCCGCGGGCTTCGCGGGGGCGGCGGACTTCGTGGCGGGGGCGGAACTGCCGCACCCGCTCGCCGCCAGCAGCACGGCGAGCGCACCCACGCCGTACCCGATCCGGGCCCTGTTCGTCACCGGTGTCCCCCGCTCTTCCTCTACACGTCTGTCGATGTTCTGGACGAACGCTACCGGCTCCCCGGTTGCCTACCCGACATCCGTCCGGGTGAAGGTCCACCGGTGCACCGGACGGGCCAGCAGCCCGGCCGGGGGCTCCGGCACCGGCCCCGGCTCGCCCGCCCAGAGCGCGATCAGCAGCACCCGGTCCCCGGGCGCGGTGAACAGCTCGACCCGCTCCAGACCGGCCGCCCCGCGCACTTCGGGCAGCGCGAACTCCCGCGCCCAGGCGTGCAGTTCACTCCCCCGCCCGTCGACCGCGCGGGCCTCCCACATCGCCGCCAGGGTCACTTCAGCGCCTCGTGGGCGTGGGCGTGGAAGTCGGTGTGCGGGACGTGCGTCTCGGTGACCGGCAGCGAGGAGTCCGCCGACAGGTCGAACGAGGACGGGGTGCGGTCGCGCCAGACCATCTCCGCGCCGAGCGCCGCCACCATCGCGCCGTTGTCGGTGCACAGGCCCGGACGCGGCACCCGCAGCACGATGCCCGCCTTGTCGCAGCGCTGCTGCGCCATCTCGCGCAGCCGGGAGTTCGCGGCGACGCCGCCGCCGATCATCAGGTGGTCGACGTCGTTGTCCTTGCACGCCCGCACGGCCTTGCGGGTGAGCACGTCGGTGACCGCCTCCTGGAAGGACGCGGCGACGTCCGCCACCGGCACCGGCTCGCCGGCCCGTCGCTTGGCCTCCACCCAGCGCGCCACGGCGGTCTTCAGGCCGGAGAACGAGAAGTCGTACGCGGGGTCGCCGGCGTTGTTCAGACCGCGCGGGAAGGCGATCGCCCTGCCGTCGCCCTCCCGGGCCATCCGGTCCACCACCGGCCCGCCCGGGAAGCCCAGGCCGAGCACCCGGGCCACCTTGTCGAACGCCTCGCCGGCCGCGTCGTCGATGGTCGCGCCGAGCGGCCGCACGTCGGAGGTGATGTCGCCGCTGAGCAGCAGCGAGGAGTGGCCGCCGGAGACCAGCAGCGCCATGGTCGGCTCGGGCAGCCGGCCGTGCTCCAGCTGGTCGACGCAGATGTGCGAGGCCAGGTGGTTCACGCCGTACAGCGGCTTGTCCAGCGCCCACGCGTACGCCTTGGCGGCGCTCACGCCGACCAGCAGCGCGCCGGCCAGGCCGGGGCCGGCGGTGACGGCGATGCCGTCCAGGTCGCTCGCCTTGACGCCCGCGGTGTCCAGCGCGCGCTGGATGGTGGGGACCATCGCCTCCAGGTGCGCCCGGCTGGCGATCTCCGGGACGACGCCGCCGAACCGGGCGTGGTCGTTCACCGAGGACGCGACCGCGTCGGCGAGCAGCGTGGTGCCGCGGACGATGCCGACGCCGGTCTCGTCGCAGGAGGTCTCGATACCGAGGACGAGCGGTTCGTCAGCCATTGTGATGATCCTTCAGATCGCTTGCATCGCTTGCCAGGTGGTCCAGACGCATCACCAGTGCGTCCACGTTGGCGGGCTGGTAGTAGCCCCGCCGGATGCCGACCGGCTCGAACCCGAACCGCTCGTACAGCCGCTGCGCGGGCAGGTTGTCGACCCGCACCTCCAGCAGCAGCTCGGCGCAGCCGCGCCGGACCGACTCCTCGACCAGTTCGGTCAGCAGCATCGCCCCGAGGCCCGCCCCCTGGCGCCCGGCCTCCACCGCGATGGTCTGCACGTCGCCGTCCGCCCCGACCGTCATCAGCCCGGCGTAGCCGACCACCGCGTCGGTCTCGTCCACCGCCACCACGTAGTGCCGGCTGCCGCCCGGGTACGCCTCGGCCAGCTCGGACCAGTACATCCCGCGCGACCAGGCGTCCTCGGGGAACAGCAGGTGCTCCAGCACCATGACCGGCTCGATGTCCCACCAGCGCATGGGGCGCAGCGCGAACCTAGCCACGGTCGGAGAGTCCCGTGCGCGTCACGCCGGAAGCACCGCCTTGTAGCCCGCCGGCACCTGCGCGTCCGGGCGCCGCAGGTACAGCGGGGCGTTCGGCAGCAGTTCGCGGCCGGCGGCCAGCTCGCGGACCGCGAAGTCGGCGAGCGCGCCCGCCGACACGTGCTCGGGGCCGCTCGCCGCCGGCAGGCCGTACAGCAGCGCGCCCGCGCCGACCGTCCGCTCGCCGGGCTCGATCTCCGCCGGGCGGTCCACCGCCGGGCCGGAGACCCGGGCGCCGGACGCGTCGTAGGAGGCCCAGTAGACCTCCTTGCGGCGCGCGTCGGTGGCCACCGTGAACGCGCCGTCCAAGCCCTCGGTGCGGGCCTGGTGGGCGATCGCGTCGAGGGTGCAGACGCCGTGCACGGGCAGGCCGAGCGCGTCGCCGAGCGCGGCGGCGGTCACCAGGCCGACCCGCAGGCCGGTGTACGGGCCCGGGCCGACGCCGACCGCCAGGTCGGTGAGCTGCCGCTTGTCCACACCGGCGGTGCGCAGCACGGCGTCGATGGTGGGCAGCAGCAGTTCGCCGTGCCGGCGGGCGTCGACCTCGTAGGACTCGGCGAGCACGCGCTCGCCGTTGTGGACGGCGGCCGTGACGGCGGGGGTGGCGGTGTCGAAGGCGAGGAGGAGCACGGGTTCAAGGTTAGAGGGTCCGGCGCCGGTGCCCGCACCGGCCGGGAACACACGATCGGAAGAGGCCGGGGCGGCGGCGCGGACCTGGCACGATGGGCCTCGGACGGGATACGCGGAGCGTTGAGGAGCAGACGTGGCGAAGCTGGGTCCTGGTGTGGTGGTCGGCGGACTGACCCTGAGCGCCATGGCGGTGATCGGTCTGCTGGCGTTCCAGGCGAACGGCGCCGCGTCCCGGGCGGTCGCGGCCGGCCCGTCGTCGAGCGCCTCCGCGACGACGGCCGCCTCGCCCGCGGCGAGCGAGAAGCCCACCGCGCCCCCGCTGCCGGCGGACTCCGGGGCGGGCCTGCGGGTGGTGTTCTCGCTCAAGGACCGCCAGGTGTGGCTGGTCGACCCGAAGAAGACCGAGCAGGTGCTCGCCTCGTTCAAGGTGACGCCGGGCAGCGCGCTGCCGAACCCGGGCGCCTACGCGGTGTACAGCCGCGCCGCGGCCGGCACCGGCACCGACGGCCGGCAGATCGAGCACGTGGTGCGTTTCACCCAGCAGCAGGGCACGGTCTTCGGCTTCAGCGCGCTGGTGGACGAGAACGCCCCCGCGCCGTCGATGGACCCGAAGACCAAGACCGGCGGCATCCGGGCGTCCCGCTCCGACGGCCAGGCCCTGTGGGACTTCGCGCCGAACGGCACCCGGGTGGTCGTGGTCGCCTGACCGCTCGGGGCGCTACGCGGCGTGGCGCTCCGGCGGGGTGGAGACCGCCTTCGCGGCCCGGCAGGACGCCAGCAGCGCCCGCATCGGCACGGGGTTCTCCGGCTCCTCGGTGCGCGGCTGCTCGGCATCGGCGCGCGCCGCCTCGACGGGGGCGTCGGCCGGTTCGGGACGGGCGTCGGTCCGGGGGGTGGTGCTCGCCATGGGGCGCCTCCCTAGTTAGGCACACCTAACCTGCTGTCGCCATCCCATCACGCCCACCGGCCGGGCCGCAACAGTTTCCCGACACGCTGTCGGAAACCCGGCTCAGTTGTCACCCAATACGGTGAGGTCCACGTCGTCCCAGCGACCGCCCAGGCCCGTCACGGTGACCCGCCGCCCGTCCGCCTCGTCCACCACGTCGGCCTCCGCACCGCCGAGCGTCCGCTCGATCCGGACCTCCAGCCGGTCCTCGGAGAGCTGCTCGACCTTGCCCTCGCCCCACTCCACGACGATCACCGACTCCGGCAGCGACACGTCCAGGTCGAGGTCCTCCATCTCGTCCAGACCGCCGCCCAGCCGGTACGCGTCCACGTGCACCAGCGCCGGGCCGCCGGTCAGCGACGGATGCACCCGGGCGATCACGAAGGTCGGCGAGGTCACCGCGCCGCGCACCCCCATGCCCTCTCCCAGGCCGCGGGTCAGCGTGGTCTTGCCCGCGCCCAGCTCCCCCGACAGCAGCACCAGGTCGCCGGGGCGCAGCAGGGCGGCGAGCCGCCGGCCGAGGCCGGTCATCCGCTCCGCGGTGGCGACGGTCAGAGTGGTCTGCGAACCCATGGCGTCCTTCTTCGTTCGTTGCGGCCACCCCTACGGTGCCACACCGCGCACGGACGCCCGCTCAGCCCTCCGGCTGCTCCCCGTCCGGCTCGGCCGGGACGGCCGGCAGCGGGCCGGTGCCCGCCCGCTCGGCGGCCCGCTCCAACAGGGCCGCCAGCTCCCGGTCCACCAGCTCGGGACGCTCCAGCATCACCAGGTGCCCGGCGTCCTCCACCAGCACCAGCCGGGACCCGGGCAGCGCCGCCGCGATCGCCTCGGCGTACTCGGGCGGGGTGATCAGGTCCTTGGCGCCGGCCATCACCAGTGCGGGGACGCCGTCCAGCCCGGCCAGCGCGGCCCGCTTGTCGTGCACCGAGAACGCCGGGTAGAACTCGGCGACCACATCGATCGGGGTCGCGTCCAGCAGCTGTTCGGCGAACCGCACCACCGCCGGGTCGACGTCCTTCCCGCCGAACGAGAACCGCCGGTAGAACACCGCCGTCACGTCCGCACCCCAGCGCCGGGTCGCCTCCACCAGCTCGACCTGCCGGCCCAGCAGCCGCACCACGCCGGGCGCGATCCGCTTCACCACCTTCGCCCCCGCGGCGGGCAGCCCCAGCGTCACCGAGTCCCAGCCGCCGGCCAGCGTCCCGATCAACGCCACCCCGACCACCCGGCCCTGCGGACCGAACAGCTCGGGGTGCTGCGCGGCCAGCGCCATCACCGTCATCCCGCCCATCGAATGCCCGACCAGCACGATCGGGCCCTCCGGCACCACCGCGTCCAGCACCGCCCGCAGATCACCGCCGAGCTGATCGATCGAGGCGGGCTCACCGCTCAGGTACGAGCGGGAGCGCTCGGACCGGCCGTGGCTGCGCTGGTCCCAGAACACCGTGCGCAGCACGCCCCGCAGCGCCGCCCGCTGGAAGTGCCAACTGTCCTGGTTCAGGCAGTACCCGTGACAGAACACCACCGTCGGCCCGGGCCCCTCGGCGGCGTCCACCTCCACGTACAACTCGGTGCCGTCGTCCGCCCGCACCCGCCGCGGCGCCCCGCGCAACGACCCGAACGGCGCCGCCGCGTCCAACTCCTCCCGGGCCCGCCGGCGCATCGCCCGCCCCACCGTCATCCGCTCCACGGCGACCCCGGCGGCGGCCCCGGCGGCCAGCACCCCGAGCGATATCCCGATCAGCCCGGCCCTGGAGACCCCGGACGACTCAGCCATGGGTGGAACCAGGGGCGCGGGGGACGGCGCGAAGCGGAAGGCGCCCGTCGGAATGCTCGCGGCACCGACCGCCGGTCGAACACGCGCGCGCCGCAGCGATGACGGCCACTACTGCACCCCTCCCACGTACCGCCGGGGCACTCGCCCCCCGATCCGGGTGATGATCTCGTACGCGATCGTCCCGCAGGCCCGCGCCCAGTCCTCGGCCGTGGGCTCGCCCCGATCGCCCGGGCCGAACAGCAGGGCTTCCTCGCCGACCTCGTGCGCGTCCCCGCCGAGGTCGACCACGAACTGGTCCATCGCGACCCGGCCCGCCACCCGGTAGCGCCCGGAGCCGATCTGCACCGGCCCGGTGTTGCTCGCGTGCCGGGGGATGCCGTCCGCGTAGCCGAGCGGGATCAGGCCCAGCGTAGTGGGCCCGGGCGTCACGTAGTGGTGGCCGTAGGAGACGCCGTGGCCGCCGGGGGCGTGCTTGACCAGGGCGAGCCGGGCGGCCAGCGACATGACCGGCCGCAGGCCGTACTCGGCGGGCGTGCCGAGCTCGGGCACCGGCGACAGGCCGTACATGGCGAGGCCCGGACGGACCAGGTCGTAGTGGGACTGCGGGAGCAGCAGGGTGGCCGGGGAGTTCGCCAGGTGCCGCACCTCGGGGTCGAGGCCGGACCGCTCGGCGAACGCCAGGGCCTGGGCGAACGAGTCCAACTGGGCCTGGATGGAGGGGTGCCCGGGCTCGTCGGCGGCGGCGAAGTGCGACCACACGCCGACCACCCGCAGCATGCCGTCGGCCTGCGCCTCGGCGGCGCGGTCGACCAGGTCGGGCCAGTCGTGCGGCTGGCAGCCGTTGCGGCCGAGGCCGGTGTCGGCCTTCAGGTGGATCCGGGCCGGGATGCCGGTGGCGCGGACGGCGGCGAGGAGCTCGTCCAGCGCCCACTGGCCGCTGATCGAGATGTCGACGGACTCGCGCAGCGCCTGCTCCCACGGGCCGCCGGGCGTCCACAGCCAGCACAGGATCCGCGCCCGGTCGGGGCCGATCCCGGCGGCGCGCAGCGCGAGCGCCTCCTGCGGGGTGGCCGTCCCGAGCCAGCCCGCGCCGGCGGCGATCGCCTCCCGGGCGCACTGGAGCGCACCGTGGCCATAGGCGTCCGCCTTGACCACGGCCATCAGCTCGGGGCCGTTGGTACGGGCGCGCAGAGCGGCCAGGTTGTCGCGCAGGGCGGCCAGGTCGATCGTCGCCTCGGCGCGCACCCCCTCGGTCAGTGCGGGTGTCCCGGTGGTGTTCGCAGTCGTCATCGCGTATCAGTCTCCCAGACCCCCGCCGGTCCCCCCATCAGGGGCGCGGCCGACCGGGAGTCCTGTCACCCGTCCACCCGTACGCCCTTTCCCTTCCGCTGTCTCCACGCGACGCGGCCCACTCCGGTTCCGAACGGCGCGTCACCGGGCCGTGGGCAAGGCCGAGAGCGACGAGTGCCAACGGCGTGTCGGCCGGGCCGGACGCAGGGTCGAGCGCAGCGATCGAGGAGCCCGCACCGAACCCCGCGGACAGCGGCGACGCACGGAGCGAGGCGGCGCCCGACAGACGACCGCTCCGACCGGGCGCAGGACACGACGACACCTGCTCCGGCGCCAAGCCGCGCGTACACGGTGGCAGAAGCGGGCAGCGCAGGACGTCGGCAGGATGATCCGGGCACGCGCCCCGACCACGCGCCAGCCGTCGGCGAGCACGGCAGAGCCTGTGCCGAAACGCCCCTGCGAAGCGGGCCGCCACCCCATCGGCGACAGCTGAGCGGGCCGCAAGGCGTCAACGGACGCCAGCGCGGTGGTCTGGGCACTGCACGCCCCGACCACGCGCCAGCCGTCGGCGAGCACAGCAGAACCCGTGCCGAAACGCCCTTACGAAGCAGACCGCCACCCCACCAGCGATAGCTGAGCGGGCCGCAAGGCGTCAACGGACGCCGGCACAGCAGGCCGAGCACGCACTCGCCCCGACCACGCGCCAGCCGTCAGCGAGCACAGCAGAGCCCGCGCCGAACGCCTTCCCACTCCCAACCGGCCGTCACCCCGTCAGCGACTGCCAGACGGGATGCAGGGCGTCGGCGATGTCCAGGGCGGTGATCGGGGCGCCCGTGCCGGCGGCGTGGCGGCCGGCCAGGCCGTGCAGGTGGGCGGCGGCGGAGGCGGCGTCGAGTGGGGTGAGGCCGGTGGCGAGCAGGGAGCCGGCCAGGCCGGACAGGACGTCGCCGCTGCCGGCGGTGCCGAGCCAGCCGGTGCCGGTGGCGTTCACCCGGACGGTGCCTTCGGGGTCGGCGACGACGGTGGTGGAGCCCTTGAGCAGGACGGTCGCGCCGTAGCGGGCGGCGATCAACCGGGCGGCCCACAGTCGGCGGGCGGCGACGGTCTCGGCGTCAGTGTGCTCGCCGACGCCGGCCAGCAGACGGGCGGCCTCCCCGGCGTGCGGGGTGAGCAGGGTCGGGGCGGGGCGGCCGGCCAGCAGGTCGGGGCCGAGTCGGGCCAGTTCGGTGAGCGCGTCGGCGTCGGCGAGCACCGGCACCTCGGTGTCGAGGGCCTCGCGCAGCGCGTGTTCGGCGCCGTCGCCGCCGCCCGGGCCGACCACCCAGGCCTGGACCCGGCCGGCCCGGGCGGGGCCCGCGTCGCTGATCAGCGTCTCCGGGTGGCGGCGGACCACCTCCTCCGCGGCGTGCCCGGTGTAGCGCACCGCGCCCGCGCCGCCGCGCAGCGCCCCGGCGACGGCGAGCAGCGCCGCGCCCGGGTAGCGGGTGGAGCCGGCCGCGACGCCGACCACGCCGCGCCGGTACTTGTCGCTCTCGGCGCCGGGGACGGGCAGCAGCGCGGCCACGTCGGCGCCCTGGAGGGCCTCGACGGGGGCGGGCGGCAGGTCGAGTCCGATCTCCACCAGGTGGACCACGCCCGCGTGGCCCGCGCCGGGGTCGACCAGCAGGCCGGGCTTGTGGGTGCCGAAGCAGACGGTGACGTCGGCGCGCAGCGCGGGGCCGGTCACCTCGCCGGTGTCGGGGTCGACCCCGGACGGCACGTCGACGGCGACCACCGGACCGCGACGCGCCATGGTGGCGAAGGGGGCGGCAGCGGGGCGCAGCGGGCCGCGACCGCCGATGCCGACGATGCCGTCCAGCACCAGGTCGGCGCGGCCGAACGCGCCGGGGTCGTCGGTGACCCGGCCGCCGGCGGCCCGCAGCGCGGCGAGACCTTCGGCGTGCGCCTTGGCGGGGTCCAGCAGCAGGGCTTCGGCGCGGGCCCCGCGACGGGCGAGCCGCGCGGCGGCGTACAGCGCGTCGCCGCCGTTGTCGCCGGAGCCGGCCAGCACGAGGACGCGACTGCCGTAGACCCGGGGCAGCAGTCCGGCGCAGGTCGCGGCGAGACCGGCTGCGGCGCGCTGCATCAGGGTGCCCTCGGGGAGGGCGGCCATGAGGGCGGCTTCGGCGGTGCGGACCTGGTCGACGTGGTGGGCGTAGCGCATACGGGTCTCCTCCGGAGGGCGCGAGCACGTACGAGTCATTGTCCGCAGCGCGATCCCGCGCAGGGGCGTCTTCCGCCTCGCGCAGCCCCGCGCGCCCCCGGGTTCCCCCTCCTAGCCTTCGGCGATCACCACCGCCGAGGCGACGCCCGCGTCGTGACTGAGCGACACGTGCCAGGCCGTCACTCCGAGGGCGGCGGCGCGGGCTTCGACGGTGCCGGTGACGTGGAGGACGGGGCGGCCGGAGTCCTCGACGCGGACTTCGGCGTCCTCCCAGCGGAGGCCGGGGGGCGCGCCGAGGGCCTTGGCGATGGCTTCCTTGGCGGCGAACCGGGCGGCGAGCGAGGCGGTGCCCCGGCGCTTTCCGGAGGGGAGGGTCAATTCGCCCGGGGTGAAGAGGCGTTCGGCGAGTCCGGGGGTGCGTTCCAGGGATTCGCCGAACCGTTGGATGTCCGCCACGTCGATGCCGACCCCGATGATCACGCGTGTTCCTCCGTCCATGCCTGCGCAGTGGCGCGCAGGCATGGACGATACGCGGGCTACTCGACGGTGACGGACTTGGCGAGGTTGCGGGGCTGGTCGACCTCGTGGCCCTTGGCGGTGGCCAGCTCGCAGGCGAACACCTGGAGCGGGACGGTGGACACCAGCGGCTGGAGCAGGGTCGGGGTGGCCGGGATGCGGATCAGGTGGTCGGCGTAGGGGACGACGGCCTCGTCGCCCTCCTCGGCGATGACGATGGTCTTCGCACCGCGGGCCCGGATCTCCTGGATGTTGGAGACGATCTTGTCGTGGAGGACGGAGCGGCCGCGCGGCGAGGGCACCACCACGACCACCGGGAGGCCTTCCTCGATCAGCGCGATCGGGCCGTGCTTGAGCTCGCCGGCGGCGAAGCCCTCGGCGTGCATATAGGCGAGCTCCTTGAGCTTGAGCGCGCCTTCGAGGGCCACGGGGTGGCCGACGTGCCGGCCGAGGAAGAGGACCGCGGGGGCGTCGGCGAGCGAGCGGGCCAGGGCGCGGACCGGCTCCATGGTGCCGAGGACCTGCTCGACCTGGCGCGGGGCGTCGCCGAGTTCGCGGATGACGGAGGAGATCTCGTCGCCCCACTTGGTGCCGCGCACCTGGCCCAGGTAGAGGGCGACCAGGTAGCAGGCGACCAGCTGGGTCAGGAACGCCTTGGTGGAGGCGACGGCGACCTCGGGGCCGGCGTGGGTGTAGAGCACCGCGTCGGACTCGCGCGGGATGGTCGAGCCGTTGGTGTTGCAGATCGCCAGGACCTTCGCGCCCTGCTCGCGGGCGTGGCGCAGCGCCATCAGGGTGTCCATGGTCTCGCCGGACTGCGAGATGGCGATGACCAGGGTGCGGTCGTCCATGATCGGGTCGCGGTAGCGGAACTCGCTGGCCACCTCGACCTCGCACGGGATGCGGGTCCAGTGCTCGATGGCGTACTTGGCGATCATGCCGGCGTGGAACGCGGTGCCGCAGGCGACGATCACCACCTTGTCGACCTCGCGCAGCACCTGGTCGGGGATGCGCAGCTCGTCGAGGGTGAGCCGGCCGTCGGTGCCGATCCGGCCGAGCAGGGTGTCGGCGACGGCCTTGGGCTGCTCGGCGATCTCCTTGAGCATGAAGTAGTCGTAGCCGCCCTTCTCGGCGGCGGAGGCGTCCCAGTCGACGTGGTACTCGCGGACCTCGGCGGGCGCGCCGTCGAAGTCGGTCACCGTCACGCCCTCGCGGCGCAGTTCGACGACCTGGTCCTGGCCGAGCTCGATGGCCTCGCGGGTGTGCGCGATGAACGCGGCGACGTCGGAGGCGAGGAAGTTCTCGCCGTCGCCGACGCCGACCACCAGCGGCGAGTTGCGGCGGGCGCCGACCACCACGTCGGGGGCGTCGGCGTGCACGGCGACCAGGGTGAACGCGCCGTCCAGCTGCCGGCAGACGGTGCGCATGGCTTCGGCGAGGTCGCCGTCGTAGGCCTCGGACAGCAGGTGGGCGACCACCTCGGTGTCGGTCTCGGAGCGCAGCGTGTGGCCGCGGTCGGCGAGTTCGGCGCGCAGGACGGCGAAGTTCTCGATGATGCCGTTGTGGACGACGGCGACCTTGCGGTGGTCGTCCAGGTGGGGGTGGGCGTTGGCGTCGTTGGGCGCGCCGTGGGTGGCCCAGCGGGTGTGGCCGATGCCCGTGGTGCCGGCCGGCAGGGGGGTTTCGGCCAGCGACTTCTCCAGGTTGACGAGCTTTCCGGCCCGCTTGTCGGTCGCCAGGAGCCGCTGCCCGTCGGCTCCCACGGTCTGCACCGCGACGCCGGCCGAGTCGTAGCCCCGGTACTCCAGCCGCCGCAGACCTGCGATCACTACGTCGAGGGCCGCTTGCGGGCCCGTATATCCAACAATTCCGCACATATGCGCCAGCATAGGTGTCGGTGTTCGAGCCCTGTTCGGTCGGATGACCACACCGGGTGACCGACACCACAACACCCGGCGGCCCGGACACGGCCCACAATGGACCTGTGCTGACCGAACTCTGTACGAGGGGCGCGCCCGCCGCACCCACCCCCTCCCCGTACGTGGATCTGGACCGCGCCGAGTGGAGCGCACTGCGCGAGCGCACGCCGCTACCGCTCACCGCCGACGAGGTCGAGCGCCTGCGCGGCCTCGGCACCGCACTGGACCTGGACGAGGTCCGCGACGTCTACCTGCCGCTGTCGCGCCTGCTGAACCTGTACATCCACGCCACGCACGAGCTGCGCGGCGCGCTGGGCACGTTCCTGGACACCCCCGACACCGAGCGGGTGCGCACCCCCTTCATCATCGGCGTCGCCGGGTCGGTGGCGGTCGGCAAGTCCACCACGGCCCGTCTGCTGAAGGCGCTGCTCGCCCGCTGGCCCGAGCACCCGCGGGTCGAGCTGGTCACCACGGACGGCTTCCTGCTGCCCAACGCGGAACTGCGCCGGCGCGGCCTGATGGCCCGCAAGGGCTTCCCGGAGTCGTACGACCGGCGGGCGCTGATGCGTTTCGTCGCGGACGTGAAGGCCGGCAAGGAGCGGGTCACCGCGCCCGTCTACTCGCACCTGGTCTACGACATCGTGCCGGACGAGCGGCTGGTGGTGGAGCGCCCGGACATCCTGATCGTGGAGGGCCTGAACGTGCTGCAGCCGGCGCTGCCCGGCACCGACGGGCGGACCAGGATGGCGGTCGCCGACTACTTCGACTTCTCGATCTACGTCGACGCCCGCACCGACGACATCGAGGCCTGGTACCTGGACCGGTTCCGCAAGCTGCGGGAGACCGCCTTCCAGGACCCCAACTCCTACTTCCGGCGCTTCACCGAAGTGCCGGAGGAGGAGGCGATGGACTACGGCCGGCAGGTGTGGCGGACCATCAACCGGCCGAACCTGCTGGAGAACGTCCTGCCCACCCGGGGCCGGGCCACCTTGATCCTGCAGAAGGGGGCGGACCACAAGGTGCGCCGAGCACTGCTTCGCAAGCTCTGACCTGGCGTCACTCGTCCGAAGGTTCCACATTTTCGGAACGGAGTGCACACGATCGAGTCACACGCCGTTACCTGAGGCCGGAAGGCATCACGGCTTGGTCCCAATTGGCGGGACACCAACGATGGCGTTGCCCCGTATGCCCGATTTCGCGGGGATTCACGTGTTACTCGGACGTCTATCATCAGGACGGCCTAGTCCAGTATGAACAGTCGATCGAGACGGTCCGGGGGCCATGCTCGCTTTTTTGCTCCAGCTCCGCCAGTGGTGGACTGTCGGCACCATCTACCCGTTTGCCGTCTTCATGTTCGGCATCTGGATGCTCTGGTTCGTCAGGCTCGGCCTGGCCCGTCGCTACCGCCCGTGGAAGCGTCCCTACCAGGTCACCACCTCGGTGATCATCCCGGTGGTGGACGAACCGGTCGACCTCTTCTACTCGGTGCTCGACCGGATCATCGACCAGCAGCCGACCGAAATGGTCGTGGTGATCAACGGTCGGCGCAACGAGGCGCTGGAGCAGGTCTGCGACCAGCTCGGCGTGTACTGGCAGTGGACCGAGATCCCGGGCAAGCGCAACGCCCTGAAGGTCGGTCTGGAGGCCTGCACCGGTGACATCGCCGTGCTGGTCGACTCCGACACCATCTGGACCCCCACCACCCTGTCGGAGCTGGTCAAGCCGTTCCGGGACGAGAAGGTCGGCGGGGTGACCACCCGTCAGCGGATCCTGGACCCGGGCCGTTCGGTGCTCACCCGCTGGGCGGACTGGCTGGAGAGCGTCCGCTGCCAGTACTCGCTGCCCGCGATGAGCGTGCTCGGCACCGTCGGCTGCCTGCCCGGCCGGACCATCGCGTTCCGCCGGAAGATCCTGCTGGACTGCATGGACGACTTCCTGTCGGAGAAGTTCCTCGGCGTGTTCCTGGAGGTCAGCGACGACCGCACGCTGACCAACTACACGCTCAAGCAGGGCTACCGGACCGTCTACCAGTCCACCTCGCTGGTCTACACCGACGCCCCGCTGCACCTGCGCAAGCTCACCAAGCAGCAGTACCGCTGGGCCCGCGGCTCGCAGTACAACACGCTGCGGATGCTGCCCTGGATGCTGCGCCGGACCAAGATGCTGGCGCTGTTCTACGTGGTCGACATCGTCGTGCCGTTCGTCCTGCTCGGCTCCTTCGCCTCCTGGGCCAAGGCGCTGTGGCGGCACACCGGCCCGAGCCTCTACATGGAACTGCCGCTACCGGCCGTCCACTGGAAGGCCATCACCACCATCCTGGTGCTGGCCGCCGTGATGTCGGTACTGTCGTTGGCGGTCCGGTTCGGCCGTCACTTCGCCTACCGGGCACAGGACTTGGTGTACCTGCCGGTGTTCATGGTGATCAATACGTTCATCCTGCTGCCGGTTCGGCTGCTGGGCTTCTTCCGGATGGGCCACAACGCCTCCTGGGGCACCCGCGAGGACAGCTTCGCGGGTGAGAAGGCCCGCAGCGTCAAGGTGGTCATTCCTTATCTGCTGGGCAGTGCCCTGCTGGTCGGATCGGTGATGATGAGTGTCTGAGACGGCGTCCGAGACGCGGTCCGCGTCGATTCCCAAACAGGCCGACGCCCCCGAGGCCGAACGGAAGGCCACGGCGCGGCGGCGCAAGAAGATGCACTGGTGGTCCCGCGGCAGCGGCATCCGCCTTCGGGTCTGGATGACCGTCAACGTGGTGCTGCTGGCCGCCCTCTGCTGGGGCGTCATGTCCGCGCTGCGGCTCGACGACCAGGGCCCCCGGTACGCGGGCCTCGGCCGGCCCGCCGGTGTGCCCGGCATCGGCCAGCTGATCAATCCCGGCCCGCCTCCGGTGCCCGCCAAGTCGATCTTCAACACGCCGAACGGCAAGTACTTCGGCGTGGCGACCCCGGAGGCCCCGTGGTCCTCCGCCGAGGTCGACTCGGTCGCCGGCAAGGCCGGCGTCCGGCCCACCATGACCGAGTACTTCGTGCGCTGGACCGCCGACTTCGACCCGAAGGCGGTCTCCCGGGCGTACGAGCACGGCACCCTGCCGGTGATGTCCTGGGAGCCGTGGGACGGCGAGGACAACGGCCACACCGAGCAGCCCCAGTTCGCCCTGTCGACCATCATCTCGGGCGCCCACGACGACTACATCCGGCGCTTCGCCCAGGCCGTCGCCGCCCAGAAGTGGCCGCTGGCGATCCGGTTCGCGCACGAGATGAACGGCACCTGGTACCCCTGGTCGGAGAGCAAGAACGGCAACCAGAAGGGCGAGTACGTCCAGGCCTGGAAGCACGTCCACGACCTGTTCCAGCAGGCCGGGGCGGACAACGTGATCTGGGTGTGGAGCGCCAACATCCTCCGTCCGGTGCCGAACACCGACCTGGCCGCGCTGTACCCCGGTGACGACTACGTCGACTGGGTCGGCCTGACCGGCTACGGCACCAAGCTCGAGGAGAGCGCCACCACGACCTTCGGGCCGACCCTCGACGCCGTCCGCAGGATCACCAAGAAGCCGGTGCTGATCACCGAGACCGGCCGCGAGCCCAGCGTGGCGCTCAAGGCGAAGTGGACCACCGACTTCTTCAGCTGGCTCAACCAGCAGACGGACGTGCTCGGCTTCATCTGGTTCGAGCGCAACCGCGACCAGGGCGCCAACGCCGACTGGCGGTTCGACGAGACCCCCGAGTCCCAGCGCGCGTTCGCCGACGGCATCGCCTCCGTCAAGCTCGCGGACGGGCTCGGGGGCTGAGGCCCCGTCGGCCGGCCCGCCCGGGCCGGCCGACCCCCGTCAGCCGCTCTTCGCGGCCGGCTTGTACAGCCAGATCGTGTAGTGCAGGCCCTTGATGTTGCTCGGCAGGTCCGCGACCTGCTGGTAGTTCTTGTTGGCCTGCAGCGCGGCGGTGATCTTCACGTCCAGGTCCTTGGTGGTCTTGTTGTCCAGCACCACCAGGTTGAACTTGTTCGCGGCGATCGCCTTCTCGTAGGCGGCCGCGCCGCTGTAGTTCTTCTTGTCCTTCGGGTCCTTGTACGAGTAGTTCCAGGTGCTGACCCACTGCGTGCCGTCGGTCTCGTGACGCAGGTAGTAGCGCGGCACCGGCGAGTTCTCCGCCAGGTACAGGCCCTGCTCATCGACGTGCGGACGGATCGCGGCCACCATCTCGGTGGCGTCCGCCCAGCCGTTCAGGTACAGCCGGTCGGTCTCCGGCACGCCCACCGCCAGGGTGCCGGCCAGGGCGGCCGAGATCACCAGCGGCTGCCAGATCCGCCGGCCGCGGCCCGTCTCCAGCAGCCAGGCCAGGAAGAAGCCCGCCAGCAGGCAGGCGAACCAGGCGCCGAAGGTGACGTGCTTGTGCAGCGAGACCGTCAGGTTGATCCGCGCCTGGTTCGCCGGGGCCAGCACCACCGCGAGCAGCAGGACCGCGCCGATCCCCCGGCTCGCCCAGGACGCGCCGCGCACGCACAGCAGCACCAGGCCGGCCACGGCGAGCAGCAGCACCGGGCCGACCCAGTCCCAGGACTCGCCCATGATGAACGCCACCGTGTCCTGTCCGGTGTGCCGGCTCAGCGTGGTCGACTCGATGCCGCCGCGCAGCTGGCGGCCGCCCGCCAGGACGCCCAGGCCCATCAGCGCGCCCGCCACCGCCGTCACGAACACGCCGCGCAGCAGCGCCGCGCCGAGCCGCAGCTTCGGCATCGCGCACAGCACCGCCAGCGCCACCACCACCGGACTCCACAGCGCCGCCGCGTACTTGACGCCGTCGGCCAGCGCCACCACCGCGCCGGTGGCGGCCAGCCAGCCCCAGCGGCCCTCGGCCCGGATCGCCAGGTAGCCGGCCAGCGCGGTCAGCAGCACGGCCATCGGGTCGTAGGTGGAGAACGCGGACAGGAACTGGGTGGGCGTCAGCACCACGAACGTCAGCGCCGCCAGCGCGCCCGCCGTCCGCCCGTACAGCCGGGAGGCCGCCAGGTAGGCCAGCACGGTGGCGCCCATCATGCAGGCCAGGCCGAGCAGTCGGGCCGCGGTGATGCCGCCGATGGTGTCGGCGGCCGCGCCGATCGGCGGGTACAGCTGCGGGGCGCCCGAGAAGTAGCTCGCGTAGGCGGGCAGTTGGACGCCGTGCACCCAGTTCGCCACCAGGTCGTGGCCGGCGAACAGGTACAGCGCCTCGTCGCTGAAGGCGGTGCGGGTCCAGATCAGCCGCAGGGCGAAGCCGACCTGGACGGCCAGCGACAGCAGCAGGAACCAGACCGGCAGCCGCAGTCCCAGCAGCCGGCGCCCGTCCGACTCCTCGCGGCGGGACCGGCGGGAGGAACCGGACCCGGTCCCGGGCTCCGCGGCGGTCTGCGGAGCCTCCTCAGCATGGGGAGAGACAGCCCAGGACACGGTCGGCTCCAGTGCGGATTCAGTGAAGAGCGGCCGAACCGGCCGCAGAGGCCGCCATTATTTCGGGCCGTTCGCATCCCACACAAGACACCTCGTCAGCGCAGCGGCCAGGACACCAGCACCTGTGAGGCGAGGCCCCTGCGGAACGAGTCGCGGGCCCCCTGGGAGGTGGTGAACCGCCAGTCGTAGCGCCCGCCCTCGCTGTCCGCGAACTGGAACCAGACGAACCCGACCACCCGCGGGTGGTCGATCAGCCAGGAGAAGAAGTCCTGGATCCACAGCGCCTTCGCGTTGGTCGGCCGCACCCCGGTCTCGCCGATGAAGATCGGCTTGTCCGAAAGGGCCGTCAACTCGTCGTAGGTGTCGTTCAGCAGCGGCCCCACGCTCTCCGCGCTGTCGGTGCTGTACGCCTCCATGCCCATCCAGTCGACGTAGTCGTCGCCCGGGTAGAACCGGGACAGTGGCGGCCGGCCGGGGCTCTGCGTGTCCGGGCACCACTGCCAGATCACGTTGTCCACACCCTGTGCGTCGAACACGTCGTGCACGTGCCGCCAGGCCGCGACGTAGTCGCCCTTCCGGTTGCCGTTGCGCTCCTCGGACCACGGGTACCAGGTCTCGTTCATCTCGTGCGCGAACCGCAGGACCACCGGTCCCCTGGCCTTCTTGACGTCCCGTGCGAACTTCTTCACGTAGTCGTCGTGCGCGCCCGAGGCGATCCTCGACAGCCGGTAGTCGGGCTGGTCCACGGACTTGTCACCGCCGGCCCACGGCTCCCAGGTGAGCAGCGGCATCGCGCCCAGCTTGTACGAGGCCTCGAACGAATCCTGGTTGAAGTCCTGATTCCACTTCAGGAAGTACTCCTGGACGGTCGGGTGGTCCCCCGCGTCGTCCACCACCTGCTTGGTGCGCGCCTCGCTCGGCGCCTCCGGCGTGGCGATGCCGAACAGCAGCCCGGGCGGGTTGACCAGCCGGTCCTTGCGCGCCTCGGTGCCGGGGTCCTCGGGCGGCAGCGCCAGCGCGCCCGAACCGGCGGAGGGCGCGCCGACCGCCCCCCGGCCCGGGTTCGAGCCGGAGGCGCCGTCCAGTTCCACCGCGAAGCAGCTCAGTACCAGGCCGATCACCAGCCCGACCCGCAGGGTCGGCGGCAGCAGCCGCCAGACCCGTGCCAGCACCGGGCCGAGCAGCGCCGCCAACCGCTCGACCACCCGGGCGACGAACGCCACGGGTCGTTCGAACAGCGGCGGCGCGTACTCGCGTATTCGACCGCTCAGTGTGCCCGGCCAGTCCTTCGTTCGCTCAGCCGGCATTCGAAAGAGCAGCCTGACCACGGGCCTTCAGATCGTCCACGGCCTTCTTGAGGACGCCCGCGGCCGCCGACTTCACGGCCGGCGTGGAGTCCGTCACCGGGCTCAGGTCGACATTGCCGCCGAGAGTGAACACCGCGTAGCGGCCGAACGAGTCGTTGGAGGTCGCGCACTCCGCCAGCTTCGGGCAGAACCGCGGCGTCGAGTTCGTGCGCAGCGCCTTGACGTTGCCGGCCACCTTCGACTTCACCCGGTCCGCCTGCGGCTTGGTGTCGAACACCGCGATGCCGACGGTGATCGCCGACTTGTCGGACAGGTAGGTCGCCAGGTACATGTCCTGGCAGTTCTCGGTGGACAGCACCGAGCCGAGACCGTTGTTGGTCTCCGCGGAGCACGTGTCGCCGTGCTCGGTCGCCACCCGGTTCAGCGTCTGACCGTCGACGGTCAGCGTCGCGTTCGGGAACAGGCCCTCCGCCGACAGCGGGGCCTTGTCGGTGGACACCCGGCTGAGTGCCTCCTCCGCCGTCTTCGGCTTCCCCGCCGGGGAACCCGAGGCGCCGTTGCTCGGACCGGGGCCCGGGTCCGTGGACTGGCCCGCGATCGGCTTCTTCGGCTTGTCGTCGTTGCCGACCAGCACCGCCGCGGTGACGATGCCGCCGACCAGCACCAGCGCGCCCAGGGTGCTGAGCAGCGCGATCGTCCGCTTGCGACGGCGCCGCTCGTCCTCGTGCTGGGTCGCCATCGCCGACCAGTCCGGCGCTTCCGCGTCGCCCTGGAACGTCGGCGCGGCGTACCGGCCCTGGTACGGCTGCTGCCCGGGCGGCGGGTAGCCCCCCTGCCCGTACGACTGCGGCGAGCCCGCGCCCTGCGAGAAACCGGGGCCCTGCGGCGGCCCGAATCCGGGCTGGGCCGGCGGGAACCCCTGCTGCGGCGGGTACCCGTACGCCGGCTGCGGCCCGCCCTGCTGCGGCGGGTAACCGTAGGCAGGCTGCGGCGAGCCCGGCATGCCGGGCTGCTGCGGCGGGACCCCCTGCCCTGATGCCGGCGGCTGCTGCTGCGGCTGCTGCTGCGGCTGATCCTCTGACATCAACGCCCCCTCCACGCTTCGATCACAGTTCAGCATGCTATCGGTAGAGCTCGACACGTCCACAGCCCGCCCTCGGGCTGGCCGAAGAGTTGCCGATCCGTCACCTGCGCACCACTGCTGACCTTCCGTCAGCCGATCCGGGGCGGGCGGCGCCCGGCTCCCCCGCCGGGCCCGCCGCGCCGACCCGCCGTCAGCCCAGGTGCAGGCGAACCGATTCGGCGAGGCGCTCGCAGACCTCCAGCGCCTGGTCGTGGCCGACCGCCTCGACCATCACCCGGACCAGCGGCTCGGTGCCCGACTTGCGCAGCAGCACCCGCCCGGTGGTGCCGAGCTCGGCCTCCGCCGCCGAGACCGCCGCCTGCAGTTCGACACAGGACTCGACCCGGTCCTTGTCCACGCCCTTGACGTTGATCAGCACCTGCGGCAGCCGGGTCATCACGGTGGCGAGGTCGGCCAGCGGCTGCTTGGTGGCGGCCAGCCGGGCGCCGAGCATCAGACCGGTCAGGGTGCCGTCGCCGGTGGTGGCGTGGTCGAGCAGGATCACGTGGCCGGACTGCTCGCCGCCGAGCGCGAAGCCGTGCTGCTTCATCTCCTCCAGCACGTACCGGTCGCCGACCGCGGTCTGCACCAGCTCGACGCCCTCGCGCTCCATCGCCAGCTTGAAGCCCAGGTTGGACATCACGGTGGCCACCGCGGTGTTGCGGCGCAGCGTGCCCGCTTCCTTCATGGCGACCGCGAGGATCGCGAGGATCTGGTCGCCGTCCACCTCGTTGCCCTCGGCGTCGGCGGCCAGGCAGCGGTCCGCGTCGCCGTCCAGGGCGATGCCCAGGTCGGCCTTGTGCTCCTGCATCGCGGCGCGCAGCTTGTCCAGGTGGGTGGAGCCGACGCCGTCGTTGATGTTCAGGCCGGTCGGCTCGGTGCCCAGGGTGTACACCACCTCGGCGCCGGCCCGGGCGAACGCCTCCGGGGCGACCCGGGCGGCCGCGCCGTGCGCGCCGTCGATGACGACCTTCACGCCGTCCAGCCGGTTCGGCAGCACCGCGACCAGGTGCGCCACGTACCGGTCGAAGCCCTCGTTGTACTGGCGGACCCGGCCCACCGCGGCGCCGGTCGGCCGCTCCCAGGTCTCGTCGCCGACGCCGTAGCGGCGGTAGTGCGCCTCGATCGCGTCCTCGATCGCGTCGTCCAGCTTGTGGCCGCCGCGGGCGAGGAACTTGATGCCGTTGTCAGGCATCGCGTTGTGGCTGGCGGACAGCATCACGCCGAAGTCCGCGCCGAGCGCGCCGGTCAGGTACGCCACCGCCGGGGTCGGCAGCACGCCGACCCGCAGCACGTCCACGCCGGCACTGGCCAGGCCGGCGATCACCGCGGCCTCCAGGAACTCTCCGGACGCGCGGGGATCACGGCCGACCACGGCGACCGGCCGGTGCCCCTCGAACGCGTTCGCGTCCCCGAGCACATGGGCGGCGGCCACTGACAGGCCGAGCGCCAGCTCCGCGGTCAGGCCGACATTGGCCACCCCGCGTACCCCGTCCGTACCGAAGAGTCGTGCCATGTTCGCGTTCGTCCCGTCCTGTCAGCGCCTGTCGGCTCGGTTGGTACCAGCCCCCGCGGACCCCGCACGAGTCCGGGAGGCACAACGCCCCGGAGCACGAAGTGTGCTCCGGGGCGAGGATCGCATGCAGGGTGCGATTAGCGCTTGCTGTACTGCGGCGCCTTGCGGGCCTTCTTCAGACCGGCCTTCTTGCGCTCGACGGCGCGGGCGTCACGGGTCAGGAAGCCGGCCTTCTTGAGCGGGCCGCGGTTGTTGTCCACGTCCGCCTCGTTCAGCGCACGGGCGACGCCGAGGCGCAGCGCGTAGGCCTGACCGGAGACGCCGCCACCCGAGATGCGGGCGACGATGTCGTAACGGCCGTCCAGCTCCAGGAGCTTGAAGGGCTCGTTCACGGTCTGCTGGTGCACCTTGTTGGGGAAGTAGTTCTCCAGGGTGCGACCGTTGATCTTCCACTGGCCGGTGCCGGGGACGATGCGCACGCGGGCGATCGCCTCCTTGCGGCGGCCGAGACCGGCGCCGGGGACGGCCTCGCCGAAGCGGCCGGCCAGCGACTCGGTGGTGTACTCGGACTCGGAGGTGTACTCGTCGACGTTCTCGTCGTCGAATTCGACCTCGAGGGTGCTCTCGATGGCAGTCTCGGCCACGGTGTTCCTCAGCTCTTCTACGTCAGTTGGGGTGTGGGTGGCCGGAATTACTGCGCGACCTGGGAGATCTCGAACGGCACCGGCTGCTGCGCAGCGTGCGGGTGCTGGTCGCCCGAGTAGACCTTCAGCTTCGAGAGCATCTGGCGGCCGAGGCTGTTCTTCGGAACCATGCCCTTGATGGCCTTCTCGACGGCCTTCTCCGGGTTGTTCGCCAGCAGGTCGTCGTAACGGACCGAGCGGAGACCGCCCGGGAAGCCGCTGTGACGGTAGGCGAGCTTCTGGGTCTTCTTGTTGCCCGAGAGGTGCACCTTGTCGGCGTTGATGATGATGACGAAGTCACCAGTGTCAACGTGCGGCGCGTAGATCGCCTTGTGCTTGCCCCGCAGGAGGTTGGCGGCCTGGGAGGCCAGGCGGCCGAGCACGACGTCGGTCGCGTCGATGACGTGCCACTGACGCTGGACGTCGCCGGGCTTGGGGCTGTACGTACGCACGGTCGTAGCCTTCGCTTTTCAGTGAGTGGGTCCTGACAGGAGCACACAGGGCCTGGGGCCTCCAGCCGACCGTCCCGGACGCAATTCGGGCGTTGGCCGCTGGAGTTCGGCCTGTGGTGTCTCCGGCGTACCGACCTCTCACGTGAGATAGAGCGAGCCAATACGCACAACAGCAGCCAACAATACCGGGCCGGAGGCGCTGAATCCAAACCGGCCCGGCGGCGGCGCCGCGGGATCAGCGGTCCCGGACCACCCGGGCCTCGTCCCAGACCGGCTCCGACGACTCGTACACCCGGCCGTCCGAGCCGAACACCAGGAAGCGGTCGAAGGTCCGCGCGAACCAGCGGTCGTGGGTGACGCACAGCACCGTGCCGTCGAACGCCTCCAGGCCCTGCTGCAGCGCCTCCGCGCTCTCCAGGTCCAGGTTGTCGGTCGGCTCGTCCAGCAGCAGCGCCGTCACACCCGACAGCTCCAGCTTCAGGATCATCAGCCGGGCCTGCTGCCCGCCGGACAGCGACTCGAACTTCTGCTCCTCCTGCCGGTCCAGCTCGTAGCGGCGCAGCGCCGACATCGCCGCGCCCCGGGACAGCGCGTGCTCCTCCTCGACGATCGCCCGCACCGTGCGGCCCAGGAGCTCCGGATGGGCGTGGGTCTGCCGGAAGTGCCCCGGCACCACCCGGGCGCCGAGCTTCCAGCTGCCGCCGTGGTTCACCGACTCGTCGCCCGCCAGCAGCCGCAGGAAGTGCGACTTGCCGGAGCCGTTCGAGCCCAGCACCCCGACCCGCTCGCCGTAGTAGACCTCCAGGTCGAACGGCTGCATCAGGCCGGTCAGCTCCAGGCCCTGCATGGTGAACGCCCGCACACCGGTGCGGCCGCCCTTCAGCCGCATGGTGATGGACTGCTCGCGCGGCGGCGCCTCCGGCGGGCCCGCGTCCTCGAACTTCTTCAGCCTGGTCTGCGCGGCCGCGTACCGGGACGCCATCTCGTGGCTGACCGCCGCCGCCTGCCGCAGCGTGACCACCAGCTTCTTCAGCTTGGCGTGCTCCTCGTCCCACCGGCGGCGCAGCTCCTCGAACCGCTCGAACCGGGCCTTGCGCGCCTCGTGGAAGTTGTCGAACCCGCCGCCGTGCACCCACACGCTGGAACCGGCCGCGCCGGACTCCACCGCGATGATCTTCTCGGCGGTACGGGAGAGCAGCTCCCGGTCGTGCGAGATGTACAGCACCGTCTTGTTGGTGGCCCGGATGGCCTCCTC
Organism: Kitasatospora sp. CB02891; assembly: GCF_002803145.1. Taxonomy (NCBI): domain Bacteria; kingdom Bacillati; phylum Actinomycetota; class Actinomycetes; order Kitasatosporales; family Streptomycetaceae; genus Kitasatospora; species Kitasatospora sp. CB02891. The sequence goes on along the minus strand of NZ_NNBO01000007.1, from coordinate 171,352 downwards.
CAGCCAGCGCTTGCCCGGCACGTCCAGGTAGTTGTCCGGCTCGTCCAGCAGCAGCACCTCGTCCGGGCCGCGCAGCAGCGCCTCCAGCACCAGCCGCTTCTGCTCGCCGCCGGACAGCGTGTTCAGGCCCCGCCACTGGGCGCGGTCGAACGGCATGCCCAGCGCGGCCATCGTGCAGATGTCCCAGTCGGCCTCGTACTCGTAGCCGCCGGCGTCCGCCCAGTCGGAGAGCGCCTGCGCGTACGCCATCTGCGACTTCTCGTCGTCCTGCGCGATCATCGCCAGCTCGGCGGCGTCCACCTTGCGGGCCGCGTCCGCGATCCGCTTCGGCGCGACGGAGACCAGCAGGTCCCGCACCGAGGCGTCGGGGGCCAGCGCGCCCGGGGTGTCCTTCGCGTCCTCCCGGCCGGTGGTGCCGACGAACTGGCGCATCACGCCCAGCCCGCCGCTCACCGTCACCGAACCGCCGTGCGGCTGCACGTCCCCCGCGATCATGCGCAGCAGCGTGGTCTTCCCGGCCCCGTTCGCGCCGACCAGCGCGACGGCCGCGCCCTCGCCGACGCGGAAGGACGCGTCGTCGAACAGCACCCGCCCGTCCGGCAGGTAGTACTCCAGGTGCGAGATCTCGACATGTCCCATGCCACCGAATTGTGCCAAGCGGCAACCGCACGACAAAACGGATTACCCGCCCCACCCGAGCACCCGAACACCCGTCGGCGGACCGCACCCCCGCGCCCTACCAGGGGCGCGGGGAACTGACGGCACCCTCAGTCGGATCCGCCCGGCGCGGAGCCGGCCGCGCCCTCGGCGGGCTCCCCCAGCGTACGAAGCCGCCGCGAGACCCGGTTCCGCTCCGCCAGCAGCGCGTCCTCCGGGTAGCCGACCTCCTCCAGCGTCAGCCCGTGCGGGCGGATCACGTTGACCGCCGAGTTCCGTACGCCGCCCGCCAGCACCTCGCCCGGGAACTCCACCGGCCGATGTCCGTCGCCGACCAGCAGCATCGCGCCGACCAGCGAGCGCACCATGTTGTGGCAGAACGCGTCCGCCCGGACCGTCGCGACCGCCAGCGAGCCCTCCTGGGCCGCGTACGGGTCGATCGGGGTCCGGTCCCAGTGCACCTCCAGCAGGGTGCGGATGGTGGTGGCGCCCTCGCGCTTCTTGCAGTACGCGGCGAAGTCGTGCTCGCCCACCAGCAGCGCGGCGGCCGCGTTCATCCTCTCCAGGTCGAGCGGCCGGTCGTGCCACAGCACGTGCCCGCGCAGCATCGGGTCGACGCCGCCCTGGTGGTCGGCGACCCGGTACGCGTAGCGCCGCCAGATCGCCGCGAACCGGGCGTCGAACCCGTGCGGCGCCTCGGACAGCCGGTACACCCGGACGTCCGCCGGCAGCCGCCCGGCCAGTCGGCGCAGCAGCTTCTCGCCGTGCTGCGCCCACAGCTCGTCCGGCAGGTCGACGTGCGCCACCTGCCCGCGCGCGTGCACCCCGGCGTCGGTGCGGCCGGCCACGGTCAGCGGGAAGTTGTCCTCGCTCCGCAGCACGATCCGCAGCGCGTCCTCCAGCTCGCCCTGCACGGTGCGCCGCCCGCGCTGCCGGGCCCAGCCGGAGAACTCCGCGCCGTGGTACGCCAGATCGAGCCTGATCCGGGTGTGCCCGTCGGCCGGGCCGTCCTTCACCGGCGGCTGCTCCGCGCAGTCGTTCACCACTCCAACTCCCCTGTCTCGCAGCTGAGATGCGAACGGGCCCGCTCCCCCGTCGCGGGAGAGCGGGCCCGGTCACGGACCTATGAGGTTCAGGCCTCGGTGGTCTCGGCCTCGTCGGCCTTGGCCTCGGCGGCCTGCTCGGCCTCCTTGACGGCGCGCTTGGCAGCGGCCTCGGCCTCGGCGACGGTCGCCTTGGTGGCGATCTCGCCCTCGACCAGCTCGATCACGGCCATCGGGGCGTTGTCGCCACGACGGCTGCCGATCTTGGTGATGCGGGTGTAACCGCCGGGGCGGTTCTCGAACCGCGGGGCGATCTCGGTGAAGAGGGTGTGCAGCACCGACACGTCGGTGATGGTCTTGCGCACCAGGCGACGGTTGTGGATGTCACCCTTCTTCGCCTTGGTGATCAGCTTCTCCGCCAGCGGGCGCAGGCGACGAGCCTTGGCCTCGGTGGTGGTGATGCGGCCGTACTGGAACAGCTCGCGGGCCAGGCCGGCCAGCAGCAGCGGCTCGTGGGACGGACCGCCGCCGAGGCGGGCACCCTTGGTGGGACGGGGCATGGTTACTCCTCGAATCTCCGACTACGGCCGTACCAGGTACCGCAGCGGGCGTACGGACACCGTGTCCGCACGACTTTCATGGTGCCGGGGGCGGTTCGCGAGGAACCGCCCCCGGTGCCAAAAATCAGTACTGCTCGGTCTCCGCGTAGCCCTGGTCGTCCAGGTCGTCGGCGCCGAAGGCGTCGGCGGCAGCGGTCGGGTCGAACCCGGGCGGGCTGTCCTTGAGGGCCAGGCCCATGCCGGCCAGCTTCGCCTTGACCTCGTCGATCGACTTCGCACCGAAGTTGCGGATGTCGAGCAGGTCGGCCTCCGAGCGGGCGACGAGCTCACCCACGGTGTGGATGCCCTCGCGCTTGAGGCAGTTGTAGGAGCGGACGGTGAGCTCCAGCTCCTCGATCGGCAGCGCCAGGTCCGCGGCCAGGGCGGCGTCCGTCGGGGACGGGCCCATGTCGATGCCTTCGGCGTCGACGTTCAGCTCGCGGGCCAGGCCGAACAGCTCGACCAGGGTCTTGCCGGCCGACGCCATCGCGTCGCGCGGACGCATGGCGGGCTTGGTCTCGACGTCGACGATCAGCTTGTCGAAGTCGGTGCGCTGCTCGACACGGGTGGCCTCGACCTTGTAGGTGACCTTCAGCACGGGGCTGTAGATCGAGTCGACCGGGATGCGGCCGATCTCCTGGCCGGAAGCCTTGTTCTGCACGGCGGAGACGTAGCCGCGACCGCGCTCGACGGTCAGCTCCATCTCCAGCTTGCCCTTGCCGTTCAGCGTGGCGAGGACCAGCTCGGGGTTGTGCACCTCGACACCGGCCGGGGGCGCGATGTCGGCGGCGGTGACCACACCCGGGCCCTGCTTGCGCAGGTACATCACGACCGGCTCGTCGTGCTCCGAGGAGACGACCAGCTGCTTGATGTTCAGGATGAGGTCGGTGACGTCCTCCTTGACGCCCGGCACGGTGGTGAACTCGTGCAGGACACCGTCGATGCGGATGCTGGTGACAGCGGCACCCGGGATCGAGGAGAGGAGCGTGCGACGGAGCGAGTTGCCGAGGGTGTAGCCGAAGCCCGGCTCCAGCGGCTCGATGACGAACCGCGAGCGGAACTCGTCGACAACCTCTTCGGTCAGCGAAGGACGCTGAGCGATCAGCATGTTCTGGATCCTCCAGTTGTCTTCGGCACCCACTATTTGATGCCGATAGAACTCAAGCGTACGGGGTCCCGTTCAGAACGGGACCCCGTACCAGGTTTAAAACGCTACCCGCAGTGCCTGTGAAGGCGCCGGATCAAACGCGGCGACGCTTCGGCGGACGGCAGCCGTTGTGCGGGGTGGGGGTGACGTCCTGGATCGAGCCGACCTCCAGGCCGGTGGCCTGGAGCGAACGGATCGCGGTCTCGCGGCCGGAGCCCGGACCCTTGACGAAGACGTCGACCTTGCGCATGCCGTGCTCCTGCGCGCGACGGGCAGCGGCCTCGGCGGCCATCTGCGCGGCGAACGGGGTGGACTTGCGCGAGCCCTTGAAGCCGACGTGGCCGGCGGAGGCCCAGGAGATCACGTTGCCCGCGGGGTCGGTGATCGAAACGATGGTGTTGTTGAACGTGCTCTTGATGTGGGCGTGCCCGTGAGCGACGTTCTTCTTTTCCTTGCGGCGGATCTTCTTCGCGCCGGCAGCCTGACGACCCTTGGGGGGCATAAGTCTGTTCTCCTACTGAGGTGGTCGGTCCGCTATCCCGCGGGCCGGAGGGATGTCCGGTTGACGGGACGGACTACTTCTTGCCCGGCTTCTTCTTACCGGCGATCGCGCGACGCGGGCCCTTGCGGGTACGCGCGTTGGTGTGGGTGCGCTGGCCGCGGACCGGCAGGCCACGGCGGTGGCGCAGGCCCTCGTAGCAGCCGATCTCGACCTTGCGGCGGATGTCGGCGGCGACGGCGCGGCGGAGGTCACCCTCGACCTCGAAGTTCGCGTCGATGAACTTCTGCAGCTTGACGAGGTCGTCCTCGGTGATGTCGCGGACGCGGACGTCCGGGCTCACACCGGTCTCGGCCAGCGTCTGCTGGGCGCGGGTACGGCCGATGCCGTAGACGTAGGTGAGGGCGATCTCGATCCGCTTTTCGCGGGGGAGATCAACGCCGGCGAGGCGTGCCATTCAAGGCTCCTGTGGTTCTTCAGAGGTCTGACGTGCCGCCTACTCACTGTCTCTCGACAGGGAGCCCCGGCCTCTGACCGGGGGTGGCAGTCCGTCCTGTTCGGACGGATCGGGCGGCCCGCGTATGACGTTGATGCGCGTCGCGCGAAGGTACTACGAGAAATGCTGGGGGGTGACTCAGCCCTGGCGCTGCTTGTGGCGCAGGTTGTCGCAGATCACCATGACCCGGCCGTGGCGGCGGATCACCTTGCACTTGTCGCAGATCTTCTTGACGCTCGGCTTGACCTTCATGATTCAGGTTCTCCGGGGTCTAGATCTGGCTTTTGTTACTTGTAGCGGTAGACGATCCGGCCGCGGGTCAGGTCGTAGGGGCTGAGCTCCACCACGACCCGGTCATCCGGGAGGATGCGGATGTAGTGCATGCGCATCTTGCCGCTGATGTGCGCGAGGACCTTGTGACCGTTCTGCAGCTCGACCTTGAACATCGCGTTCGGAAGAGACTCGATCACGGTGCCCTCGATCTCAATGGCGCCTTGCTTCTTAGCCATGAACTGCGAGATCCACCCTTCGGGTCCGGCTACCGTATGCGGAACGCTCGTGCGAACCAGGCTTCACCTCCGCCCGGGAGTACTCCCCTGGGCTGAGGGCGTGCCGAAACACGCTACGAGAGAGCCGACGCACCATCGTAAACCAAGCACCACGCCGGAGCGAAATTCTCAGCCCTTGGCCGTCACCTGGATGGGGAGCACCGGCTCCACCACCGCGGTGCACGACGAGCAGCGGCGGGCCGCCTGGGGGATCTCGGTCAGGCACTCGGGGCAGGGCCGCTTGGGGGTGGCGGGCTTCTTCGGCAGGTACCGGGCGGTCGCCTTGGAGACCGGGAGCACGACGCAGAAGTACAGCACCGCGGCGGTCAGCACGAACGCGATCAGCACGTTCAGGAACTGGCCGTACGGGAAGGTGACGTCGGCGACGGTGAACTTGTACGCGCTGAAGTCGCCGGCCGCGCCGACCACCACGCCCAGCACGGGGGTGAGGAACGCGGTCACGAAGCCGGTCACGACCCCGGTGAACGCGGCACCGATGACCACACCGACGGCCATGTCGATGACGTTGCCGCGCATCATGAAGTCGCGGAAGCCCTTGAGCACTGTCTCTCCTGGAGTAGCTACGGGTATCAGCTGACGAAAATAGGACAAGAGGCCCGGGGGTCAAAACCCCCGGGCCTCGATCCGCCGGTTTGAGACATGTCCCTCAGCCGCCGGCCGTCCCGCGCGCCACTCCGGAGGGATCAGCCCAGCGGGTCCGGCGCCGCGGTGACGCCCAGCTTCGCCAGCTCCGCCTTGCCGCCGTCGAACGCGGTCAGCACCAGCGGACCCTGCTCGGTGACGGCCACCGAGTGCTCCCAGTGCGAGGCCCAGGTGCCGTCGGTGGTGACCACCGTCCAGTCGTCGTCCAGGATCGCGGTGTGCGGGGTGCCCAGCGACACCATCGGCTCGATCGCCAGCACCGTGCCGGGCACCAGCTTCGGGCCCTTGCCCCGGCCCGCCACGTAGTTCAGCACGTGCGGCTCCATGTGCATGGCGGTGCCGATGCCGTGGCCGCCGTAGCCCTCGGTGATGCCCCACTTGCCCTTCGGGGGCAGCGGCTGGCGACGGATGAAGCCCTCGATCGCCCGGGACACGTCGACCAGGCGGTTGCCCTTCTTCATCTGGGCGATGCCGGCCCACATCGAGCCCTCGGTGACCTTCGACAGCATCACGTTCTCGTCGGCGGTCGCGCCGACCGCGACGGTGATCGCCGCGTCGCCGTGCCAGCCGTCCAGGATCGCGCCGCAGTCGATCGAGATCAGGTCGCCGGCCTTCAGCGCCTTGTCGCCGGGGATGCCGTGCACGACCTCCTCGTTCACCGAGGCGCAGATCACGCCCGGGAACCATAGGCCGCCGTGGTCGGCGCGGAAGTTGGACGTGGCGCCGTGCTTGGTGATGACCTGGTCGGCGATCTCGTTCAGCTCACCGGTGGTCACCCCCGGGGCGACCGCCTCGCGGCAGGCCTTCAGCGCCTCGGCGACGACCAGCCCGGCCGCCCGCATCTTGGCGATCTGCTCGGGGGTCTTGATCTCCATCTGGTCCACGCCTTCCACGTTCTGATGTCGGACTGCCTACCACCGTACGACGCCGAGACGGCCGGGCCGCCCGCTTCGGGGCTACCCGGCCGTCTCGATGCCTTGGGGTCAGGCGTTCTTCTTCTGCTCCAGGGCGGCGACCGCGCGCTCGGTCACCTCGTCCACCTTGCCGAGGGCGGGGATGGTGACGAGCAGGCCCTGCTCCTGGTAGTAGCCGATGATCGGCTCCGTCTTGGAGTGGTACTCCTCCAGCCGGACCCGGACGGCTTCCTCGGTGTCGTCCGAGCGCTGGTACAGCTCGCCGCCGCACTCGTCGCAGACGCCCTCGGTCTTCGGCGGGTTGTACACCACGTGGAACACGTGGGCGCCGTTCTTGCGGCACAGCCGGCGACCGGCGATCCGCTTGACGACCTCGTCCTCGGAGACCTCAAGGTCCAGCACGCCGTCCAGCGCGATGCCCTGCTCGGTCAGGAAGGCGTCCAGCGCCTCGGCCTGACCCAGGTTGCGCGGGAAGCCGTCCAGCAGGAAGCCGTCGGCGGCGTCCTCCTGGAGCATGCGGTCCTTGGCCATCCCGATGGTGACCTCGTCCGGCACCAGGCGCCCGGCGTCCATGTAGGACTTCGCCTCGACGCCCAGCGGGGTGCCCTGGCTGATGTTGGCACGGAAGAGGTCACCGGTGGAGATGTGGGGAATGGACAGGGTCTTGGCCAGAACGTGCGCCTGAGTACCCTTCCCGGCCCCGGGGGGTCCGACGAGGACGATTCGCATCAGCGGAGGAACCCTTCGTAATTGCGCTGCTGGAGCTGGCTCTCGATCTGCTTCACAGTTTCGAGTCCGACGCCGACGACGATGAGCACGGAGGTGCCGCCGAACGGGAAGTTGGTCTGCTGCCCGAAGGCGACGAGGGCGACCATCGGGATCAACGCGATCAGGCCCAGGTACAGCGAACCCGGCCACGTGATGCGGGTGAGCACGTAGTTCAGGTACTCGGCCGTCGGTCGGCCGGCCCGGATGCCCGGGATGAACCCACCATACTTCTTCATATTGTCGGCAACTTCTTCGGGGTTGAAGGAGATGGCGACGTAGAAGAACGCGAAGAACACGATCAGCACGAAGTAGGTGGCCATGTAGATCGGGTGGTCACCCTTGATGAAGTGGTTCTTGATCCAGATCGCCCAGCCCGCCTGCGAGTTGGTCAACTGCACCACCAGCGCCGGGATGTACAGCAGCGAGGAGGCGAAGATGACCGGGATCACACCGGCCTGGTTGACCTTCAGCGGGATGTACGTCGAGGTGCCGCCGAACGACCGCCGGCCGACCATCCGCTTCGCGTACTGCACCGGGATCCGGCGCTGGGCCTGCTCGACGAAGATGACCAGGCAGACCACGATGATGCCGACCAGGATGACGGCGGAGAACTCGCCCCAGCCGTCCAGCAGCTTGCCGGAACCCTTGATGGCCCACATCGAGCCGGGGAAGCCGGCCGCGATGGAGGTGAAGATCAGGATCGACATGCCGTTGCCGATGCCGCGGTCGGTGATCAGCTCACCCAGCCACATGATCACGGTGGTGCCGGCGGTCATGATGATGACCATGGTGGCGATCCGGAAGATCGACGTGTTCGGGACGATGTTCCCGCCCTGCGCGCAACCGGAGAACAGCGCGCCGCTGGACGCGGTCGCGAGGATGCCGGTGCCCTGCAGCACCGCGAGCGCGATGGTCAGGTAACGGGTGTACTGGGTGATCTTCGCCTGGCCGGACTGCCCTTCCTTCTTCAGGGCCTCCAGCCGCGGAATGACCACGGTGAGCAACTGAAGGATGATGCTGGCCGTGATGTACGGCATGATGCCGAGCGCGAAGATGGTCAGCTGTAGCAGCGCGTTTCCACTGAACAGGTTGACCAGCCCGAACAGACCTTCCTTCTGACCGCTCACGCACGCGTGCACGGCCTCGAAGTTGATCCCGGGCATCGGAACGTGTGCGCCCAGCCGGAACAGCACCATGATGCCCAGCGTGAACAGCAGCTTCTTGCGCAGGTCGGGCGTCTGGAACGCCCGCGCGAACGCACTGAGCACGGTGCCTCCTGCGCCTCCCGCGCGTCGTCGGCGGAAGGGTCGGTCCTGATGTGGGGTAAGGGAACTTCACGGACTCTAACAGTGCCCGGGTGCTCGACAGAAGCGCGCACTGCCGCTCCCCCACGCATGGGGTACGGCTTGCCCGGGTTTGACACACAAATCGAGCACAGGTGTTCAAGCGTGTCGGAGTCGGAAACGCAACCGGGCCCCGCACTCCTCTCTCTCGAGAGGAGTGCGGGGCCCGGTTTCTGTCCGTGCGTCAGATCAGCGACGTCACAGCAGCTCGGTGACCGAGCCGCCGGCGGCGGTGATCTTCTCGGTGGCGGAGCCGGAGACGGCGTCGACCGTCACCTGCAGCGCGACCGAGATCTCGCCCTGGCCGAGAACCTTGACGAGCTCGTTCTTGCGAACGGCGCCCTTGGCGACCAGGTCGGCAACGGTGACCTCGCCACCGTTCGGGTAGAGCTCGGCCAGGCGGTCCAGGTTCACGACCTGGAACTGCTTGTGGGCCGGGTTCTTGAAGCCCTTCAGCTTCGGGAGGCGCATGTGGAGGGGCATCTGGCCACCCTCGAAGCGCTCCGGAACCTGGTAACGGGCCTTGGTGCCCTTGGTACCACGACCTGCGGTCTTACCCTTGGAGCCCTCACCACGACCGACGCGGATCTTGTCGGTCTTGGCGCCGGGCGCCGGACGCAGGTTGTGGATCTTGATCGGCGAGTTGTCCGCCATTTCAGTCCACCTCCTCGACCGTGACGAGGTGACGAACGGTGTGGACCATGCCGCGGATCTCCGGGCGGTCCTCCTTCACCACGGTGTCGTTCAGCCGCTTCAGGCCGAGCGAACGAAGGGTGTCACGGTGGTTCTGCTTGCTACCGATGTACGACTTGGTCTGGGTGACCTTCAGGCGAGCCATCAGGCGCTCACCCCAGCCGCACGGGCCCGGAGCAGCGCGGCCGGGGCCACGTCCTCCAGGGGCAGGCCACGGCGGGCGGCGATCTCCTCGGGGCGCACGAGGCCCTTCAGAGCGGCCACGGTGGCGTGCACGATGTTGATCGCGTTGTCCGAGCCGAGCGACTTCGACAGGATGTCGTGGACGCCGGCGCACTCCAGGACGGCACGCACCGGGCCACCGGCGATAACACCGGTACCGGGGGACGCCGGCTTCAGCAGCACGACGCCGGCGGCCTTCTCACCCTGGATGGGGTGCGGGATGGTGCCCTGGATACGGGGGACCTTGAAGAAGTTCTTCTTGGCCTCCTCAACGCCCTTGGCGATGGCGGCCGGAACCTCCTTCGCCTTGCCGTAACCGACACCCACGGTGCCGTCACCGTCGCCCACCACGACCAGCGCGGTGAAGCTGAAACGACGACCACCCTTGACAACCTTGGCAACACGGTTGATCGCGACGACGCGCTCGACGTAAGCAGTCTTCTCGGCGACCGGGGCGCCGCCCCGCTCGTCACGCTTACGGTCGCGCCGCTCGCCACCCGTGCCGCGACCGGCGCCGCCTTCGCGGCGCTGGGGTCCAGCCATTGGAATTACCTCTCTCGTTTACGTCCGCCGACAGAGTCGACGAGCGGCTTAGAAGTCGAGCCCGGCCTCGCGAGCCGCGTCCGCCAGAGCGGCGATGCGGCCGGCGTACCGGTTGCCCGCGCGGTCGAAGACGACCGACTCGACGCCGGCAGCCTTGGCGCGCTCGGCGACCAGGCTTCCGACCTTCTTGGCCAGCTCGGTCTTGTCGCCCTCGGTGCCCTTGATGGACACGTCGAGGGTGGACGCCGACGCCAGGGTGTGACCCTTGGCGTCGTCGATGACCTGGGCGACCATGTGGCGGTTCGAACGCGTCACGACGAGGCGCGGACGCACCTCGGTGCCGACGACGCGCTTGCGAACGCGAATGGCGCGGCGCTTGCGGGCGGCGTTCTTGTAGGCGTTGCCCTTGCCGATCTTGACAGAGACGCTCATCGCTTACTTACCACTCTTTCCGACCTTGCGGCGGATGACCTCGCCCGCGTACTTGACGCCCTTGGCCTTGTACGGGTCGGGCTTGCGCAGCTTGCGGATCTTCGCGGCGACCTCGCCGACCTTCTGCTTGTCGGTGCCGTCCACGTGGAACTTGGTGGGCGAGTCGACGACGAAGGAAATGCCCTCCGGGGCCTCGACCAGGATCGGGTGGCTGTAGCCCAGCGCGAACTCCATGTTGGAGCCCTTCGCCGTGACTCGGTAGCCGACACCGCTGATCTCCAGCGACTTGCGGTAGCCCGCGGTCACGCCGGTGATCATGTTCGCCACCAGCGTGCGCGACAGGCCGTGCAGGGCCTTCGACTGACGCTCGTCGTTCGGGCGGGTGACGACCAGAGAGCCGTCCTCGCCCTTGCCGATTTCGATCGGCGCGGCGACGACGTGGGTGAGGGTGCCCTTGGGACCCTTCACCGTGACCGTCTGGCCGTCGATGGTGACGTCCACACCAGCGGGAACCTGGATGGGCAGCCGTCCAATGCGCGACATTGCTGTACCTCCGTTTCCCGAATTACCAGACGTAGGCGAGAACTTCTCCGCCTACGCCCTTCTTGGCGGCCTGCTTGTCGGTCAGGAGGCCGGAGGACGTGGAGATGATCGCCACGCCCAGGCCGCCGAGCACCTTCGGCAGGTTGGTGGACTTTGCGTAAACACGCAGACCCGGCTTGCTGATGCGCTTGATGCCGGCGATGGAGCGCTCACGGTTCGGACCGAACTTGAGCTCGATGGTCAGCTTCTTGCCGACCTCGTTCTCGGTGGGGTCCTCAACCTTGTAGGAGGAGATGTAACCCTCCTGCTGCAGGATCTCGGCGACGTGCGCCTTGATCTTGCTCGACGGCATCACGACGGAGTCGTGGTACGCCGAGTTGGCGTTACGCAGACGAGTGAGCATGTCTGCGATCGGGTCGGTCATGGTCATGGTGGCCTCAGGCCTCTCTCGCCGTGGTTTCTCCGCACCAGGTCCCCCTCCGCGCACTCGTGAAAGAGTGCGAAAGGGGCACAAGCGCAGGGGACCTACGACGTAGTAAGACTGGGTTGCGCGAGCCCTCCTCGGAGAGCCGCAGACTGCCCGGACAGGGCGCTGCGGCAGGGGCCCGACCCCACAACCTTACGGGATCCGCTTCCGGAACCCAAAAGCCGGGGTCGGGCACACTGCTTCGCTGGTCAGAACAGCTGGTAAGTGATTACCAGGAGCTCTTGGTCACGCCCGGCAGCTCGCCGCGGTGCGCCATCTCACGGAGGCACACGCGGCACAGGCCGAACTTGCGGTACACCGAGTGCGGACGGCCGCAGCGCTGGCACCGGGTGTACGCCCGGACGCCGAACTTCGGCTTGCGCTCGGACTTAGCGATCAGGGCCTTCTTCGCCATGGCTCACGCCTCCTTGAACGGGAAGCCCAGAGCGCGCAGGAGCGCCCGGCCCTCATCGTCGGTCTGAGCGGTGGTCACGACGGTGATGTCCATACCGCGCTGACGGTCGACCTTGTCCTGGTCGATCTCGTGGAACATGACCTGCTCGGTCAGACCGAAGGTGTAGTTGCCACGGCCGTCGAACTGCTTCGGGGAGAGGCCGCGGAAGTCACGGATACGCGGCAGAGCCAGCGACACCAGACGGTCCACGAACTCCCACATGCGGTCACCACGGAGGGTGACGTGGGCACCGATCGGCTGACCCTCGCGCAGCTTGAACTGCGCGATGGACTTGCGGGCCTTGGTGACGGCCGGCTTCTGACCGGTGATCGCGGTCAGGTCCTTGATGGCACCCTCGATCAGCTTGCTGTCACGGGCAGCCTCGCCGACGCCCATGTTGACCACGACCTTGACCAGGCCGGGGATCAGCATGACGTTCTCGTACGAGAACTCCTCGTGCAGCTGGCCCTTGACCTCGGAGAGGTACTTCTCCTTGAGGCGGGGGGCCACCTTCTCAACAGTCGTCTCAGACATCAGATGTCCTCACCCGTCCGCTTGGCAACGCGGATCTTGTTGCCCTGGTCGTCGAAGCGGTAGCCGACGCGGGTAACGACCTTCTTGCCGTCCTTCTCCACGACCAGCTGGACGTTGGAGACGTGCACCGGGGCCTCGACGGTCACGATGCCACCCTGGGTACCGGGACCCGGCTTGGTGTGCTTCTTGACCCGGTTGACACCCTCGACCAGGACCTTGTTGTCAGCCGGCATGGCCTGAATGACCTTGCCCTGCTTGCCCTTGTCCTTGCCGGTGATGACCTGGACCAGGTCACCCTTCTTGATCTTCATGCTGTTCGCCATGGGTTAGAGCACCTCCGGCGCCAGCGAGATGATCTTCATGAACTTCTTGTCGCGCAGCTCGCGGCCCACCGGGCCGAAGATGCGGGTACCGCGGGGGTCGCCATCGGTGTTCTTGAGAACGACAGCGGCGTTCTCGTCGAAACGGATGTACGAGCCGTCCGGACGGCGGCGCTCCTTGACGGTGCGAACGACGACGCACTTCACGACGTCGCCCTTCTTCACCGAACCGCCGGGGATCGCGTCCTTGACGGTGGCGACGATGACGTCGCCGATACCGGCGTAGCGGCGACCGGAGCCACCGAGAACGCGGATGCAGAGAATTTCCTTCGCACCCGTGTTGTCGGCGACGCGCAGTCGCGACTCCTGCTGGATCACAGCATTCTCCTGATCGTCAACAAGTGTTGACGGGCCGGCCGCTGCTCACACCCGCGCCCCTGGGGGCCTGGTGCACATACGGCCGTACCGCGAACAACCTTGTTACTTGGCCTTCTCGAGGATCTCGACGACGCGCCAGCGCTTCGTCGCGGACAGCGGCCGGGTCTCCATCAGGAGGACACGGTCGCCGACACCGCACGCGTTCTGCTCGTCGTGCGCCTTCAGCTTGTTGGTACGGCGGATGACCTTGCCGTACAGCGCGTGCTTGACGCGGTCCTCGACGGCGACGACGACGGTCTTGTCCATCTTGTCGCTGACGACGAGACCCTCACGGGTCTTGCGGAAACCGCGCGTCTCGTTGGTGTTCTCAGTCATCAGGCGTTCTCCACCGTCTCGATGCCCAGCTCGCGCTCGCGCATCAGGGTGTAGATCCGCGCGATGTCCTTACGGACCAGCCGGAGCCGTCCGTGGTTGTCGAGCTGCCCGGTCGCCGCCTGGAAGCGGAGGTTGAACAGCTCCTCCTTGGCCTCACGGAGCTTGGCAACGAGGCCCTCGTTGTCCAGCTCGCGAAGCTCAGCAGCCTTGGTAGCGGCCGACATCAGCTCTCACCGTCCTCGCGCCGAACGATCCGGCACTTCATCGGAAGCTTGTGCGCGGCACGCGTGAGCGCCTCGCGGGCAATCTTCTCGTTCGGGTACGACAGTTCGAACATGACCCGACCCGGGTGCACGTTCGCGATCCACCACTCCGGCGAACCCTTACCGGAACCCATGCGGGTTTCGGCCGGCTTCTTGGTGAGCGGGCGGTCCGGGTAGATGTTGATCCAGACCTTGCCGCCACGACGGATGTGACGGGTGATCGCGATACGAGCGGACTCGATCTGACGGTTCGTCACGTAGGCCGGGGTCACGGCCTGGATGCCGAACTGGCCGAACGCCAGCTCGGTGCCACCCTTGGCAGCGCCACGGCGCTTCGGGTGGTGCTGCTTGCGGTGCTTGACCCGACGGGGGATCAGCATGAGGGTCAGGCCTCCGTTCCGGTGTTCTCAGCGGCGGCCGGAGCCTCCACCGCGGCAGCCGGGGCCTGGGCCTCGGAAGCAGCGGCGGCGGGACGACGGCCGCGGCCACCGCGCTCGCCACCACGGCCACCGCGCTCGCCACCGCGAGCGGGACGACCGCCCTCGGGACGGGCCGGGCGGTTGCCGGAGCGGGCAGCGGCGTTCTCAGCGCGGACCTCGGCGATGTTCTTGACGTCGCCCTTGTAGATCCAGACCTTCACGCCGATGCGGCCGAAGGTGGTCTTGGCCTCGAAGAAGCCGTAGTCGACGTTCGCGCGCAGGGTGTGCAGCGGCACACGGCCCTCGCGGTAGAACTCCGAACGGCTCATCTCGGCGCCGCCGAGACGACCGGAGCACTGGACCTTGATGCCCTTGGCGCCGGCCTTCATGGTCGACTGCATGCTCTTACGCATGGCGCGACGGAAGGAGACGCGGGAGGACAGCTGCTCCGCGACGCCCTGCGCAACGAGCTGGGCGTCCATCTCGGGGTTGCGGACCTCGAGGATGTTCAGCTGGACCTGCTTGCCGGTCAGCTTCTCCAGCTTGCCGCGGATCTTGTCGGCCTCCGTGCCACGGCGGCCGATCACGATGCCCGGGCGGGCGGTGTGGATGTCCACGCGGACCCGGTCACGGGTGCGCTCGATCTCAACCTTCGAGATGCCGGCGCGCTCCATGCCCTGCGTCATGAGACGCCGGATGGCGACGTCTTCCTTGACGTAGTCCTTGTACAGCTTGTCGGCGTACCAGCGGGACTTGAAGTCCGTGCTGATGCCGAGGCGGAACCCGTGCGGGTTAACCTTCTGGCCCATTACCGGGTCCCTTCCTTGCTGCTGACGACCACGGTGATGTGGCTGGTCCGCTTGCGGATCCGGTAGGCACGGCCCTGGGCACGCGGACGGAACCGCTTCAGGGTCGGACCCTCGTCAACGTACGCCTCGGAGATGTAGAGGTCGTCCACGTTGGAGTGGTTGTAGTTGTGCGCGGCGTTGGCGATGGCGCTGTTCAGCACCTTGCCGACCGGCACGGTGGCAGCCTGCGGAGCGAAACGCAGGACCGCCTGGGCCTCCGTGGCCGGCAGGCCACGGATGAGGTCCACCACGCGGCGGGCCTTCATGGGCGTGACGCGGATGTACCGCGCCTGGGCCCTGGCTTCCATGGTTGTCCCCTTAATGGAGTAAGTCACTTTGTCGTTCTGGCGCTACAGCTCGGAAGCGATTAGCGACGCTTCGACTTGCGGTCTTCCTTCACGTGCCCCTTGAAGGTGCGCGTGGGAGCGAACTCGCCGAGCTTGTGGCCGACCATCGACTCGGTGACGAACACCGGGACGTGCTTGCGGCCATCGTGAACCGCGATCGTGTGGCCGAGCATGGCCGGGGAGATCACGGAACGACGGGACCAGGTCTTGATGACGTTCTGCGTGCCCGCCTCGTTCTGCACGTCCACCTTCTTCTGAAGGTGGCCGTCGATGAAGGGGCCCTTCTTGAGACTGCGCGGCATCTGACCTGCTCCTAGCGCTTCTTGTTGGTCTTGCGGCGGCGCACGATGAGCTTGTCCGACGCCTTGTTCGGGCGACGGGTGCGGCCCTCGGGCTTGCCCCACGGCGAGACCGGGTGGCGACCACCGGAGGTCTTACCCTCACCACCACCGTGCGGGTGGTCGATCGGGTTCATGGCCACACCACGCACGGTCGGGCGGACGCCCTTCCAGCGCATACGGCCGGCCTTGCCCCAGTTGATGTTCGACTGCTCGGCGTTGCCGACCTCGCCGACGGTCGCGCGGCAGCGCGCGTCCACCAGGCGGATCTCACCGGAGGGCATGCGCAGGTGCGCCATGCGACCCTCACGGGCGAGCAGCTGAATGCCGGAACCCGCGGAACGGGCCAGCTTGGCGCCACCGCCGGGACGGAGCTCCACCGCGTGAATGGTGGTACCGACCGGGATGTTGCGGAGCGGCAGGTTGTTGCCCGGCTTGATGTCGGCGCCAGCGCCGTTCTCGATCCGGTCACCCTGCGCAACGCCACGGGGGGCGATGATGTAGCGCTTCTCGCCGTCCGCGTAGTGCAGGAGCGCGATGCGCGCGGTGCGGTTGGGGTCGTACTCGATGTGAGCGACCTTGGCCGGCACGCCGTCCTTGTCGTGACGACGGAAGTCGATCAGACGGTAGGCGCGCTTGTGACCGCCACCCTGGTGGCGAGCAGTGACACGACCGGCGTTGTTACGGCCGCCCTTGCTGTGCAGCGGGCGAACCAGCGACTTCTCCGGCGTGGACCGCGTGATTTCGACGAAGTCGGCCACGCTGGAGCCACGACGGCCCGGCGTAGTCGGCTTGTACTTGCGGATACCCATTTCTGTCCTCGTCCTTTACGACGATCGCAGTCCCTGACGTGGCGTCAGGAGACCGGACCACCGAAGATGTCGATGCGGTTGCCCTCGGCCAGCGTCACGATCGCACGCTTGGTGTCCTTGCGCTTGCCGAAGCCCGTCTTGGAGCGCTTGCGCTTGCCCTGGCGGTTCAGCGTGTTCACGGCCTCGACCTTGACCGAGAAGACCGACTCGACGGCCTGCTTGATCTGGGTCTTGTTGGCACCCGGCGCCACGACGAACGTGTACTTGTTCTCGTCGAGGAGCGAGTAGCTCTTCTCCGAGATGACCGGCTTGATCAGGACGTCACGGGGGTCCGTGAACGTCTTGGAGGTGATCTCGCTCATCAGGCGGCAGTCCCTTCGAGCTCGCCCTCAGCAGCAACGGCCTTGGCGGACGCGGCCGGACCGGCCACGAAACGCTCGAAGGCGGCCTGGGTGAAGACCACATCGTCGGAGACGAGCACGTCGTAGGTGTTCAGCTGGCCGGCGTCCAGGATGTGCACGTTCGCCAGGTTGCGAGCGGACAGGATGCCCAGCTCGTCCTCGCGCTCGACCACCAGGAGGAGGTTCTTGCGCTCGGAGATCTTGCCGAACAGGGCCTTGGCGGCCTTGGTCGACGGCGCCTCGGTCGCGGTCACGCCGGTCACGACGTGGATGCGCTCGTGACGGGCCCGGTCGGTGAGCGCGCTGCGCAGGGCGGCGGCGATCATCTTCTTCGGGGTCCGCTGCGAGTAGTCACGCGGCACGGGACCGTGCACGACGCCACCACCGGCGAACTGCGGCGCGCGGGTCGAACCCTGGCGGGCGCGACCGGTGCCCTTCTGGCGGTACGGCTTCCTGCCGCCACCACGGACCTCGCCACGACGCTTGACCTTGTGAGTGCCCTGACGGGCCGCAGCGAGCTGCGCGACGACGACCTGGTGCATCAGCGGAACGCTGACCTTGGCGTCGAAGATCTCGGCGGGCAGCTCGAGGCTGCCGGCCTTGTCGCCGGCCGGCGACAGAATGTCAATGGTGCTCATATCCTTCACAGCCCCTTCGCCGCGGTGCGGACGAGGACGAGGCCGCCGTTCGGACCCGGGATCGCGCCCTTGATGAGCAGCAGACCCTTCTCCGCGTCGACCGCGTGCACGGTCAGGTTCTGGGTGGTCACGCGCTCGTGACCCATCCGACCCGCCATGCGCATGCCCTTGAACACACGACCCGGGGTGGCGCAGCCACCGATGGAGCCGGGCGAACGGTGCTTGCGCTGGGTGCCGTGACCGGCGCCGAGGCCCTTGAAGTTGTGACGCTTCATGACACCGGCGAAGCCCTTGCCCTTGGAGGTGCCGGTCACGTCGACCTTGACACCCGCCTCGAACAGCTCAGCGGTGATCTCCTGGCCCAGGGTGTACTCGGACGCGTCCGAGGTACGCAGCTCGACCAGGTGGCGGCGGGGGGTGACACCGGCCTTGGCGAAGTGGCCCTGGAGGGGCTTGTTCACCTTGCGGGGGTCGATCTCGCCGAAGCCGATCTGGACGGCGTCGTAGCCGGCCGGGCTGTCGGCGGTGTGGACCTGGGTCACGACATTGGGCCCAGCCTTGACGACGGTCACCGGAACAACCCGGTTGTTCTCGTCCCAGACCTGGGTCATGCCGAGCTTCTCGCCCAGGATGCCCTTCATCTGCTTAGCCATCTTCGGTGCGCCTCTCAGAGCTTGATCTCGATGTCGACGCCCGCCGGCAGGTCGAGACGCATCAGCGAGTCAACCGTCTTCGGCGTGGGGTCGAGGATGTCGATCAGACGCTTGTGAGTGCGCATCTCGAAGTGCTCGCGCGAGTCCTTGTACTTGTGCGGCGAGCGGATGACGCAGTAAACGTTCTTCTCAGTGGGCAGCGGCACCGGGCCCGCGACCTGCGCACCAGTGCGGATCACCGTCTCGACGATCTTCTTCGCCGAGGAGTCGATGACCTCGTGGTCGTAGGCCTTGAGCCGGATGCGGATCTTCTGTCCCGCCATGGCTACTCCGTAGTCCTTTGTGTCGTACGTCGCTACTCGGCCCCCTCCGACCCCCGCGCTCGGGCGTGTCGCACTCGCGCTTGCAAAAAACCGGCGAACACATCCGTCGGTTTCGAACTGCTGGGAGAGGTGAGCCGGGCTGATACCCCGCATACGCTTCCCGGAAGATTCCCGTACTTTCGCCCCGCAGCTGCCGCGGTGTCGCTTACACACCACTGCACCCACACACAGCACGTGGGCACATGAACGGCCATTCACGGGAACGACGAGTACATGGGACTCGCTTCCAGTCCTCCCGACGGGAGGCGCGCAGCATCGGTACTCAACCGAGCAACTCAGACATCCTGCCACAACGCGGGCCCGCGACGCCAATCAGTGGATCCTGCGACGCTCCTCACACGCCGCCGTCGCCGACCGCCGTCAGTTCGGGCCGCCGCACCAGGTCACGCAGCTGGTCGGCGGTCAGCGGCGGCGCGTCCATCGCCGGGCCGGGCGCCCGGGAGCCGCGGTAGCCGCTGATCGCGTCCACGAACAGCGCCCGCCCGCCCGGCAGCAGCAGGACCGCGTCCACGCTCCTCCCCCAGGCCAGCTCGACCCGGCCCTCGGGGTCCGGCCGCTGGTCGACCGTCAGCTCGTCCCGCCGCAGCACCGCCTGGAGCGTGCAGGAGCGCGCGGCGACGGTGGGCAGTTCGGGCGTGCAGCTCAGCGACGGGGAACTGGCGAGGCCGGTCTCGATCCGGATCACCCCGAGCCGGCCGTCCCGGCGGAGCCAGTAGACGCCGTCCAGCGGACCGCCGCGGTCGGCTCCCGGTCCGAGCACCGGGGCGGCCCGCTCGACCGTGCCGAGGCCGGCCGGCAGCAGCGCCTGCAGCCGCTGCGCCTGCTGCCGCTCCGGCCGGTCCGCGGCGCTCGGCCGGTCCGGCGGGCTCCAGCCCGGGACGATCACCGCCCCGACGGCCAGCAGGCCGGCCGCCGCCAGGCCCAGCGCGGTGCGGCGGCGACGGCGGATCCGGGCGGCGCGGGCGAACAGCGGCCGGTCGTCCGCGCCGGCGGGCGGCTCTGCCAGGGCCTGCTCCAGGAGCTGTCGGATCTGCGCGTGCCCGGTCATGGCCGGTCCCCCTGCAACTGGTCGATGTCCTGCGGGACGAGGGCGCGCAGCGCGGCCAGGCCGCGGGCCGAGTGGCTGCGGACGGTGCTCTCCGGCATGCCGAGCAGTTCCGCGGTGGCCGCGACGTCGAGGTCCTCCCAGTAGCGGAGCACCACCACCGCCCGCTGCTTCGGCCGGAGCCCGGCCAGGGCGGCCCGCACCGCGACGCCGAGCTCGGGCTCGGGGTGCGCCGCGGCGGGCTCGGGCAGCTCGCCGTAGGCCTGCTCGCGCCGCCAGAACCGGCGGCGGGCGGCGATGAAGGTGTTCAGCAGCGTCTGCCGGGCGTAGGCGTCGAGGTTGTCGATCCGCCGCAGCCGGCGCCGGCCGAGGATCACCTTGACCAGCGTCGCCTGGACCAGGTCGTCGGCCTCGTCGCGGTCGCCGCACAGCAGGTAGGCGCTGCGGAACAGCGCCGTCCGGCGGGCGGCGACGAACTCGTGCAGCACCTGGTCGGGATCCACCGGCGCCGTTCCCCCCTCTCCCGGACCGCCCCGGCGGGGCGGCTCCACCCCTTCCAGTGCGTCGGACCGCCGCCCGCGTTGCACCCGGCCGGGAGAAAAAGCGAGCGGGCCCGCTCCCCCAAAGGGGAGCGGGCCCGCTGCGTGAGCCTGTCCTGCGACAGCCCGGGTCAGAGCGTCAATTACTTGACGATCTTGGTGACCTGGCCGGCGCCGACGGTGCGGCCACCCTCACGGATGGCGAACTTCAGGCCCTCCTCCATGGCGACGGGCTGGATCAGCGCGACGGTCATGGCGGTGTTGTCGCCCGGCATGACCATCTCGGTGCCCTCGGGGAGGGTCACGACGCCGGTCACGTCCGTGGTACGGAAGTAGAACTGCGGGCGGTAGTTGTTGAAGAACGGGGTGTGACGGCCACCCTCGTCCTTCGACAGGATGTAGGCCTGGGCCTCGAAGTCGGTGTGCGGGGTGACCGAACCCGGCTTGATGATGACCTGGCCGCGCTCGACGTCCTCGCGCTTGATGCCACGGAGCAGCAGACCGACGTTCTCACCGGCCTGGCCCTCGTCGAGCAGCTTGCGGAACATCTCGATACCGGTGACCGTGGTGGTGGTCTTGGTGGTCTTGATGCCGATGATGTCGACGGTCTCGTTGACCTTGAGGATGCCACGCTCGATACGACCGGTGACGACGGTGCCACGACCGGTGATCGTGAAGACGTCCTCGATCGGCATCAGGAACGGCTGGTCGGTGAGGCGAGCCGGGGTCGGGATGGCCTCGTCGACCGCGTGCATCAGGCCGAGGAGCTTCTCGCCCCACTCCTTGTCGCCCTCCAGCGCCTTCAGCGCGGAGACGCGGACGACCGGCAGGTCGTCGCCCGGGAACTCGTACTCGGAGAGGAGCTCACGGACCTCGAGCTCGACGAGCTCCAGGATCTCCTCGTCGTCCACCATGTCGGCCTTGTTCAGGGCGACGACGATGTAGGGGACGCCGACCTGGCGGGCCAGGAGGACGTGCTCCTTGGTCTGCGGCATCGGGCCGTCGGTGGCGGCGACGACGAGGATCGCACCGTCCATCTGGGCCGCACCGGTGATCATGTTCTTGATGTAGTCCGCGTGACCCGGGCAGTCGACGTGGGCGTAGTGACGCGCCTCGGTCTGGTACTCGACGTGCGCGATGGAGATGGTGATACCGCGCTGACGCTCCTCCGGCGCCTTGTCGATCTGGTCGAACGGCGTGAAGGGGTTGATGTCCGGGTACGCGTCGTGCAGCACCTTGGTGATGGCCGCGGTCAGCGTGGTCTTACCGTGGTCGATGTGACCAATGGTGCCGATGTTGACGTGGGGCTTCGTCCGCTCGAACTTCGCCTTCGCCACTGCAGTCCTCCTGAGGACAGTTCTGTACGCCGTACGACGTCAGTTGGTCTGGATCGGGTTATTGGTACGGGGCGCTGGTTGCGCCCCATGCCGTCCCGCGGGTGGGGGTGCCGGAGGGCTCCCGGGCGGAACCCGGACGGGTGACGTCCGGGTGCCCTCCTTCTAGCCTAAAGGGTCTGATTCATCCCGATTACCGGGACGTCACTCGCCCTTGGCCTTGGCGATGATGTCGTCCGCCACGTTCCGCGGAACCTCGGCGTACGAGTCGAACTGCATCGAGTAGCTTGCGCGACCAGAGGTCTTGCTGCGCAGGTCACCGACGTAGCCGAACATCTCGGACAGCGGCACCAGCGCCTTGACGACGCGGGCGCCGTGACGCTCCTCCATGGCCCGGATCTGGCCACGGCGGGAGTTGATGTCGCCGATCACGTCGCCCATGTAGTCCTCGGGGGTGGTGACCTCGACGGCCATCATCGGCTCGAGCAGAGCCGGCGACGCCTTCTTGGCACCTTCCTTGAACGCCATGGAACCGGCGATCTTGAACGCGAGCTCGGACGAGTCGACGTCGTGCGACGCACCGTCGAGCAGGCTCACGCGAACGCCCTGGAGCGGGTAGCCGGCGAGCACGCCGAACTCCATGGCCTCCTGGCAACCGGCGTCGACCGAGGGGATGTACTCCCGCGGGACGCGGCCACCGGTGACCTTGTTGACGAACTCGTAGCCCTCGCCGGACTCGAGCGGCTCGATCGCGATCTGGATCTTCGCGAACTGGCCGGAGCCACCGGTCTGCTTCTTGTGCGTGTAGTCGATGCGCTCGACGGCCTTGCGGATCGTCTCGCGGTACGCGACCTGCGGCTTGCCGACGTTGGCCTCGACCTTGAACTCACGGCGCATACGGTCGACCAGCACCTCGAGGTGCAGCTCGCCCATACCCGCGATGATGGTCTGGCCGGTCTCTTCGTCCGTGTTGACCTGGAAGGACGGGTCCTCCTCGGCCAGGCGCTGGATGGCGACACCCAGCTTCTCCTGGTCGCCCTTGGACTTGGGCTCGATCGCGACGCGGATGACCGGGGCCGGGAAGTCCATGGACTCCAGGATGACCGGCTGCTTCTCGTCGGACAGCGTCTCACCGGTGGTGGTCTGCTTCAGGCCCATGACGGCGATGATGTCGCCGGCGCCCACCGAGTCGATCTCCTCACGCTTGTTCGCGTGCATGCGGTAGATCTTGCCGATGCGCTCCTTCTTGCCCTTGACGGAGTTCAGCACCGAGGTGCCGGACTCCAGGCGGCCGGAGTACACGCGGACGAAGGTGAGCTTGCCCAGGTGCGGGTCAGACATGATCTTGAACGCGAGGGCGGCGAGCGGCTCGTCGTCAGAGGCCTGACGGACGATCTTCTCCTCGTCGTTGCCCGGCTTCGTACCCTCGATGCCCTCGATGTCGAGCGGCGACGGCAGGTACTTCACGACCGCGTCGAGCAGGGGCTGGACGCCCTTGTTCTTGAACGCGGAGCCGCAGAAGATCGGGGTGAAGGACGAGTCCAGGGTGCCCTTGCGGATCGCGGCGATCAGCAGCTCCTCGGGGATGTCCTCGCCCTCCAGGGCGAGCTCCATCACCTCGTCGCTGATGTTCGACACGGTGTCGATCAGGGCCTCGCGGTACTCCGCCGCCTGCTCGGCCAGGTCGGCCGGGATCTCGACGGTGTCGTACATCTCGCCCTTGGGGGCGTCGGCCGAGTAGACCAGGGCCTTCATCTTCACCAGGTCGACGACGCCGGTGAAGTCGGCCTCGGCGCCGATCGGCAGCTGCATGACCAGCGGGGTGGCGCCGAGGCGGTCCACGATGGTCTGCACGCAGAAGAAGAAGTTGGCGCCCGTGCGGTCCAGCTTGTTGATGAAGCAGATGCGCGGGACGCCGTAGCGGTCAGCCTGCCGCCACACGGTCTCGGACTGGGGCTCGACACCGGCGACGCCGTCGAACACCGTCACGCCACCGTCGAGGACGCGCAGCGAGCGCTCCACCTCGACGGTGAAGTCGACGTGGCCCGGGGTGTCGATGATGTTGATCGTGTTCTCGACACCGTCGAGGGTCCAGTGGCAGGTCGTCGCGGCCGACGTGATGGTGATGCCGCGCTCCTGCTCCTGCTCCATCCAGTCCATGGTGGCAGCGCCATCGTGGACCTCACCGATCTTGTACGAGACACCGGTGTAGAACAGGATCCGCTCGGTGGTGGTGGTCTTGCCCGCGTCGATGTGCGCCATGATCCCGATGTTGCGGACCTTGGCGAGGTCAAGGGAGGTTGCAGCCATGGTGGCTCGTTCTCTCTCTGTCTAGTGACGGGGTTCGGACTACCAGCGGTAGTGCGCGAAGGCCTTGTTGGACTCGGCCATCTTGTGGGTGTCCTCGCGACGCTTCACGGAAGCGCCCAGACCGTTGCTGGCGTCGAGGATCTCGTTGAGCAGACGCTCGGTCATGGTCTTCTCGCGACGGGCGCGGGAGTAACCGACCAGCCAGCGCAGCGCCAGGGTGTTGGCGCGGCCCGGGCGGACCTCGACCGGCACCTGGTAGGTGGCGCCACCGACGCGGCGGGACTTGACCTCAAGGGTCGGCTTGACGTTCTCCAGCGCGCGCTTCAGCGCGACGACCGGGTCGGCGCCGGTCTTCTCACGGACGCCCTCGAGGGCGCCGTAGACGATCCGCTCGGCGGTGGAGCGCTTGCCGTGCAGCAGGATCTTGTTGACCAGCGAGGTCACCAGCGGGGAGCCGTAAACCGGGTCGATGATGACCGGGCGCTTCGGGGCGGGGCCCTTACGAGGCATTCTTACTTCTCCTTCTTGGCGCCGTAGCGGCTGCGAGCCTGCTTGCGGTTCTTGACACCCTGGGTGTCGAGGGAGCCGCGGATGATCTTGTAGCGGACACCAGGAAGGTCCTTCACACGGCCACCGCGGACCAGCACGATGGAGTGTTCCTGCAGGTTGTGGCCCTCGCCCGGGATGTAAGCGGTGACCTCGATCCCGCTGGTGAGGCGCACACGGGCGACCTTACGGAGAGCCGAGTTCGGCTTCTTCGGGGTGGTCGTGTACACACGCGTGCAGACGCCGCGGCGCTGGGGCGAACCCTTCAGTGCGGGCGTCTTGTTCTTCTCGACCTTGTCCTGCCGGCCCTTTCGGACCAGCTGCTGGATCGTAGGCACCGTTTCTCCGTTTTCTGTGTGCCAAGGCTTGGTGAAACTAACCTGCGGTGTGGCCCCCACTCTCCGACCCACGCGGTCGGGCGTGTTGGGCCTTCTTCGGGGGAAGAATCACGGAATCCCGAGCTGAGCTGCGGCTACGACACAGGCCGGGCGGGTGGAGTCTCCGCCACGGCGGCCGATCTGCTGGCACGCACAAGGACCCGGGCACACCCCAGGCACAAGGTCAGAGCGTACCTAGCGCACAGGCGGCGGTCAAAACAAATGGGGCGCGCCGGGGCGTCCGCCGCCCGGGCCCGCGCCGACCTGCCGAAACCCGGCTCAGTGCGGCGAGCCGCTGCCGGCCGCCACGACCACCAGGAGGAGGAACGCCACCCAACCGGCGAGTGAGAGCCAGCCGAACACCAGGCCGAAGATCGCCAGACCGTCGCCGTCCTCCCGGGTGCGGCGGATCTGCGAACGGGCGATGTGGCCGGTGATCACGGCGGGCACGCCGGTCAGGCCGAAGGTGAACAGGGTCAGGCCGCCGAGGATCGCCGAGGCCACCGCCAGGCCGTTGTTGCGCGGCGCGACGGGCAGCGGGGGCGGCTGCGGCAGGAAGGTCGCCGGGACGGCGGCGCCGAACGGGGCGACCACCGGTCCGGACGGCAGGTCGCCGACCAGGGAGGACAACTGGCCGTAGGTGGCGGCCTGGTGGGCGGAGGCCATCCGGTGCTCGTACTCGGCGGCGGTGAGCCGGCCCTCGGCGTAGGCGGCCTTCAGCACGTCCACGGTGCGCTCGCGGTCGGCGTGCGCGGCGCGCATCGCGGACTGCGGCGTCGTCGCCGGCTGCCAGGGCTGCTGCCCGTACGGCGCCGGTGTTCCCCACTGACCGGCCATCTCGGCCACCTCCCGTTCCCCGCACTGCGCGTGCGTTCCTCAGGATGCAGGACGAACGGGGCGTCCGGGTAGTTGCCGGGCTGCGGCGGGTGACGATCGGCCACCGGCCCCCAAGAGGCCAATACCGCCACATGGGGGATGGAAAGGTAAAGAAATGATCATAAGGTCGAGTGGCCCGGCCAGGACCGACAGGACCGACAGTGACCGACTCGACAAGGAGACCACCCGCCATGGAGGCGACCACCACGCCGCCCGCCGTCTCGATCCGCGACCTGTGGAAGCGCTTCGGAGCGCAGACCGCCGTCGCCGGACTGAACCTCGACCTGCCCGCCGGTTCGTTCATCGGACTGGTCGGCCCGAACGGCGCCGGCAAGACCACCACGCTGTCGATGGTCACCGGCCTGCTCCGCCCCGACCAGGGCACCGTGCTGGTGCACGGGGCCGACGTCTGGCAGGACCCGGTCGCGGTCAAGTCCCGGATCGGCATCCTGCCCGAGGGCCTGCGGATGTTCGAACGCCTCAGCGGGCGCGAACTGCTGCAGTACAACGGCCGGTTGCGCGGCCTGCCCGGCCCGGAGACCGACCGGCGCGCCGAGGAACTGCTCGCCGTGCTCGACCTGACCGGCTCCGCCGACAAGCTGGTCGCCGACTACTCCACCGGCATGCGCAAGAAGATCGGCCTGGCCGCGGCGCTGCTGCACAACCCCGACGTGCTGTTCCTGGACGAGCCGTTCGAGGGCGTCGACCCGGTGTCCGCGCAGACCATCCGCGGCGTGCTCACCCGGTACGCCGCCTCCGGCTCCACCGTGGTGTTCTCCAGCCACGTCATGGAACTCGTCGAGTCGCTGTGCGCCTGGGTCGCCGTGGTCAACGCCGGCCGGGTGGTCGCCGCCGGGCCGCTCGACCAGGTGCGCGGCGAGACCTCGCTGCACCAGGCGTTCCTCGGGCTGGTCGGCGTCCGCGAGGACGACGGGCAGGCGCTCGGCTGGCTCGGTGGGGGCCACCGGTGAACACCACGGCCGCTGCCGCAACCCCCGACATGTCCGCCGCGGACGACCGGGCCGTCGTCCGCGCGCTGGTCTCGCTCAAGCTCCGGCTGCTGCGCAACGGGCTGCGGCGCAGCCCCGGCCGGGCCGCCGGCTTCCTGGTCGGCACCAGCCTCGGCCTGCTGTTCGGCGTGTCCGCGGCCGTCGGAATGGTGGCGCTGCGCGGGCACGCGGGCGCCGCCGACGCCGCCGCGGTGCTGACCGCCGGACTGGCCGTCTCCTGGGCCGCCCTGCCGCTGTTCTTCTTCGCCGGCGACGAGAGCGCCGACCCGACCCGGCTCACCATGCTGCCGCTGCGCCCGCGGGCCCTGCTGCGCGGCACCCTGCTGGGCAGCCTGGTCGGCCCCGGCCCGCTGGTCGGCCTGCTGCTGCTGATCGGCGCCGCCGCGGCCGGCGGGCAGGGCGCGGCCTCCGCGGTCGTCGCGGTGCTCGCGGTGCCGCTCACCCTGCTGCTGCTGATCGCGCTGACCCGCTCGGTGGCCGCCGCCAACGCCCGGCTGCTGTCCAGCCGGCGCGGCAAGGACTTCGCGATCTTCGGCGGCCTGCTGTTCGCGCTGCTGATCCAGCTCGGCAACCTGGGCATGCAGAGCGGCTTCCAGGACCCCAAGGGCCTCGACCTGTCGGTGCTGCACCCGTACGCCGCGGTGGTGCGCTGGATCCCGCCGGTCTCCGCGATCGACGCGGTGCGCTCGGCCGGCGAGGGCGCCTACCTGGTCGCTGCGCTGCAACTCGCGCTCGCCGGCGGCCTGCTGGCCGTCCTGCTGCGCTGGTGGCTGCGCAGCCTGCAGGACCTGATGGTCTCCGGCGACGCCTCCACCCTGGTGGAGACCTCCTCGGTGCACTCCGGCAAGGGCTCCCGCTTCTGGCGGCTGCTGCCCGCCGGCCGGGCCGGCACGGTCGCCCAGCGGCACCTGCGCTACACCTGGCGCGAGCCCCGCGCGAAGGTCGCGCTCTTCACCGGCATCGGCATGACCTGCGTGATCGCGGCGCTGTCGGTGGTCCAGGGCTGGAGCTCGGTGTACGTGATCGCGATCGGCGCGCTGATGCTCGGTCTGCAGTCCGGCAACCTGTTCGGCATGGACGGCTCCGGGTTCTGGATGGTCGCCGCCACCCTGAGCACCCGTCGGGACGCCCGCGACGAGCTGCGCGGCCGGGTGTTCGCCGTCCTGCTGTCCGGCGTCGCCGTGCTGCTGCTGGTCGGACCGGTGCTCGCCGCCGTCACCGGCAAGTGGGCGGAACTCGCGCCCGCGCTCGGCCTGGCGCTCGCCGCGCTCGGCACCGGCGTCGGCCTGGGCTGCGTGACCAGCGTGTACGCCCCGTACGCGGTGCCCGCCGACGGCAACCCGATGCGCAGCGCCGCGCCCGGCCAGAACGGCGTGGTGATGCTCAACGCCTTCGGCTCGATGTTCGGCGTCACGCTGGGCTGCGCGCCGCTCGGCATCACGCTCGGCGTCCTGCTGATCTCCCACTCGCCGGTCTGGCCGGTGCTGCCGGCCGGTGTGCTGTACGGCGCGGGGATGGTCCTGCTGGGCGTCCGGATCGCGTCCGGCGGGCTGATCAAGCGGCTGCCGGAGATCCTCACCCGGGTGATCGAGCGCTGACGGACCCCCCGACCGGCCCCGGGCCCGCCGCTATCATGCGTGCGCGCCCGGGGCCGACCCGTGTGCACGGGGAGGACACACCATGGGGACGCGGATCGCCGCGGCGACGCACCTGACGCACTACGGCTGGACGGACAGTCCGTTCTGGAAGCAGACCGTGCTGCCGATGCTCGTGGTGCTGCTGGTGCTGCGGCTGGTCACCGTCGTCACCCTCGGCCTCAGCCAGCACGGCTACCGGGCCCGGCTGCTCAGCCGCGCCCGGCGGACCCAGATCCGCACCCTGCTGGCCGGGGACGCCTCCCGCCGGCAGTTCGAGCTGCGGGCGCTGCGCACCGCGTACCCGCCCCGGCGGATCGCCGCCGCGGTGGAGCTCGTGCTGCCCGTGCTGGTGGGCGCCGGGCTCACCGTGCTGCTGTGGATCGCCGTGCACCGGCAGTTCCAGGGGGACGACGCCCTCGATCAGAAGGCCGTGCGCACCAGCCCGCCGTGGCTGGCGGCGCGCGGGCTGCTCGCGCTGTTCGGCGGCGAGGGCGGGCTCGGCGCGGCGCTGACCGGCCTGGTGCTGACCGCGCTGTGGCAGCTGCTGTGGGCCCGCACCCGGTTCCTGGTGCTGTGCACCCGGATGCCGTCCGGCACCTGGGAGCACTCCCGGCTGCGCCGCTACCTGGTGCCGGTGCTGGCCGCCCAGTTCCTGCTGATGCCGCTGGTGCTGCCGAACGGCGCGCTGCTCGCGCTGGTGGTGTGGCAGCTGTGCTCGCTGTACGCCACCCGCCGCCTGAACCTGCTGCCGACGGCCCTCGCCGCCCCGCCGCTGACGGGTGTCACCGGGTCCGCAGACGCGCCCGCCGGGGCGGTCCGGGACACCGTCGACACGCTCGGCGCGGCCGCCTCCGCCCGGTTGCAGTCGATCCGCGAGACCCGCGAGGCGCAGCGCACCCGCCGTGCCCGGGAGGCCGCCGCGCGGGCCGCCGCCGCGCAGAACGAGGCGGCGGTCGCCGCCCGGGACGCCGAGACCGCCCGTGCGGTGCTCGCCGAGTCCGAGGCGCTGCGGGCCGCCCGGGACGCCGAACTCGCCGACGCGGCGGCCCGGTTCGCGGCCGAGCCCACGGTGGTCGGCGTGGTCGGCGCACCGGCCGCGCCGACGGCGGTGGACGGCACGGTGCGCGACCCGGACGCGGTGGCGACGGTGCGCAGGCCGGACGGGCCGCCGAGCCCCGACGGCCTGCCGACGGTCGACGTCAAGCCGCTGCCGAGCGGGGCGCCGACCGCGATCGGCGCGTACCGGCTGATCGGGCTGATCGGCTCCGGCGGGTTCGGCACCGTCTACCTGGCGCGCCGTCAGGGCTCGGCCACCCAGGTCGCGCTGAAGACGCTGCACGCCGACGCCGAGCACGACGAGGAGCTGCACCGCCGGTTCGCGAACGAGGCGAAGGTGCTGGCCCAGGCGCCCGCCGCGCACACCGCCCGGGTGCTGGACACCGGCGTCGCCGACGGCACCCCGTTCATCGCCATGGAGCTGCTCGACGGCCGCCCCCTGCAGGCCCTGCTGCGCGAGCGCGGCCCGTTGGCCGACCGGGCCGCGCTGCGCGCGCTCGCGGTGGCGCTGGCCGTCGCCCTGGACGCCCTGCACCGCGGCGGGCTGGTGCACCGCGACCTGAAGCCGTCCAACATCATGATGACCAGCGACGGCCCCAAGCTGCTGGACTTCGGGATCTCGCTGATGGTCGACCACACCCGGCTGACCCGGACCGGCGGCATGGTCGGCACGCCCGTCTTCATGGCCCCGGAGCAGCTGGCCGAGGGCCCGGTCGGGCCGGCCGCCGACGTCTGGGCGTGGGCCTGCTGCCTGATCTGCGCGGCGCACGGCGACAGTCCGTTCGCCACCGCCAACCCGTACGCCGTCTACCACCGGATCGTCAACGAGGACCCCGACCCGGCGGCGGTCGCCGCCGTCCGCGCGCTCGACCCGGAGCTGGCCGACACCGTCGGGCGCGCCCTCGCCAAGGACCTCGCCGACCGCCCCGCCGACGGGGCCGCGCTGCTGGCGCTGCTCACCGCGGACGGCACCCCGGCGCAGCGGCAGATCGACCGCGGCTGGGAGGCCCTGGGCGGCTGACCGATCCGGCGGTCGGCGCGGTCCGGTCGCGTGCTCCGGCATCATGGGGAGCGCCCCTCCCCCGTGCCCCAGGAAGCAGGACCGCCGTGACCAGCACCGATCAGCCCGTGGACGAGCTGCTGGCGGAGGCGGTGGGCCGGGTGGTCGGCGCGCCGGCCGACGGGCTGGAGTTCGTGGTGGACGGCGCGGCCTCGGCGCTGGCGGCGTCCGCGGACCGGTGGCCGCTGGTGAGCCGGGCGCTGCTGGGCTTCGCGGACCGGTCGGTGGGCCGGTGCTGGGCTGCGGGCTGGCGGCCGGCCGACCTGGTGCGGGTGGCGCGGCGCGAGCTGGCCCCGGTGCAGGTGGCGCTGGCGGTGGACCTGATCGCCGCGGAGGGCCGCCGGCATCCGGCCGCCGCGCTGGACCGGCGCTGGCAGGAGCAGCTGCGGGAGTTGGAGGCGGAGCCCTGGTGGGCGTCCGACGAGGCGTACCTGCAGGCGTTCGCGGACCGGCACCGGATGGACCGGTTCGCGCTGGCCACGGCGGCGCTGGAGCTGCTGCGGGTGTGGGCGCTGCTGCCTCCCGTGCAGCCGGTGGGCCCGGCGCCGGGGCAGTCGGCGCCGCGGGTGGGCGCGCCGCGCAGCGGGGAGCCGCGGATGCTGGGGCGGATCCGGGCGCTGCTGGCGAAGGCCGAGTCGACCGGTTTCCCGGACGAGGCGGAGGCGCTGACCGCGAAGGCCCAGGAGTTGATGGCGCGTCACTCGATCGACGAGGCGCTGCTGTCGGCGGGCGGGCCGTCGGCGGACCAGCCGGCGGCGCTGCGGATCGGCGTGGACAACCCGTACGAGGGCCCGAAGACGATGCTGCTGGACGCGGTGGCGGCGGCGAACCGGTGCCGGGTGGTGTGGGCGAAGGAGTTCGGGTTCTGCACGGTGATCGGCTTCGACGCCGACCTGGACTGCGTCGAGCTGCTGTACACCTCGCTGCTGGTGCAGGCGACGTCGGCGATGCAGCGGGCGGGCAGCCGCAAGCACAAGGACGGGGCGGCCCGGACGAAGGCGTTCCGGCAGTCGTTCCTGGTGGCGTACGCGGCGCGGATCCGGGAGCGGCTGGCGGACGCCACCGAGCGGGCCACCGAGGACGCGGCGGCCGGGCGACCGGCCGAGCCGGGCGAGCCGGGCGGCGTCGAGGACGGCGGCGGGGCGCTGCCGGTGCCGACCCCGGACGGCGGGCTGCTGCCGGTGCTGGCGGCCCGGGCCGAGGCCGTGGACGACGCGGTTGGCAGGATGTTCCCGAAGCTGGTGTCGCAGCGGGTGCGGGTGAGCGACGGCGAGGGCTGGGTCGAGGGCCGGGCCGCCGCCGACCGGGCCACGCTGCACCGGGGTTCGGGCCGGATCGAGCGCTGACGGAACGTCGGCGGACAGGGAGTGGGCATGGAGTTCGCGGAGCGGGTGCGCGGATCGCTGGTCGGCGGTGCGCTGGGCGACGCGCTGGGGTGGCCGATCGAGTTCCTGCGGCTGGACCGCATCCGGGAGCTGCACGGCGAGGCGGGCCTGACCGACCTGGCGGACGCCGGCCGCGGCGGCCAGGTCACCGACGACACCCAGATGACCCTGTTCACCGCGGAGGGCCTGCTGCGCGGCGGCCGCCGCGAGGACCTGCACGCCGCGTACCGCCGCTGGTACCAGACCCAGCGGCTGCCCGGCCCCGGGCGCTTCCCGGACGGCTGGCTGGCCGGGCAGGAGTTCCTGTACGCCTCCCGCGCGCCGGGCAACGCCTGCATAACGGGCGTGGTGCTGGACTGCACGGAGGCCGTCCCGTTCGGGCAGGACGGCCCGGTGAACCCGAACTCGAAGGGCTGCGGGACGGTGATGCGCTCGGCGCCGTTCGGCCTGGTCGGCCTGGGTGCGGAGGAGGCGTTCCGGCAGGCCGCGCTGGCGGCGCAGCTGACGCACGGTCACCCGACGGGCTACCTGGCGGCGGGCGCGTTCGCCGCGCTGGTCGAGCGGGTCGCGGCCGGGGTGCCGCTGCGGGCGGCGGTGTCCTCGACGCTG
Source organism: Kitasatospora sp. CB02891 (assembly GCF_002803145.1). Lineage (NCBI taxonomy): Bacteria > Bacillati > Actinomycetota > Actinomycetes > Kitasatosporales > Streptomycetaceae > Kitasatospora > Kitasatospora sp. CB02891. The sequence continues at coordinate 138,829 of NZ_NNBO01000007.1, read as the reverse complement.
GCGAGGCTGGCGGCGGTGCCGGACAACGCGGAGACGACGGAGGCGCTGCGCCGGGCGGTGCGGGTGGCCGACGAGGGCCCGGGTTCGGCGGAGGCGGTGGAACGGGTCGGCCTGGGCTGGGTCGCCGAGGAGTGCCTGGCGATCGCGGTGTACGCGGCGCTGGTCGGCGCGGACGCCCGGGAGGCGCTGGTGCTGGCCGTGAACCACTCGGGCGACAGCGACTCCACGGGCGCGGTCTGCGGCAACCTGGTGGGCGCGATGTACGGCCTGTCCGGCCTGCCCGCCGACTGGTGCGCGCTGGTGGAGGGCCGGGAGGTGCTGCTGCAGGTGGCCGACGACCTGGTGGTGTTCGCCCACGGCGACCGGGCGGCGCTCGCCGACCGCTACCCGCTGCCGGTCGGGTGACGTGGTGGCGCTGAGTCTGGAGAAGGTGTCGGCCGCCGCGCCCGGGCTGGTCGACCTGTACAAGTCCGCGCGGGTCAGCCTGACCGAGCGCGGACTCCAGCACGCCCGGGCAGCCGTCTACCTGGTGCTCGACCGGTCCGGCTCGATGCGGCCGCACTACCGGTCCGGGACCGTCCAGCACTTCGCCGAGCAGGTGCTGGCGCTCTCGGCGCACCTGGACGACGACGGGCGGGTGCCGGTGGTCTTCTTCTCCACTGAGGTGGACGGCGTCGCCGAGATCTCGCTCGACGACCACCGGGACCGGATCGGCCGCCTGCACTCCTCGCTGGGGCACATGGGCCGGACCAACTACCACCTGGCGATGAAGGCCGTGATCCGGCACTACCAGCTCTCCGGGGCCACCGACCCGGCGCTGGTGGTGTTCCAGACCGACGGCGGCCCGACCTCCCGCGCGGCGGCCCGGGACATGCTCTGCCTGGCCGCCGAACTCCCGATCTACTGGCAGTTCGTGGGCTTCGGCGACCCCGCCGACCAGGAGTTCGCCTTCCTGCACCGGCTCGACGAACTGCCCGTCCCGGCCCGCCGCCCGGTCGACAACGCGGGGTTCTTCCCGGCCGGCGCCGACCCGCGGGCGCTCGCCGACGCCGAGCTGTACGACCGGCTGCTGACCGGCTTCCCGGAGTGGCTGACCGCCATGGGCCTGGACTGACGGGCCGGGGTCAGTCCCAGAGCGCGCCGAACGCCAGCAGCTCCTTGCGGTACTCGATCCGTTCCACCCACTCGCCCGGCCAGCCGCCCTCGCCGTGCCGGGCGCCGGCGAACGCGCCGGCCAGGCAGGCCAGCGAGTCGGAGTCGCCGGAGGAGACGGCGGCCCGGCGGACGGCGGCGACCGGGTCGTCGGGCAGCAGCAGGAAGCAGAGCAGCGCGGTGGCGAACGCCTCCTCGGCGACCCAGCCCTCCCCCGTTCGCTCGCAGGGGTCGGCGTCCACCTCGCCCGCGGCGAGGGCGGAGTCGAGCCGGTCGAGGGCCAGCAGGCACTCGTCCCAGCCGCGGGCGATAAACGCCTCCGGCGAGCCGAAGTGGTCCCGGGAGGCGAGGTCGCCGAGCCAGAACTCGTCGTAGCGGGTGCGCTGTTCGTGGGCGTGGGCGCGCAGCCGGGCGGGCAGCTCGGCCGGGTCGACGCCCTGGGCGAGCCAGCGGACGGTGAACGCGGTGAGTTCGCTGGCGGCCAGCGCCGTCGGATGGCCGTGGGTGAGACCGGACTGGAGCTGGGCCGCGCCGGACACCTGCCGGTCCGTCAACTCCCGGACCAGGCCGAGCGGGGCGACCCGCATGTTGGCCCCGCAGCCCTTGGAGCCGAGGTCGGACGCGTCCTGCCAGGGCCGGCCGGTGGACAGCCGGAAGCAGGACCGCAGGCAGGTCATGCCGGGGGCCCGGTTGTTGTCCGGGGAGCGCCACCAGTCCACGAACTCCTCGCGCAGCGGAAGTTCGAGGCGCAGCGGGACGAGCGGGCCCTCGGCGAGGCCGGTGCGCAGGGCGCGGGCGAGCGCCAACGTCATCTGGGTGTCATCGGTGACCTGGGCCTTCTTCGGCAGCGGGAGCTGCCGCCAGTCCGGGCCGAGCAGCCCGATCTCGTCCAGATTCAGGAACTCGGTGCGCTTTCCAAGGGCGTCGCCGATCGCCAGCCCCAGCATCGCTCCCGTCGCCCGCCCCATGGCACGCCCCTCTCAGACCTCGACCAGCAGTTCCTTGAGTCCGCGGATCACGTAGCCGGGGTTCCACTCGGGTTCGCGCACCAGCGTCAGCCCGGGGGCCTTGCGGAGCAGCGCGCCGTAGGACTCGGTGAGTTCGAGTCTGGCAAGCGGAGCGCCGAGACAGAAGTGAATTCCGGCGCCGAAGGTGATGTGCGGGTTGTCGGCGCGGCCCAGGTCGAGCCGGTCGGGGTCGGCGAACCGCTCCGGGTCGCGGTTGGCGGAGCCGAACAGCAGCGCCACCTCCGCGCCGCGCGGGATCCGCACGCCGCCGACCTCGATGTCCTCCAGCACCCAGCGCTCGAACATCTGCAGCGGGGTGTCGTAGCGCATCAGCTCTTCGATGGCGGTGGGCAGCAGTTCGTCCACCGCGCCGCGCAGCCGAGCGAGTTCGCCGGGGTTGCGGAGCAGCGCCCACCAGCCGTTGCCGGTGGTGTTGACGGTCGCCTCGTGGCCGGCGTTCAGCAGCAGCACGCAGGTGGAGATCATCTCCTGCTCGCTGAGCACCTGCCCGTCCTCGGCGGCCTGGGCCAGCGCGCTGATCAGGTCGGCGCCGGGCTGCTCGCGCCGACGGCGGATCAGCTCCCGCAGGTAGGCGGAGAATTCGAGGCTGGCGGTGACCGCCCGGCGGGCCGTCTCCTCGTCCGGGTTGAGTTCGAACATCCCGGTGATGTCGGACGACCAGGGCCGCAGCAGGTGCCGGTCCGACTCCGGGACGCCCAGCATCTCGGCGATCACCGCGACCGGCAGCGGCTCGGCGACCTTCGCGATCAGGTCGCCGCCGCCGTCGGCGAGCAGCCCGTCGACCAGCTCGCCGGCGAGGCGCTGCACGGTCGGGCGCAGCGACTCCACCATGCGCGGGGTGAACGCCTTGGACACCAGCCGCCGGATCCGGGTGTGGTCGGGGCCCTCCAGGTCCAGCAGGCCGTGGTCGTTCAGGGTGTGGAACGGCTCGTGCGCCGGGTTCGGCGCGGGCTGCCCGAACTCCTCGTGGCCGAAGCGGTGCGTGAACGTACGGCCCAACCGCCGGTCCCGCAGCAGCGCGTTGACGTCCGCGTACCGGGAGACCAGCCACTGGTCGCTCGGCTCGAAGTGGACGACCGGCGACTGCTCGCGCAGCGCCGCGTACGCCGGGTACGGGTGGGCCACGAACTCGGCCGACCACGGGTCGAAGGCATCGATCGCCATGGAGCTCTCTCCCTGCTCGTCAGATCGCCATCGTATGCCGCCCGACCTGCGGGTTTGTCCTCAGCCCCGGGTCAGGTCGCCGCTCACCAGCCGCTGCACCAGCTTCGGCAGCGCCTCCGAGATCGGCTCACGGACCACCTCGTGCGCCGCCCAGTCCCACGGCGTGGGCTCGCCGTTGACGACGATCAGCCGGGCATCGTTCTCCAACGCGATCCGCGGCAGCAGCGCCGCCGGATGCACCTGGAGCGAACTGCCCACCGCCAGGAACACCTGGCACCCCTTGGCGATCGCGTCCGCCTTCACCAGCACCTGTTCGTCCAACGCCTCGCCGAACATCACGGTGCGCGGCCGCAGCACCCCGCCGCACTGCTCGCACGCCGGGTCGTCCTCCCCCGCCGCGACCCGCTCCAGCGCCGCCGCCGTCGGACCGACCGCCCGGCACCCGACGCACTGCACCTCGGTGGCCGTCCCGTGCAGCTCGATCACCTTCCGGGCCGGCAACCCCGCCGCCTGGTGCAGGCCGTCCACGTTCTGCGTCAGCACCCGCATCGGCACGCCCGCCCGCTCCAGCTCCACCAGCGCCCGATGCCCCGCGTTCGGCTTCGCCCCGACCGCGCCGGCGTCCCGCCGCATCAGCCAGGACCGGCGCCGCACCTCCGTGCTCGCCAGGTACGGGCCGATCGTCACCAGGTCCTGCGCACTCGGATCACGCTGCCAAAGCCCCTGCGGGCCACGGTAGTCGGGAATCCCCGAGTCCGTGGAGATCCCCGCCCCCGTCAACACCGCCACCAGCGGACGCTTCTCGCTCATGCCCCGGACGGTACGGCCCGCAGCCGGTTCTGACCACCCGTTATCACCGGCCGGAACGCCGCCAGGTACAGCGCCGCACCGACCGGCATGAAGTCCAGCGACGCCCCCATCAGCACCGTGCCCACCAGCACCAGCACCGGGCTCCACCAGCGCACCACGCCGCGCACCGTCAGCCGCACCAGCAGCGCCAACAGGCCCACGTACAGCATCATCGGCACCACCGTGTACACCACCGGCAGCACGCCCGGCACCGACTGCACCCGATCGAACAGCTCCGAACGCGCCGCGTAGTCCTGCGAGACCGCGTTCGCGTACAGGTCGATGCCGCTCTGCGCGAGCCCGGACAGCACCCCCGCGAGACCCGCCCCCAACCAGACCCGGCCCCAGACGCCGCCCGCACCGCCCAGACGCCACAGCTCCACCATGCCGAGACCCATCAGCACCATCCCCGCGAACAGCGCGACATGCCCGATCGTCCACCCCGGCCCCACCCCGCGCGAGCCCGGCACCAGCCGCACCGCCCCGTACACCGCCAGCAGCCCCGCCGCCCATCCCAGCGCCCGACGCCCCGTGACCATCGCCCAACCCCTTTGCGTGAGTGCCCTTTTCGACACCCCCAACCCTGCCGGGACGGCCTGCGGCGCGACTCCCCCGCGACGGTGAAACGTGGGACTCCCCCGCCAGAGGGACACCAGGGGCGCGTGGGGGTACCTCCCCGCGCGCCCCTGTCGTCTCATTCGCCTGCTGTCACGGCCCCCGCCTCGTACGCGAAGACCACCGCGTGCACCCGGTCCCGCAGCCCCAGCTTCTGGAGCAGGTTGCTGACGTGCGTCTTGACCGTGTGCTCGCTGACCACCAGCTCCGCGGCGATCTCGGCGTTCGACATGCCCCGGGCCACCAGCCGCAGGGTCTCCAACTCGCGGGCGGTGAGGGAGCCCAGGAGGAGGCCCAGCGGCCGGGAGACGGCCAGCGTCCCGCCGGCCTTGCGGGCGGTGACCTCGCCGATGACGCGGCGGGTCACGGAGGGGGCGAGGAGGGCCTCGCCGGAGTTGACGACGCGGACGGCGTGGGCGAGGTCGTCGCGGCGGACGTCCTTGAGCAGGAAGCCGCTCGCCCCGGCGTACAGCGCGTCGAAGACGTAGTCGTCGACGTCGAAGGTGGTCAGCATGATCACCTTGCAGCGCGGGAACTCGGCGCAGACCCGACGCGCCGCCTCCAGCCCGTCCATCACGGGCATCCGGACGTCCAGCAGCAGCACGTCGGGGTCGAAGCTGCGCACGGCGTCAATGGCCTGCTGCCCGTCGCCGACTTCGGCGACGACCTCGATGTCGGGTTGGGCGTCGAGAATCATGCCGAAGCCGGCGCGGACCAGTTCCTGGTCGTCGGCGATCACCACTCGTACGGTCAACTCGGGTTCCTTCCTCAGGCGTTGAGCGGCAGCACGGCGGCCACCAGGTAGCCCGGGCCGTCGGTTCGGGGGCCGGCTTCGGCGCTGCCGCCGCAGGCGGCCGCGCGTTCCCGGATGGAGAGCAGGCCGCGTCCGCCGGAGCGTCCGTCGATGCCGGCGCCGGCCGACGCCGCAGGCCCGGTCCCGTCGTCGGCGACCGAGACGGTCAGGTCGGCGCCACCGCGGACGGCCACCCGCACCACGACCCGGTCGGCCCGGGCGTGCTTGACCACGTTGGTGAGGGCTTCCTGGACGATCCGGTAGGCCGCGGCCTGGACTTCGGCGGGCCCGGCCTCCTCGATGCGGGCGTCGACGGCGACGCCCGATTCGCGGACCCGGTCGAGGACGCCGCCGAGCTCGGCCAGTCGGGGTTGCGGGGCGAGCGCGGGCGCGGCGCCGTCCTCCTTGAGGACGCCGAGCACCCGTCGGAGTTGGACCATCGCGTCGCGTCCGGAGTCGGCGATGGCGTCGAAGGCGCGGATCGCCCGGTCGGGGTTGCTGTGCACCACCAGTGGCCCGGCCTCGGCCTGGACGACCATCAGGGAGACGGCGTGGGCCAGGATGTCGTGCATCTCGCGGGCGATCCGGCCGCGCTCCTCGGCGACGGCCCGGGCGGCGTCGCTGGCGGCGCGCAGTCCGACCTGCCGGGCGCGCTCCGCCTCGACGCCGGCCAGTCGGCGCAGTTCGCGGACCAGGGAGCCGACGACGAAGCTGCCGACGGACACCAGCAGGCTGAACAGCATGCCGTCGAAGGAGCGGGTGCCGATCACGTTGCCGACCACGCAGATCGCCAGCAGCACGGCGCGCTGCCAGTCCTTGCCGCGGTCGGCGACGGTGTAGATGGCGACCGCCATGGCGACCTGGATCTGCGGCATCGCGGAGTGCGCCAGCGCGGACAGCGCCATGGTGGGCACTCCGCACGCCCCCATCACCGCCCACGGGGCGCGGCGCCGCCACCACAGCGGCAGCGACCCGGCGATCGCCAGCGTGTACGCCCACCACCTCCCGCCCGCGCCGTGCGGGTCGGTGTACACCCCCCACACCGAGACCCAGACGGCGAGCGCCACCAGCGGCGCGTCCACCGCCCACGGCCGGGCCCTCCCCCAGGCCAGCAGGCCTTCCGTCCACTTCCCCATCCGCGCATCCTCTCGCATCGTCGGACGGCCGCCGCGTCCCTCCCCGGGAACGCCGAAGGGCGCCCCCGACGGGAGCGCCCTGACGATGCGTCAATGCCGGGGCGTCACAGCAGCCGCTTGATCTCTCCGCGCGCCCGGTAGAACCCGCCGGACGCGGACTCCCGCACCTCCGCCACCAGGTAGCGCGCGCCGGCCACCCGGACGTCCTTGGGGAACTGCACCCGCCAGCCGGGGTCGAAGCCCGGCGAGACCACCCGGACCCGCAGCCGGCTGCCGTCGGCGACGCACTCCACCTCGACCCCGGTGCCGGCCGCCGCGGTGACGCTGACGGTCTCCAGCTCCGCGGACGGCTCCACCCGGGCGATGTCGCGGCCGGTGACCTCGGCGGTGGTCGGCAGGGTGCCCTGCTCGGCGGCCTGCACGGCGCCCGGCGAGGCGTCCAGGCAGGCCAGCGAGCCGTCGGTGGTGACGACGTACAGCCGCCCGTCGCGGTACTGCATGCTGTACGCGGAGCCGCAGCCGGTGCCGAGCTTCCACAGCCGGGTGCCGTCGGCGGCGAAGCAGTACACCGAGGAGTGGTTGTCGCCCGCGAACACGTACTCGCCGTCCGGGGAGGCCGCGCAGGAGAACACCGAGGCGTCGCACTTGTACGCGACGACCTCGGCGCCGTCGGACTTGCGCAGCCGGTGCACCCAGCCCTGCGAGGTGCCGGCGAACACCTCGTCCCGCTCCTGCCAGCCGAACAGCACCTGGCCCTTGGTGCGGGTGTGCCACTGCTGGTCGCCGCCGCGCTTCGCGTACCGGGTGACGCCCGCCGAGTAGCCGTGGTAGACGGAGTCGGCGTCGCAGCGCACCATCCAACCGGACGAGCCCTGCGCGTTGCGCCGCCACTGGAACTCGTCCTCGTGGTCGACGGTGGTCAGGCCGCCGCGCTCGTCGGCGACGCCGAGCACGCCGTCGTGGATGTCGAGCCAGTAGATGTCGACGTCCTGGGCGATCTCGTACGCCACCCGCGGCACCTTGCCGCCCAGGTCGTACACCTTGCCGTCGTCGCAGCCGGCGTAGATCCACCAGTCGTCGGCGACGATGCACTTGACGCCGTCGGGCAGGCCGAACCGGCCGGTGACCTCGCCGTCCCGGGTCAGCGTGTAGACGTCGCCGCTCTCGTTGCCGACCCAGGCGTGCTCCTCGCCCACGTACACCCCGAACGCGGGCGAACCGGAGCGGAAGCGCCACAGCAGCGGCGCCTGGCGGGCGCTGGAGCGGGTCGAGGTGATCTGTCGACGCGTCACCGACCGGCGCTGGCGCACCCCCCGGACCGCCGGGGCGTAGCCCTTGCGGACCTTCTCGCCGATCTTCTTGGCGGCCGCCGAGGCGGCCTTCTCCGCGCTGGCGCAGACCGTGGTCTTCGTCGTGCCCGGTTCGCCGATCCGTCCGTACCGGATCGTCAACTCCGCGCCCGTGACGGTGACTTCGTAGAACTTGTGGGCACTGCCCTGGTCCTCGGAGAGTTCCAGGTAGGTCACCTGCGGGTCTGCGGAAACGGTGGCAGACATGGCCGACGCCCCTTTCGGGCACAGAGTTCGGGGGGTGTCGGCGGGGCCCTCGCCGCCTGCCGACACACCTCAATCTAGGCCCTGCCACCGACAGTTGCGGCAGCCGGTCAGCTGTTGTCCACCTGCACACCGCCGCTGGTGGCCCGGGCGATCAGGATGTGCGGCGCCCCGGCGACGGAGGGCACCTTCACCTCGGTGCCGCCGCTGTCGGAGTGCGCCTCCACCTGGTACTGCTGCCCCGACGGCACCCGCACCTGGACGCCGCCGGAGTCGGTGGACATCTCCGCCCGGGTCGGCGCCTCGACGAACCGGGCGTTCACCCCGCCGGAGGTCACCGACATCTTCACGTTGCGGGACTTCAGCCCGGTCGCCTCGATCCCGCCGGAGGTCACCTTGGCGTCCACGTCGCCCGCCACGTCGTGCAGCTGGATGCCGCCGCTGGTCTGCGACAGCTTCAGCCTGGTGCCGGCCGGGACGTGCACCTCGTAGCCGATCCCGCAGTTGTCGCAGGAGTAGGTCAGCTTCAGCACCCCGTCCTTGAGCTCGTGGGTGCCCTGCGGCTCCTCGTCCTGCCAGGCCCGCTTCTCCACCACCCGCACCGGGCCGTCGCCGACCCGGACGTCGATCCCCCCGCTGGTCCCGTCGACCACCAGCTCGTCGACCTGCCCGGGCACCTCGTACGACACCGTCTTGCGCTGCTGGTCCCACGGCCCGCAGCCCACCGCCCCGACCACCAGCAGTCCCACGACCGCCGCCGCCCCCATGATCCGCTTCACCGCGGCCTCCTTTCGACGTCCCCAAGTCTCCCGCTCCCCGGGGCCCCGGCGCCTCCCTCCACGGAGTGGTTCGGCCGCCTCCGTCCCCAGGGGGATCCCCTAGGTGACACGCGGGGCGCGGACGCCGCAGGGCGGCCACCCCGAGTGGGGTGACCGCCCTGCGGTTCAGCCGAAGGATCAGCCGGTGTACGGACCGTAGTCGTAGTCGTCCAGCGGGACGGCCTGACCGGAGCCCGCGCCGAACGGCGACAGGTCGTAGTCGTCGTAGCCGACGGCCGAGTACATCGCGGCCTTGGCCTCTTCGGTCGGCTCGACCCGGATGTTGCGGTAGCGGGGCAGACCCGTACCGGCCGGGATGAGCTTACCGAGGATGACGTTCTCCTTGAGGCCCAGCAGCGGGTCCGACTTGGCGTGGATCGCCGCGTCGGTGAGCACCCGGGTCGTCTCCTGGAAGGAGGCGGCCGACAGCCAGGACTCGGTGGCCAGCGAGGCCTTGGTGATACCCATCAGCTGCGGACGGCCGGAGGCGGGGTGGCCGCCCTCGGACACCACGCGGCGGTTCTCCTGCTCGAAGCGGCCGCGCTCGACCAGCTCGCCCGGCAGCAGCTCGGCGTCGCCCGACTCGATGATCGTCACGCGGCGGAGCATCTGCCGGATGATGATCTCGATGTGCTTGTCGTGGATCGACACGCCCTGCGAGTTGTAGACCTTCTGGACTTCGGCGACCAGGTGGATCTGGACGGCACGCTGGCCCATGATCCGCAGCACGTCGTGCGGGTTGGTGGCGCCGACGGTCAGCTTCTGGCCGACCTCGACCGCCTCGCCCTCGCTGACCAGCAGCTTGACGCGCTTGGAGACCGGGTACGCGATCTCGTCGGTGCCGTCGTCCGGCGTGACGACGACCTTGCGGGTCTTCTCGGTGTCCTCGATCCGGACCCGACCCTGCGCCTCCGAGATCGGGGCGACACCCTTCGGGGTGCGCGCCTCGAAGAGCTCGACGACACGCGGCAGACCCTGGGTGATGTCGTCACCGGCCACACCACCGGTGTGGAAGGTACGCATGGTCAGCTGGGTGCCGGGCTCACCGATGGACTGGGCGGCGATGATGCCGACCGCCTCACCGATGTCGACCAGCTTGCCGGTGGCCAGCGAACGGCCGTAGCAGAAGGCACAGGTGCCGACCGCGGACTCACAGGTCAGGATCGAGCGGACCTTGACCGCGCTGACGCCGTGCCGGATCAGCTCGTCCATCAGGACGTCGCCGAGGTCGGTGTTGGCGGTCGCGATCAGCTTGCCGTCGACCGTGATGTCCTCGGCGAGCATGCGGGCGTACACGCTGGTCTCGACGTCGTCGGCCTTGCGCAGCACACCGTCCGCACCGATCTGGCCGATCTCCAGCTTGAGGCCGCGCTCGGTGCCGCAGTCCTCCTCGCGGATGATCACGTCCTGCGAGACGTCCACCAGACGACGGGTCAGGTAACCCGAGTCGGCGGTACGCAGCGCGGTGTCGGCCAGACCCTTACGGGCACCGTGGGTGGAGATGAAGTACTCCAGCACGGACAGGCCCTCACGGAACGAGGCCTTGATGGGACGCGCGATGGTCTCGTTCTTCGCGTTCGACACCAGACCACGCATACCGGCGATCTGACGCATCTGCATCATGTTTCCTCGAGCACCCGAGTCGACCATCATGAAGATGGGGTTCGTCTTCGGGAAGTTCGCGGCCATCGCGTCGGCGACCTCGTTGGTCGCCCGGGTCCAGATGCCGACCAGCTCGGACTTGCGCTCGTTGTCGGTGATCAGACCGCGCTCGTACTGCTTCTGGACCTTCTCCGCCTGCGCCTCGTAGCCCTCCAGAATGGCGGGCTTGCTCGGCGGGACGATGACGTCCGAGATCGAGACGGTGACACCGGAACGGGTCGACCAGTGGAAGCCGGCCGCCTTCAGGTTGTCGAGCGTCGCGGCGACGACGACCTTCGGGTAGCGCTCGGCGAGGTCGTTGACGATCGCCGACAGCTGCTTCTTGCCGACCTCGTAGTCGACGAACGGGTAGTCCTCGGGCAGCAGCTCGTTGAAGAGCGCGCGACCCAGGGTGGTGGTGATCCGGAACGGCTCACCCTCGGTCCAGGTCGGCTGGCCCTCCTCGTCCACCGGAGCGGCCCAGCCGCGCGGCGGCACGGTGCCGGCCGGCATGCGCAGGTCGATCGGGGCCTGGACGTCCAGGTCGCGGGCGTCGAAGGCCATGATCGCCTCGGCGGTCGAGGAGAAGGAACGACCCTTGCCCTTGACCTCCTCGCGGTCCGAGGTGAGGAAGAACAGGCCCAGCACCATGTCCTGGGTCGGCATGGTGACGGGGCGACCGTCGGCCGGCTTCAGGATGTTGTTCGAGGACAGCATCAGGATGCGGGCCTCGGCCTGCGCCTCCGCGGACAGCGGCAGGTGCACGGCCATCTGGTCGCCGTCGAAGTCCGCGTTGAACGCGGTGCAGACGAGCGGGTGGATCTGGATGGCCTTGCCCTCGACCAGCTGCGGCTCGAAGGCCTGGATGCCGAGGCGGTGCAGGGTGGGCGCACGGTTCAGCAGCACCGGGTGCTCGGCGATGACCTCTTCGAGGACGTCCCACACCACGGGGCGGGCGCGCTCGACCATGCGCTTCGCCGACTTGATGTTCTGCGCGTGGTTCAGGTCGACCAGGCGCTTCATCACGAACGGCTTGAAGAGCTCCAGCGCCATGGCCTTCGGCAGACCGCACTGGTGCAGCTTGAGCTGCGGGCCGACGACGATGACCGAACGGGCCGAGTAGTCGACTCGCTTGCCGAGCAGGTTCTGACGGAAACGACCCTGCTTGCCCTTCAGCATGTCGCTGAGGGACTTCAGCGGGCGGTTGCCCGGGCCGGTGACCGGACGGCCGCGACGGCCGTTGTCGAACAGCGCGTCGACGGCCTCCTGCAGCATGCGCTTCTCGTTGTTCACGATGATCTCGGGCGCGCCGAGGTCGAGAAGCCGCTTCAGGCGGTTGTTGCGGTTGATGACGCGGCGGTACAGGTCGTTCAGGTCGGAGGTGGCGAACCGGCCACCGTCGAGCTGGACCATCGGACGCAGGTCCGGCGGGATCACCGGGACGCAGTCCAGCACCATGCCCTTGGGCTTGTTGCTGGTCTGCAGGAAGGCGGAGACGACCTTGAGGCGCTTGAGCGCACGGGTCTTCTTCTGGCCCTTGCCGGTGCGGATGATCTCGCGGAGGCGCTCGGCCTCCTCGCCCAGGTCGAAGGACTCCAGGCGGTCCTTGAGGGCCGCCGCGCCCATCGAGCCGGAGAAGTAGGTGCCGAAGCGGTCGCGCAGCTCGCGGTAGAGCAGCTCGTCGCCCTCGAGGTCCTGGACCTTGAGGTTCTTGAAGCGGGCCCACACCTCGTCCAGGCGGTCGATCTCGCGCTGGGTGCGGTCGCGGAGCTGCTTCATCTCGCGCTCGGCGCCCTCGCGGACCTTGCGGCGGACGTCGGCCTTGGCGCCCTCGGCCTCCAGCTCCGCCAGGTCGGACTCGGCCTTCTTGGCCCGGGCCTCGAGGTCGGCGTCGCGGCGGTTCTCGATCTGCTGACGCTCGACCGAGACGTGCGCCTCCAGGGAGGGGAGGTCGCGCTGACGGCGCTCGTCGTCCACCCAGGTGATCATGTAGGCGGCGAAGTAGATGACCTTCTCGAGGTCCTTCGGCGCGAGGTCGAGCAGGTAGCCCAGGCGCGACGGGACGCCCTTGAAGTACCAGATGTGGGTGACCGGGGCGGCCAGCTCGATGTGGCCCATCCGCTCACGGCGCACCTTGGCGCGGGTCACCTCGACGCCGCAGCGCTCACAGATGATGCCCTTGAAGCGGACGCGCTTGTACTTACCGCAGTAGCACTCCCAGTCCCGGGTGGGACCGAAGATCTTCTCGCAGAAAAGGCCGTCCTTTTCCGGCTTCAGCGTGCGGTAGTTGATGGTCTCCGGCTTCTTCACCTCGCCGTGCGACCACTGGCGGATGTCGTCGGCGGTGGCCAGTCCGATGCGGAGCTCGTCGAAGAAGTTGACGTCAAGCACTGGTCGTCAAGCCCTCTTTCGTGATTCGAGAGTCTGTCTGTTGGTCTGAGGGGGGCCTGGGGGCGGACCGGCTGCCCGGTGAGGGGCAGCCGGCCCGACCTCCGTCAGACCTCTTCGACGCTGCTCGGCTCGCGCCGGGACAGGTCAATGCCGAGCTCCTCGGCGGCGCGGAACACGTCCTCGTCGCTGTCCCGCATCTCGATGGACTGGCCGTCCGAGGACAGCACCTCCACGTTGAGGCAGAGCGACTGCATTTCCTTGATGAGGACCTTGAAGGACTCGGGAATGCCGGGCTCGGGGATGTTCTCGCCCTTGACGATGGCCTCGTAGACCTTCACACGGCCGAGGACGTCGTCGGACTTGATGGTGAGCAGCTCCTGCAGCGCGTAAGCGGCGCCGTATGCCTCAAGGGCCCACACCTCCATCTCACCGAAGCGCTGACCACCGAACTGCGCCTTACCACCGAGCGGCTGCTGGGTGATCATCGAGTACGGACCGGTCGAACGGGCGTGCAGCTTGTCGTCGACCAGGTGGTGCAGCTTGAGGATGTACATGTAGCCGACCGAGACCGGCATCGGGAACGGCTCGCCGGAGCGGCCGTCGAACAGCCGGGCCTTGCCGGTGGAGTTCACCAGGCGCTCACCGTCACGGGTGAGGGTGGTGTTGTCCAGCAGGCCGGTGATCTCGTCCTCGCGGGCGCCGTCGAACACCGGGGTGGCGAGGTTGGTGCCGCCCTCGACGGTGTCCGCGCCGATCGCCTGCAGGCGCTTGGCCCACTCGTCGGCGAGGCCGGAGACGTCCCAGCCCTGCTTGGCGAGCCAGCCGAGGTGGATCTCCAGGACCTGTCCCGGGTTCATTCGGGACGGGACGCCCAGCGGGTTCAGGATGATGTCGACCGGGGTGCCGTCCTCCAGGAACGGCATGTCCTCGACCGGCAGGATCTTGGAGATGACACCCTTGTTGCCGTGACGGCCGGCCAGCTTGTCACCGTTGGTGATCTTGCGCTTCTGGGCCACGTAGACGCGGACCAGCTGGTTCACGCCGGGGGGCAGCTCGTCGCCCTCCTCGCGGTCGAAGACGCGGACGCCGATGACCTTGCCGGACTCGCCGTGCGGCACCTTCAGCGAGGTGTCGCGGACCTCACGGGCCTTCTCACCGAAGATCGCGCGGAGCAGGCGCTCCTCCGGGGTCAGCTCGGTCTCACCCTTCGGGGTGACCTTGCCGACCAGGATGTCGCCGGTGACGACGTCGGCGCCGATCCGGATGATGCCGCGCTCGTCGAGGTCGGCGAGGACCTCCTCGGAGACGTTCGGGATGTCCCGGGTGATCTCCTCGGGGCCCAGCTTGGTGTCACGGGCGTCGACCTCGTGCTCCTCGATGTGGATCGAGGAGAGGACGTCGTCCTGCACGAGGCGCTGCGACAGGATGATCGCGTCCTCGTAGTTGTGGCCCTCCCACGACATGAACGCCACGAGGAGGTTCTTGCCGAGGGCCATCTCGCCCTCGTCGGTGCACGGGCCGTCGGCCAGCACCTGGCCGGCCTCGACGCGGGCGCCCTCGTCCACGAGCACCTTCTGGTTGAAGGCGGTGCCCTGGTTGGAGCGGGTGAACTTGGCGGCGCGGTACGTGTTGTACGTGCCGTCGTCGTTGGCCACGGTGACGTAGTCGGCCGAGACCTCCTGCACCACACCGGCCTTGTCGGCGGTGATGACGTCCGCGGCGTCGACGGCGCAGCGGTACTCCATGCCGGTGCCGACCAGCGGCGCCTCGCTGCGGAGCAGCGGGACGGCCTGGCGCATCATGTTCGAGCCCATGAGCGCGCGGTTGGCGTCGTCGTGCTCGAGGAACGGGATCATGGCGGTCGCGACCGACACCATCTGGCGCGGCGAGACGTCCATGTAGTCGATCTCGGTGCCGGGGATGTAGTCGATCTCGCCGCCACGGCGGCGGACCAGGACACGCGGCTCGGCGAAGGTCAGCTCTGCGGTCAGCGGGGCGTTGGCCTGCGCGATGACGAAGCGGTCCTCCTCGTCGGCGGTCAGGTAGTCCACGGCCTCGGTGACGACACCGTCGACGACCTTGCGGTACGGGGTCTCGATGAAACCGAACGCGTTGACCCGGCCGTACGAGGCCAGCGAGCCGATCAGACCGATGTTCGGGCCTTCGGGGGTCTCGATCGGACACATGCGGCCGTAGTGCGAGGGGTGCACGTCTCGGACCTCGAAGCCGGCCCGCTCACGGGACAGACCACCGGGGCCGAGCGCGGACAGACGACGCTTGTGGGTCAGGCCCGACAGCGGGTTCGTCTGGTCCATGAACTGCGACAGCTGGCTGGTGCCGAAGAACTCCTTGATGGAGGCGACGACCGGCCGGATGTTGATCAGGGTCTGCGGCGTGATCGCCTCGACGTCCTGGGTGGTCATGCGCTCGCGGACCACTCGCTCCATGCGGGCGAGGCCGGTGCGGACCTGGTTCTGGATCAGCTCGCCGACGTTGCGCAGGCGACGGTTGCCGAAGTGGTCGATGTCGTCGACCTCGATGACAATGTCGCGGCCCTCGTCATCACGCCACTCGGTCTCGCCGGCGTGCAGCTTGACCAGGTACTTGATCGTGTTGATGATGTCGGGCTCGGTGAGCACACCGGAGTCCAGCGACTCGGCGTTGCCGAGCTTGCGGTTCACCTTGTAGCGGCCGACCTTCGCCAGGTCGTAGCGCTTCGGGTTGAAGTACAGGTTCTCCAGCAGCGTCTGCGCGGCCTCACGCGTGGGCGGCTCGCCCGGGCGCAGCTTGCGGTAGATGTCGAGGAGCGCGTCGTCCTGGCCCTGGGTGTGGTCCTTCTCCAGGGTGGCGCGCATCGACTCGTACTCGCCGAACTCCTCGAGAATCATCTCGTTGGTCCAGCCGAGGGCCTTCAGCAGCACGGTGACCGACTGCTTGCGCTTGCGGTCGATGCGGACACCGACCATGTCGCGCTTGTCGATCTCCATCTCCAGCCAGGCACCGCGGGAGGGGATGATCTTCGCGGAGAAGATGTCCTTGTCGGACACCTTGTCCAGGGTGGAGTCGAAGTACACACCCGGGGAGCGCACCAGCTGGGACACGACGACACGCTCGGTGCCGTTGATGATGAACGTGCCCTTGTTGGTCATGAGCGGGAAATCGCCCATGAACACGGTCTGGGACTTGATCTCACCGGTCTCGTTGTTGGTGAACTCCGCGGTGACGAAGAGCGGGGCCGCGAAGGTGAAGTCGCGGTCCTTGCACTCGTCGATGGAGTTCTTCGGCGGCTCGAAACGGTGGTCCCGGAAGGTCAGGGACATCGACCCGCTGAAGTCCTCGATCGGGGAGATCTCTTCGAAGATCTCCTCCAGACCGGACTTGGTGGGGACGTCCTGACCGCTCTCCAGGGCTGCCTCGACCCGGGACTTCCAGGCCGCGTTGCCGAGCAGCCAGTCAAAGCTCTCGGTCTGCAGGGCGAGGAGGTTCGGGACCTCGAGGGGCTCCTTGATCTTCGCGAACGAGACGCGGAGCGGGGCGGTGGATGCGGAATTGTTCGAGGCGTTGCGCGGCGCGGCCAAGAGGGGGGTCCTTCCGAGGGCTCGGAGCTCACTACGCGCATACCGTCCGGGCCTTGGCCGAGGCGGAAAACCCCAGGTCAGGACAGGGGCCACTCCGGGCGACGAGTCACGGAGCAGCTAATAGGCAGCGCAAAGGGACAGTGTAGCCAATGGCGACACTGCTAGCAAGCCCTGATTCGGAGACCGAATCGGACGCTCCTCCCGTACAACCGACAACCCGGGCAGTGATCCCTCACCGGCCGGGCCGTCGCACCCACTCCTGCGTCACCGGGAACCTTCCCAGCGCCACCGCCGAATATGCATCGGAGGCGGTTCCGCTTGGGCACGCGCCTCGAGAATCGCGCGCCGCGTGCTGTTCGTCAAGGCCCCCACCAGGGTGCGGACCTCGTACTGCCCATCGTCGCAGCCGCTCCGGGCGTTACACACGCCCCGTGACGGGGTGGCGACGACAGCGATCACCCTACCCCCGGCGACCGACAGGATCCGAGTCCGCCGTGGACCGGACGGAACCGAACGAAGCAGAACGAAAGCAGGCCGGGCCGGCCACCCCGAAGGGTGGCCGGCCCGGCCGGAAGAGCACCTCTCAGAGAGAGGAGAAAGTCACTTGACGGTGACCTTGGCGCCAGCGCCCTCGAGCTGAGCCTTCGCCTTCTCGGCGACGTCCTTGGCAACCTTCTCCAGGACCTTGGCACCAGCGGTGTCAACGAGGTCCTTGGCCTCCTTCAGGCCGAGGGAGGTCAGGGCGCGCACCTCCTTGATGACCTGGATCTTCTTGTCGCCGGCACCCTCGAGGATGACGTCGAACTCGTCCTGCTCCTCGACGACCTCGGCGGCGGCAGCAGCGCCACCGGCGGCGGCAACGGCGACCGGGGCGGCAGCGGTGACGTCGAACTTGTCCTCGAAGGCCTTCACGAAGGCAGCGAGGTCGATCAGGGTCATGTCCTCGAACTGCGCGAGCAGGTCCTCGGTGCTGAGCTTCGCCATGATGGCGTCCTTCCACTAATTCGGCAGGTGCCGGATGTACGGATTGGCGGGCGTGCTTACGGGCCCGCTGGGACGGAAGTGGTTACTCCGCGTCCTCGGCGGGAGCCGGAGTACCGGCACCGCCCTGCTCGGCCTTCTCGCGCAGCGCTTCCACGGTGCGAACGAGCTTGGACGGGAGCGCCTGGAAGACGGCGGCAGCCTGGGACTGCTTGGCCTTCATCGCACCCGCCAGCTTGGCGAGCAGCACCTCGCGGGACTCGAGGTCCGCGAGCTTCTTGATCTCATCGGCGGTCAGCGCCTTACCGTCAAGGACACCGCCCTTGATGATGAGAGCAGGGTTCTCCTTGGCGAAGTCACGCAGAGCCTTCGCCGACTCCACCGGGTCACCGGTGACGAAGGCGACAGCCGTCGGGCCGGCGAACAGGTCGTCCAGCTCGGAGATCCCGGCCTCATTGGCCGCGATCTTGGTCAGCGTGTTCTTCACCACGGCGTAATCGGCGTTGCCGGTGAGCGAGCGACGCAGCGTCTTGAGCTGCTTCACCGTGAGACCGCGGTACTCGGTCAGAACGGCGGCGCTGGAAGCACGGAACTTGTCCGTGATCTCGGCGACGTCGGCAGCCTTGTCGGGCCTGGCCATAGGCTTACGCCTCCTTCCGTGATGTCGAAGTCGGGCCGACCTTCGAGAAGTCGACCATTCAACGCCGCGGACCCCGGGAAGCGAAAAAGCCCCGGCGCGCAGGCGCACGGGGCTTGCCATGACCTCGACGAACCGTGAAACGGCCCGGAGATCTTGTCTGCTCCACAACCTGCGCGGGCGATCTGCACGAGGCAGATCCTTCGGCACCGTCCCCCCTCTCGGGCGGGCGGCAACAACCAGCGGTCTTTGGCTCGGCCAGCCTAACGGTCCCAGCGGGTTTGTCCAAATCGGCCCGACCGCGGAGGTTTACGGGAACGGCGGCGCCGTGGCGCCCGACTCCGGGGCGATGTCCGCCTCCGCGGGGGCCTGCACCGAGAGCGCGGAGCTGCCGAACTCGCTGTACCCGATGGTGTCCACCTCGGCGGCGGCCCGGCGGAGCTGGACCAGCTGGTCGCGGTCGTTGAGCCACAGGTCGAGCACCACGTCGCCGGGGCCGAGCGCGTGCTCCAGGGCCTGCCGCCGGCCCTGGTCGAACTGGGTCTGCGCGGCGGCGTACCGGGCGGCGGTCAGCGTGACCCGGTAGTGCTCGACGCTGGTGTCCAGCAGCTTCTCCTCGCCGACCAGCACCGGGTCGTCGGCGGCGGCCGCGGCGTTGGTGGCGACCACCGGGTTGATCCGGTCGATCAGCGCGGCGTAGGGGTTGCGGCCGCCGGTGTACTTCTCCCAGTGCGGGCCGCCGAGCCGGGCCGCGGTCTGCGGGTCGCCGCCCACGTACGCGGAGGTGTCCAGCACCATCAGCTTCCGAGTGTCCGCCTCGCCCCGGTACTGCAGCACCGCCTTGGGCGCCCAGAACAGCGCGCCCTTGCCCCGGTCCTCCCCCAGGGTGGCCCGGTACTCGGACCGCCGGGCCTCGTGCAGCGCCAGCTGGGCGGAGAGCAGCACCCCGTGCGGGGAGCGGTCGGTGGGCGTGGCCTGCACGGTGGACGGGGACGGGGTGGTCGGCCGTTCGGTGCCGCCGCCAGACCCGGAGCCGGTGCAGCCGCTCGCCGCGGCCAGCAGCAGGGCGGCCGCCAGCAGGGCCGCGGCCGTACGTGCGCGTGCCGCCATCGGTCCCTCCTTCCGGCCGTCCGTTCCGTTCCCCCACCTTGTCACGCGTCCCGGCCGGCCCGGCAGCGACCCCGGGCCGGGCGGGACCGGGATCACTGCTTCAGCAGATCGGCCAGCGAGAAGACCTCGGAGTCGGTCGGGGCCTTGGTCGGCTGGACGGTGCCGAGGCCGCTGTAGAGGATCTTCGCGGAGCCGGTCGCCAGGCCGTTGCTGGCCTGCTGGACGACCTCGCCCTTGGCGTTGATCCAGAACTCGGTGGTGATGGTCGAGCCCTTCTTCTTCAGCTCGGTCAGCACCTGGCTCTTCAGCTCCGGAGCCAGCTGCATCTTGGCGACCAGCTCCTCCACCGGCACGTCGCTGCGGTAGTGGGTGGTGCCCTGGCCCGCCACCGTCTCGGCGCCGGCCCGGGTGGCGGTCGGCGCGGCGACGGCCAGCTGCACGGCCGGGTCCATCAGCTCCATGGTGGAGGCGAAGCCGCCGGCGCCGCCTCCACCAGGGGCGGTGGCCTTCGGGTCGATCTTCATCCAGGTCTTGCCGCCGGCCTTCCCGGCCGCGTCGGCGCCGGCCCCGACGTACATCACGTCGCCGACGAACAGGATCTTGCTCTCCTCGCCCTTGCTCTTGGTGGTGAGCAGGAAGGACTTCGGGCTCTTCCAGACGAACTCGCCGGTGCCCTCGGTGCCGCCGCTGACGGACAGCTTGGCGCTGCCGGCCTTCTCCATCACCGCGGCCGAGGCGAGCAGCGCCTCCTTGGCGCCGAGCTTCGAGCCGCCCTGACCGCCGCCCTGACCGCCGCCCTGGCCGCCGCCGCTCCCCGCGGGGGCGCTCGCGCCCGGCTCGGCGTCGGCGGCGGCGCCCCCGGATCCGGAGCTGCCGCAGGCGGTCAGCAGTCCTGCGGCCAGGCAGGCCACGGCAGCGGTACGCAGTGCGCGCACGAGAGTCCCCCTATTGTGCGATTCGCATGTCGACAGACTTTCGGACTCTATCCGATGGCCCGGACCGTCGCGCCGGCGATGAAAGGCACCGGGCCCGCACCCCAAGAGGGGTGCGGGCCCGGTGAGTTGACCGCGTGGGGAACTGACCTGGGGTCAGACCGCCGCCGGGTCCTCCTCGACGAGGAGGTTGCGGGTGCGGTTCGGGTCCACCTGGATGCCGGGGCCCATGGTGGTCGAGAACGCGATCTTCTTGATGTAACGGCCCTTGGCGGCGGACGGCTTGGCCCGGAGGACCTCGTCCAGCGCCGCGGCGTAGTTCTCGACCAGCTGCTCGTCCGAGAACGAGGACTTGCCGATGATCAGGTGCAGGTTCGAGTGCTTGTCGACGCGGAACTCGATCTTGCCGCCCTTGATCTCGTTGACGGCCTTGGCGACGTCCGGGGTCACGGTGCCGGTCTTCGGGTTCGGCATCAGGCCACGGGGACCGAGCACGCGGCCCAGGCGGCCGACCTTGCCCATCAGGTCCGGGGTGGCGACGACGGCGTCGAAGTCCAGACGACCCTTGGCGACCTCGTCGATCAGCTCGTCCGAGCCGACGATGTCGGCACCCGCGGCACGCGCGGCCTCGGCACGCTCACCGTTCGCGAAGACCAGGACCCGGGCGGTCTTACCGGTGCCGTGCGGGAGGATGACGGTGCTGCGGACCATCTGGTCGGCCTTGCGCGGGTCGACACCCAGACGCATGGCGACCTCGACGGTGCCGTCGAACTTGGTGGTGGAGGTCGCCTTGGCGAGGCGGACCGCCTCGAGCGGGGCGTAGATCCGGGTGCGGTCGACCTGGGCGTCCGCGGCCTTGAGAGCCTTGCTGCGCTTCACTGCTGCTCCTAGTAACTAATGGAGTTCGTGGTAGTCACGGGCCGCGCTGGCCCTACCACGGTGGACGTACGGGCTGTTCAGCCCTCGACGGTGATGCCCATCGACCGGGCGGTGCCGGCGATGATCTTCTCCGCGGCGTCCAGGTCGTTGGCGTTCAGGTCGGGCATCTTGGTGGTGGCGATCTCGCGCACCTGGGCCGAGGTCAGCTTGGCGACCTTGGTCTTGTGCGGCTCCTTGGAGCCCTTGTCGATGCCCGCGGCCTTCAGGATGAGGCGCGCAGCCGGCGGGGTCTTCGTGACGAAGGTGAAGGAACGGTCGTCGTAGACCGTGATCTCCACCGGCACGATCATGCCGCGCTGCGACTCGGTGGCCGCGTTGTACGCCTTGCAGAATTCCATGATGTTGACGCCGTGCTGGCCGAGCGCGGGGCCGACCGGCGGGGCCGGGTTGGCCGCACCGGCGTTGATCTGGAGCTTGATAAGCCCCGTGACCTTCTTCTTCTTGGGAGGCATGTCTCTCCGGGTCCTTCCGAGAGGTGAGTGCTGGTGGTACCCGGCCCCGGGGCGAAACCCGAGTGCCAGGACACACATCGGACCAGGCTAACCGCTGAGGCGGCGCTGGACCAAAACGGTGCCGGGGCGGAGGCTCTCGCCCCGCCCCGGCACCGGAGACCTGTGGGTCAGTTCTTCTGGATCTGGTCGAAGGAGAGCTCGACCGGGGTCTCCCGGCCGAAGATCTCCACCAGGCCCTTGACCTTCTTCGAGTCGGGGTTGATCTCGTTGATGGTCGCCTGCAGGGTGGCGAACGGACCGTCGGTGACGGTGACCGAGTCGCCGACCTCGAAGTCGAGCACCTGCACCTCGACCGGGCGCACCGGGGAAGCCTTGCCGGCCTCCTTGGCGGCGGCGCGCTCCACGTCGGGGGCGAGCATCTTGACGACCTCGTCCAGGGTCAGCGGGTACGGGTCGTAGGCGTTGCCGACGAAGCCGGTGACACCGGGGGTGTTGCGCACGACGCCCCAGGACTCGGGGGTGAGGTCCATGCGCACCAGCACGTAGCCGGGGAGCTTGTTCTGCCGGATGGTCTTGCGGTCGCCGTTCTTGATCTGGACGACCTCCTCCTGCGGAACCTGGGACTCGAAGATGTAGTCCTCGACGTTCAGCGAGACGGAGCGCTGCTCCAGGTTCTGCTTCACCCGGTTCTCGTAGCCGGCGTAGGTGTGGATGACGTACCACTCGCCCGGGGCGCGGCGCAGCTGCTCACGGAACTCGGCGACGGGGTCGGACTCGACCTCCTCGGCGACGACGTCCTCGGCCTCTTCGGCCTGCTCGCCCTCGGCGGCCTCGTCGTCCACCTCGTGCACGGCCTCGACCTCGGCCGGCTCGCCCGCCTCGGCGTCGGCGACCTCGGCCTCGTCCTCGTCGCCGTCCGCGCCGTCAACGATCTCCTCGGCGGCCTCGACGTCGGCAGCCTCGGCCGCGTCCAGCTCGGCGGCGACATCCGCCTCGCGGACGGTCTCGTCGGCGTCGTACAGGGGGGACTCAGACACGGTCGCTGCTTCTTTCCTGGTTGTGGAACGGATACCTCAACAGTACCGACTCAACGGTAGTCGCCCGTGGCCGTTCGCGCCGACAGCTCGACCCGGGCCGAGAGGTTCGGCCCGGGTCGGGGTGAGGTATCGGTGCGGAATCGGCGGGGATCCCGGTTTCGGTCGGCCTGATCGAGCGTCAGCCGAAGAGCCAGAAGGCTCCCTTGGCGAAGACCCAGTCGAGACCGGCGACCAGCAGCATCAGCACGATCACGAAGGTCACCACGACGGTGGTGTACTGGATCAGCTGGCTGCGGGTGGGCCAGACGACCTTGCGCAGTTCGGCGATGATCTGGCGGTAGAAGATGCCCATCCGCGCGAACAGGCCCTTCTTGGCCCGCTTGCCGGACTTCTTGCCACCCTCGCCGCTGTCGGCCTTGTTGGCACGCCGACGCTCACGCCGCGACAGCTTGCCGTCCGCGGTGGTCTCGTCCGCCGCGTCGGCCCCCTCGGGGTTGCCGCTCTCAGGCGTTGCGGTGGAGCCCGTGGTCTCCGTCACTCGTCCTCACCTGAATCCGGGTCCTGCGGAGCTACCGTGCCTGGTGCACGGGCGATCCGGCGAAAGCAGTGCTGGGCGGGGCCCTCTCCGCATCAAGCCCGCTCGCTCTTCGGAGCGAACGGGCTTGGCACGAATCGAGCTGCAGGGCACGAGGGACTCGAACCCCCAACCGCCGGTTTTGGAGACCGGTGCTCTACCAATTGAGCTAGTGCCCTTCGGAACCTTGCGGCTCCGTCGTGGCCCCCAACCTACCGTATCCACCCGGCCGTGTGGTGAACCCCGGCCGAAGGATCCGCACTTGGGAGCCGTCGAGCAGTGAGTGTACGGGTTCTTGGTCGATTGGTCGAACCTCATTTCCGGCGACCCGCGCGACGGCGTCACCCGGGCGGCGGGCGAACGTCACCCGGTCGGCAGCGGCGTACGGATGCTGGAACGCGCCGGTACGCATGGTGGAACCGCGATGCCCGACCGCTGTGCGGTCTGGGACCATGCAAGACATGAGCGCACCCACCCCCGAGAACGTCCCCCCCGCGAACCGCCGGGTCTCCGCCCGGGTCGGCGCCATCGCCGAGTCGGCCACCCTCGCCGTCGACGCCAAGGCCAAGGCCCTCAAGGCGGCCGGCCGGCCGGTGATCGGCTTCGGCGCCGGCGAGCCCGACTTCCCGACCCCCGGCTACATCGTGGACGCCGCCGTCGCGGCCTGCCAGGACCCGGCGAACCACCGCTACACCCCGGCCGGCGGCCTGCCGGAGCTGAAGGCCGCGATCGCCGCCAAGACGCTGCGCGACTCCGGCTACCAGGTGGACGCCTCGCAGGTGCTGGTGACCAACGGCGGCAAGCAGGCGATCTACAACGCCTTCGCCGCGATCCTCGACCCGGGCGACGAGGTGATCATCCCGGCCCCGTACTGGACCACCTACCCGGAGGCCGTGAAGCTGGCCGGCGGCACCCCGGTCGAGGTGATCTCGGACGAGACCACCGGCTACAAGGTCTCGGTGGCGCAGCTGGAGGCCGCCCGCACCGCGAACACCAAGGTGGTGCTGTTCGTCTCGCCGTCCAACCCGACCGGCGCGGTGTACACCGAGGCCGAGGCCGAGGCGATCGGCCGCTGGGCGCTGGAGCACGGCCTGTGGGTGCTCACCGACGAGATCTACGAGCACCTGGTGTACGGCGACGCGAAGTTCACCTCGCTGCCGGCCCTGCTGCCCGAGCTCGCCGACAAGTGCATCGTGGTCAACGGCGTGGCGAAGACCTACGCGATGACCGGCTGGCGGGTGGGCTGGCTGATCGCCCCGAAGGACGTGGTGGCCGCCGCCGCCAACCTGCAGTCGCACGCCACCTCCAACGTCTCCAACGTGGCGCAGCGCGCCGCGCTGGCGGCCGTGGCCGGCGACCTGTCCGCGGTGGACGAGATGAAGACCGCGTTCGACCGCCGCCGCCGCACCATCGTGGCGATGCTGAACGAGATCGAGGGCGTGTACTGCCCCGAGCCGGAGGGCGCGTTCTACGCCTACCCGTCCGTCAAGTCGCTGCTGGGCAAGGAGATCCGCGGCAAGCGCCCGCAGACCTCCGCCGAGCTGGCCGCGCTGATCCTGGACGAGGCCGAGGTCGCGGTCGTCCCCGGCGAGGCCTTCGGCACCCCGGGCTACCTGCGGCTGTCGTACGCGCTGGGCGACGCCGACCTGGTCGAGGGCGTCAGCCGGCTGCAGAAGCTGCTGGGCGAGGCCCGCGCCTGATTCACCCGGGCCGCGGCGTGTCCCGCCGGCTCGACCGCCCCTCGCACCTCACCCCTTCGGGCGACGTGCGGGGGGCGGTTCCTGTTTCGGCGGGTTATGCGGCAGGATCGGTGAATGGATCGCCTGCGTGATGTCCGGAGCCTCCCGAAGGCTCATCTCCACCTGCACTTCACCGGTTCGATGCGCCCCGCGACGCTGCTCGAACTCGCCGACAAGCACGGCATCCGGCTGCCGGAGGCCCTCAGTTCGGGCCACCCGCCGAAACTCCGGGCGACCGACGAACGCGGCTGGTTCCGGTTCCAGCGGCTGTACGACACCGCGCGCTCCTGCCTGCGCGACGAGGCCGACATCCGCCGGCTGGTCCGGGAGACCGCCGAGGACGAGCGCGCCGACGGCTCCCGCTGGCTGGAGATCCAGGTCGACCCGACCTCGTACGCCCCGCTGCTGGGCGGGCTCACCCCGACCCTGGAACTGATCCTGGACGCCGTCCGGGAGGCCTCCGAGGCCACCGGGGTGGGCATCCGGGTGCTGGTCGCGGCGAACCGGATGAAGTCGCCGATGGACGCCCGCACGCTGGCCCGGCTCGCCGTCCGGTACGCCGACCGGGGGGTCATCGGGTTCGGCCTGTCGAACGACGAACGGCGGGGCCTGGCACGGGACTTCGACCGGGCGTTCGCGATCGCCCGGAGCGGCGGGCTGCTGGCCGCGCCGCACGGCGGGGAGCTGGCCGGGCCGGGTTCGGTCCGCGACTGCCTGGACGACCTGGGCGCCGGCCGGATCGGCCACGGCGTGCGGGCCGCCGAGGACCCGCGGCTGCTGCAGCGGCTCGCCGACCGGCAGGTCACCTGCGAGGTCTGCCCGGCCTCGAACGTCGCGCTCGGCGTCTACGAGCGGCCCGAGGACGTCCCGCTGCGCACCCTGTTCGAGGCCGGCGTGCCGCTGGCGCTGGGCGCCGACGACCCGCTGCTGTTCGGCTCCCGGCTGGCCGACCAGTACACCCTGGCCCGCGAGTCGCACGAGTTCACCGATGCCGAACTGGCCGAACTGGCCCGGCAGTCGATCCGCTCGTCGCGGGCTCCCGAGCACGTCGCCAAGGAGCTGCTGGCGGACGTCGACGCCTGGTTGGTCGAGGAGCCGGCCCTCGCCGGGGCCGAGCCGGTCCCGCTCTAGCGTCTGCCGGCGGCCGGATGGGCCCTAAAGGCTGACGCCGACCATCACCGGCTCGTTGACCAGGTCCACCCCGAAGGCCGCCCGCACGCCGTCCCGCACCTCGCGGGCCAGTGCGAGCAGGTCCTCGGTGGTGGCCGAGCCGCGGTTGGTGAGGGCCAGGGTGTGCTTGGTGGAGAGGGTGGCCGGGCCGGTGCCGTGGCCCTTGCGGAAGCCCGCGTTGTCGATCAGCCAGGCCGCGGAGGTCTTGGTCCGGCCCTCGCCGGCCGGGTAGCCGGGGGCCCGCAGCTCGCCCAACCGGGCGGTGAAGTCGGCGAACTGAGCGTCCGTCAGGATCGGGTTGGTGAAGAAGGAGCCCGCCGACCAGGTGTCGTGGTCGGCCGGGTCGAGCACCATGCCCTTGCCGGCCCGCAGCCGCAGCACCTCGGCGTGCGCCTCGGCGAGCTTCACCCGCTGCTCGGCCTCGACGCCGAGCGAGCGGGCCACCTCCGCGTACTTGATCGGGGAGGACAGCCCGCCTTCGTCGGCGAGCCGGAAGCGGACCCGCAGCACCACGTACCGGTCCGGGTCGGCCTTGAACCGGCTGTGCCGGTAGGAGAAGGCGCAGTCGGCGCCCGCCAGCGTCACCGTCTCGCCCAGCAGGCGGTCGTAGGCGACCACCTCGGTGATGGTCTCGGCGACCTCCTGGCCGTACGCGCCGACGTTCTGCACCGGGGTCGCGCCCGCGGAGCCCGGGATGCCGGCCAGGAACTCGATGCCCGCCAGGCCCGCGTCGACGGTGCGGGCCACCGCGTCCGCCCAGACCTCGCCGGCCGCGAGTTCCAGCAGCGTGCCGTCCAGGGTGAAACCGGTGGTGGCGATCCGCAGGACGGTGCCGGGGAAGCCGGCGTCGGAGATCACCAGGTTGGAGCCGCCGCCGAGCACCAGCAGCGGCTCCCCCGCGCGGTCGGCCGCGCGGACCGCGGCGACCACTTCGGCGTCCGTCTCGGCCGTCACCAGCCGGCGGGCGGGGCCGCCGAGGCGCAGCGTCGTCAACGGGGCCAGCGGTGCGTCCATCTGCTCAATCACCGCCCCAGCGTAACCGCCCGCCGCGCGGCGGCGGCCCCGCGCGAGCGGCTCAGGCCCGGCCGGCCGGGGCGGCGGTCGGAGCGGCGTGGTCGGCGACCTTCGCGGCGGCCCGGATGCCGTGCCGCCGCGGGACGAGGGCTGCGGCCACGGCGCCGGCCGCGACCACGGCCGCGCCGACCAGCAGGGCGGGGACGACGCCGTCGGTGAAGGCGGCGGCGCTGTCGTAGCCGCCCTGCGCGGAGAACACGGCGGACAGCACGGCCACTCCGAGCGCCCCGCCGACCTCCCGCATCGCGTTGTTGGCGCCGGAGGCGATGCCCTGTTCGGCGGGCCGGACGCTGGCCATCACCAGGCCGGCGGTGGGCGCGAAGTACAGCGACATGCCGATCCCGCAGACCACCATGACCGGCACCTGCGGCCCGTACCCGGCGGAGTGGTCGATCAGCAGGGCGTACCCGGCCAGGCCGAGGGCCTGCAGGGCGAGGCCGGTGACGACCAGCGGGCGGCCGCCGATCCGGTCGATGAGCAGCCCGGCGAGCGGGGAGACCAGCAGCGGCATGCCGGTCCACGGGAGCATCCGCAGGCCGGCCTGCTCGGGGGTGTAGCCGCCGACGCCCTGGAAGTACTGGCTGATCAGGAAGATCGAGCCGAACATGCCGAGGTACATCAGCAGGCTCGCGGCGTTCACGGCGCTGAACGCCCGGCCGCGGAACAGCCGCATCGGCAGCATCGGCCGCTGCGCCCAGCGCAGCTCGTACCCGACGAAGGCGAGCAGCAGCAGGACGCCGCCGATCAGCGAGGCGAGGACGAGCGGGTCGGTCCAGCCGTCGGGGTTGCCGCGGACCAGGCCGAGGACGATGCCGAACAGGCCGGTGCTGACCAGCAGGGTGCCGGGGACGTCCAGCCGGGGGTTCTCGCCGCGGCTCTCGGCCAGCTTGGCGCGGGCGATCGGCAGCAGGGCCAGGCCGACGGGGACGTTCACCCAGAAGATCCACTGCCAGGAGAAGTGCTCGGTGAGGCTGCCGCCGATCAGCGGCCCGACCGAGACGGCGAGGCCGCTGACGGCGGACCAGATGCCGAGCGCCGCACCGCGCCTGGCGGCGGGCACCGCGGCGGCCAGCAGGGTGAGGGTGAGCGGCATGGCCACCGCCGCGCCGGTGCCCTGGACGGCGCGGGCGGCGATCAGCGTGCCGATGTTCGGGGCGAGCGCGGCGGCGGCCGAGCCGAGGGTGAAGACGGTCATCCCGATCAGGAACATCCGGCGGCGGCCGAACCGGTCGCCGAGGGCGGCGCCGAGCATCAGCAGCACCGCGAAGGTCAGGGTGTAGGCGCTGACCGTCCACTCCAGGTCGGCGAGGCCGCCGCCCAGGTCGGCGCGGATCGCGGGCAGTGCGGTGGTGACCACCAGGTTGTCGAGTCCGGCCATGAAACTGGCCACGCTGACGACCACCAAGGTCCAGACGGCTTGCCTGTTCACGATGGATGCCCCCCAAGGTTGTGATTGATCAATAACTTTCGTGGGCCGAAAAAAGGCGCGCCGCCACCCGGGCGGAGCGCCTCAGCAGCCCCCGGCCTGCTTGCCGTACCCCTCGAACCCGTCCCAGATCCGGTGGTCCCTCGGGTACCCCAGCCCGACCAGGGTGTTGATCAGCATGCCGTAGGCCATGAACTGGGTGGCCTCCTTGCGGCCGCCGCCGATCCGCTCCTCGATCCGCTCGAACAGCCGCAGCCAGGCCGCCCGGGCCGTCTCGCCGACCTGGACGTCGCCGGCCGACTCCGCCGCGAACACCGACACGTACATCTGCATCTGCATCATGACCTGCTCGCGGTCCTCGATCAGATCCACGTACGCGCGCGACATCGCGGCCTGCGCCGCCTCCCCCGTCAGCCCCTCCGACACCCGGTCGAAGACCCGCCAGGTCTCCTCGATGCAGTGCTCGCAGGCCGCCTCGAATATCGCCTGCTTGTTCGGGAAGAGCCGGAACAGGTACGGCTGCGAGACGCCCACCCGGCGGGCGATCGCCTCCGTGGAGGTGCCCCGGTAGCCGCCCCGGGCGAACTCCACCATGGCCGCCCGGACGACGCTCTCGCGCCGCTCCTCGGCGGACATCCGGATGCTGGTCCTGGCCATGGCCTCAGATTAGTGATTGACCAATAACTTCCGCAAGAGGCCCGGACCCCCCGGGCGCCGGCGCCCGGGGGGTCCGGTCTCAGCCCAGTCGGACCACGGCCCGGGCCATGCCCAGCACCTTCTGGCCCTCGCTGGTCGCCACCAGGTCCACCCGGACCCGGTTGTCGTCCAGCAGCGCCGCGACCTTGCCGCTGACCTCGATCACCGCGCCGACGCCGTCGTTCGGCACGATCACCGGCTTGGTGAAGCGGACGCCGTACTCGACCACCGCGGCCGGGTCGCCGACCCAGTCGGTGACCACCCGGGCGGCCTCGGCCATGGTGAACATGCCGTGCGCGATCACGTCCGGCAGGCCGACCTCGACCGCGAACTTCTCGTTCCAGTGGATCGGGTTGAAGTCCCCCGACGCCCCCGCGTACTGGACCAGCGTGGCCCGGGTCACCGGGAACGACCGGGCCGGCAGCTCGGTGCCGACCTGGACCTCGTCAAAGCGGACCGCCACGGTCACTCCTCCCCGGCTTCGTCGGCGGCACGGGCCACCAGCGTCATGATCGACGTCACCACGTGCTCGCCACTGGCGTCGTGCACCTCGCCGCGGACCGTCAGCACGTCGTTGCCGGCCAGCGACTTGATCGCGTCGATGGAGATCGTCACCGAGAGCCGGTCCCCGGCGCGCGCCGGGCGGGAGTACACGAACTTCTGGTCGCCGTGCACCACCCGGCTGTAGTCCAGACCCAGCTCCGGGTCGTTCACCACCTGCGCCGCCGCCTGGAAGGACAGCATGAAGGGGAACGTCGGCGGGGCGATCACGTCCGGGTGACCGAGCGACTTGGCCGCCTCGGCGTCGGTGTACGCCGGGTTCGCGTCGCCGATCGCGGCGGCGAACTCACGGATCTTCTCGCGGCCGACCTCGTACGGCGCGGTGGGCGGGTAGGTCCGCCCGATGAACGAGGGGTCGAGCGGCATGGGCAACTCCTCCGATGGTCCGGCTGATCCGTCATGCAGAAATGACTCCAGGCCGCGCCCCGTGGTGGGGTGCGGCCTGGAGTCGAGGCAAAGTCAGCGGGTCTCGCGGTGCGCCGTGTGAGAGTTGCAACGCGGGCAGTGCTTCTTCATCTCAAGACGGTCCGGGTCGTTGCGCCGGTTCTTCTTGGTGATGTAGTTCCGCTCCTTGCACTCCACGCAGGCCAGCGTGATCTTCGGGCGGACGTCAGTGGCAGCCACGGGAGTGCCTTCCTGGGACAACGAATAAGAACACAGACAAGAGTAGCCGATCGGGAGTGATCCCCCCCGATCGACTACGCGGGTAGCGGTGACCGGACTTGAACCGGTGACACAGCGATTATGAGCCGCTTGCTCTACCAACTGAGCTACACCGCTTTGATGAACGAACCCTCACCGAGGCGAGGAGCCTTCCACCAGAGCCCCCATGCGGAATCGAACCGCAGACCTTCTCCTTACCATGGAGACGCTCTACCGACTGAGCTATAGGGGCGAACGAGGAAGAGATTACACGGTTCCGGGCCAGAGGTGAAATCCGTATCCGCGGCCGATCTCCGCAGGTCGAAGGGGCCGCACTGACGGGCCGTCGCCCGACACCCGTTCGACCTCCGCCGCAACCGGAACCTGCTCTCCGCGACGCCCCTCCCGGCGGCCCCTGCGCCGGCCCTCCTGCCGCCACTCCCTGCGCTTCTCCCGCCGCTTCTCCCACCGCTCCTCCCTCCGCTTCTCCCGCACGACACGGGCGACGACCCGGGTCCGAGCGTCCCGGCCGGGCGCGCCCTAGGCTCGACCGTCAGTGACCTCTCTCGCGGGCACGCCGCAGGCCGGCTCCCCGCACACCGGGCCCCAGGGCCGCCGGGCGGTCAACCGGACTGGAGGGAACGGGCCGATGGGCGAACGCAGCGAGGGCGACCGGCCGCCGACCCCCAACCCGCTCGGACACGGGCCGGTGCTGCTGCTCACCGGCGCCCGGCTGACCGACGGCCGGGTGGTGGACGTCCGGATCAGCGGCGACCGGATCCAGGCCGTCGGCACCGTCGGCAGCCTCGGGCCGCTGCCCGCCCTGCCCGGCCAACCCACCGTCACCACCGGCGCCCGCATCGACCTGTCCGGCTACCTGTTGCTGCCCGCCCCCGCCGAACCGCACGGGCACTACGACAACGCGTTCTCCGCCGCCCTGCCCGCCCCTCCCCCGGACGGGCCCGCCGACCTGGTCCGCCGGGTCACCGAAGCCGCACTCACCTCGCTCGGCTACGGCGCCACCGCCCAACGCACCCACGTCCGGATCGGCGACGTGCACGGACTCGGGCGGTTGGAGGCCGTCCTCACGGCCCGTCAGTCCCTGCGCGGACTCGCCGAACTCCAGGCCGTCGCCATGCCCCGACTGCTCACCGGGCTGGCCGGCGCCGACGGCCGGGCCCAACTGCGCGACGCCCTCAAGCTCGGCGCGGACGCGGCCGGCGGCTGCCCCGACCTCGACCCCGACCCG
This sequence comes from Kitasatospora sp. CB02891, assembly GCF_002803145.1. NCBI lineage: Bacteria > Bacillati > Actinomycetota > Actinomycetes > Kitasatosporales > Streptomycetaceae > Kitasatospora > Kitasatospora sp. CB02891. The sequence continues at coordinate 106,892 of NZ_NNBO01000007.1, read as the reverse complement.
ATCGGCTACGTCCAGACCCTGCTGTCCGCCGCCGCCGAGGCCGACTGCCCCGTCGACCTGCACACCGACGCCGCCGACCGGGCCCAGCTCGCCCGGCTGGTCGCCGCCCTGGCCCCGCACCGACCACGCGTCACCCTCGGACCGTGCAGCGCGCTGCCGCCGGGCGGCTCCACCGTGCTCGCCAACTCCGGCATCCGAGTCGCCTGCCTCCCCCAGAACGGCGGCTGCACCGGACTCGAAGGCCCGCCGACCGGCCTGCGCCCGTCCCTGGTCCGCGAACTGGCCCACGCCCGGGTCGCCCTCACCGCCGGCGCGGGCAGCCTCCGCGACGCCGCCAACCCGGTCGGCCGCGCCGATCCCCTCGACACCGCCCGCCTGCTCGCCGCCGGCGGCGCGCTCTCCCCCGAAGCCGCCTACGACGCCGTCTCCACCCAGGCCCGCGCCACCCTCGGCCTCCCACCCGTCCGGGTCGACGCCGGCTTCCCCGCCGAACTCCTCGCCATCCGCGGCGACAGCCTCACCGGCGCCTTCGCCGGCGGCCACTCCCGCCTCGTCGTCCACTGCGGCCGAATCGTCTCCCGCACCAGCGCCGTCCGCGAATTCGCCGACACCGTGGCCCTCGCCCTCCCCCGCCAGAACCACCCGGGCTGACGAACCGTCCCGCGCTTGTCGGCCGGCAGGCCGCACCTGTCCCAGCAGGGGGGCGCGACCGGCTTGCAGCGTGGTCGTGTCAGTTGCCGCGGTGCTGGGCCCAGTGCGCTTCCAACCAGTCGCGGCCGTGCTCAAGCGGCACGGCCGGCGCAGCGCCGTGCAGGGGCGCGTAGGTCGGGTATGCGGCCAGCTCCGGCGCCAGGTCGAGGACCAGGCTGCCGGGGTCGACCGCGATGTGTCCCAGGTCGAAGAGACGGTGGACGTCCCGGCGCAGGAGAATGCCGCCGTTCTCATGGTGCTCGGCATTGGCGGCGTAGCTGTACAGGTGCGCAGCCTCCAGCACGCTGGCAGGGGCGGGACCGGTGAACGCGCACACCGCGCCGTGCCGTTCCATCAACCGGGCGCGGAAGGCCGCCTGTCCGACCCGAGCACGCACGATCCGCTCGGAATGGCCACCCGTGATCGCGCGCCGGGCCTGCTCGGCGATGGTCACCGATGCGCTCACTCCTGCACCGGCGAGGGCTTCCTGAAGTCGCTCCCAGCGCATGCTGCGAATGCTGTGCTGGGTACCGGGCTTGTCGCACATCGGCCGAAGCACCGATCCGGGCAGGACACCCGCCATGTCGACCCATGCGGCATCGTGCCGAGTGCGGTAGGTCGTGACTTCCTCCCGCCGCGAGTCGGGCACGTCGAATGTGCCCCCGCACTTGCAGACGTAGACCGGGCGCTTCGTCTTCCTCGGCTTGAAGCTGCCCTTCCCGCAGTTCGGAAGCGGGCAGGTGTAGCGGTCCTTCTCGGCCCGGCCGAGCTCGATGTGCTCGATCACCGACACGCCGAGCAAGGTCTTCTTGTCCCACAACGCGATCACGTCACCGACTGCGGGTCCCCCACTGTTGGGGACGGTCTCGTCCCAGCTGTAGTGCCGCGCCGGATCATCGTCGTACCCGTCGTTGCCGCTGCGCTCGCGGTTGTCACCCACCGCCAGAACCAGCCACGCCGTCGCCACACCAGCCCCCTGTGTTCCCCGCCCCCATGGCCACACCTTGCATGGCCACCACAACCTAGCCGCCTCTTGTGACGAGGATCGTGCCGACCGGCTCGTCACCGCGCGGCTCCGGCGGCGACCGTCCCGGAGGCGCCGAAGTCCTGGTCCGCGTCTGGTCCGTAACTGCCGGTCAGGCCCGGGATTCGGGCGGAACCGGGTGAGACGGACCACTCGGAACGACCGTCCGACGCGATCGATGCTCGAACACAACGAAACAGCCCCCGTTCTGCGTTTCCGCAGCTCGGGGGCTGTTTCACTATCCAGTGGCGGGTGCAGGGTTCGAACCTGCGTAGCTTGCGCGACAGATTTACAGTCTGCTCCCTTTGGCCGCTCGGGCAACCCGCCAGGGATGGTGTCTTGCGGGGCGCTGCCCCGTTCGACGTCGTAAACGATACCCGATGTTGGGGGGTGGTCTGCCACTCGTTTCGTCACGTGATGATCAAGGTCGGGGCGCGAGCTGTTGCGGGCGGGGGTGCGGGGGGCTGGATAGGCTGGGGCGTCGCCCGCCGGAGGCGGGTGGCGAAGACCGTGCAGCCAGTAGTTCAAGGAGACCAACACCCATGGCCGACTCCAGTTTCGACATCGTCTCGAAGGTCGAGTGGCAGGAGGTCGACAACGCGATCAACCAGACCTCCCGCGAGATCGCCACCCGCTTCGACTTCAAGAACGTGGGCGCCGAGATCAAGCGGACCGGCGAGAAGATCGAGATGAAGGCCAACGGCGAGGAGCGGGTCCGGGCGATCCTGGACGTGCTGCAGACCAAGTTCGTGAAGCGCGGACTGTCGCTGAAGGCGCTGGACGCGGCGGAGCCGCAGCTGTCCGGCAAGGAGTACAAGATCTTCGCCGACATCAAGGAGGGCATCACCACCGAGGATGCCAAGAAGGTGGCGAAGATCATCCGCGACGAGGGCCCCAAGGGCGTCAAGGCGCAGGTGCAGGGCGACGAGCTGCGGGTCACCTCGAAGTCGCGTGACGACCTGCAGACGGTGCAGGCCCTGCTGAAGGGCAAGGACCTGGAGTTCGCGCTGCAGTTCGTCAACTACCGCTGACACAGGGGCGGTACCGCCGGAGCGCCGGCGCGGGAGGGCACGCCGGGAACGGTGTGCCCTCCCGGCGTTTGCGGGCCGGTGGGGGTCGACTCCCGTGGGAGGGTGGGGAGATGACGGACGGTTGGCTGACTCCGGCGGCGCTGGCGCCGCTCGACGGGGGCGAGGTGTTCCGGGGCGCCGAGGCCGGTGCGGTGGTGGACTTCTGGCGGTACGCGATGCCCGATCTCCGGACCAACACCACCCGTGGGCTGCTGGCGGAGTTCCTGGTGCACCGCGCCGTCGGTGCCACGGCGCGGAACGCGGAGTGGGAGAGCTTCGACGTGCTGGCGCCGGACGGGCTCCGGATCGAGGTCAAGACCAGCGCCTATCTGCAGGTCTGGGGTCAGCGGGAGCTGTCGCGGATCCAGTTCTCCCGCCTGCGCGGCCGGGTCTGGACTCCCGAGGGCGGCACCGCCGCGGAGCCGTCGTACAACGCCGACGTCTACGTGTTCGCCCTGCACACGGCGCGCAGCCACGCCGAGTACGACCCGTTGGACGTCGCCCAGTGGAGCTTCTACGTGGCCTCGCGCGCGAGCGTGGCGGAGGGCGGCCGGGCCAGTGCGGGCCTGGCCGCCGTGCAGCGGCTGTGCGGCGATCCGGTCGGCTATCGAGAGCTCGCCGGCCGGATCGCCGGGGTCTGACCGGTCGGGCGGAGGTGCCAGCGGAATGCCGGCGCTCCGGCAGCGCGGTGCGGAATCGTCCGGTGTGCCGGGCGGGACGCTGCGACCGAGGGGCGCGGGCGACCGGCCGGCCGGTGGAGGGAGGGCTTGAGGATGGCTCGTCGTGGACGTGTTGCGTGGCGGTTGGCGGCAGGAGTCGCCGTGGCCGCGGTGCTGGGGACGACGGCCCCGGCGGTGGCGGTCGCGGCGGCGGTGCCGCGGTTGACCTGGGCGGCGTGCGCAGGCGGTTTCGAGTGCGCGACCGCCGAAGTGCCGGTGGACCACCGTGATCCGCGGGGCGCCAAGCTCGATCTGGCCGTGATCCGGCATCCGGCGGGTGACCCGGCGCACCGGATCGGTTCGCTGTTCTACAACCCGGGCGGGCCTGCCGTGCCGGGGACGGCGGCGCTGCCGCTGATGCTGGACCGGTTCCCGGAGGAGGTGCGGCAGCGGTTCGACATCGTCAGCTTCGATCCGCGCGGCACCGGGGGCAGCGCTCCCGTCCGGTGCTTCGACGACCCGGCGGACGAGCAGGCTCTGCTGACACGCACCGCGGCCGGTTTCCCGGAGGGCGCGGAGCAGGAGCGGGCCTGGACGGACGCGTACCGGCGGCTGGGCGAGCAGTGCGCGACCCGCCCGCTGGTGGCGCACCTGTCCACCGCGAACACGGCCCGGGACCTGGACCTGCTCCGCCGCGCTGTCGGCGACCGGGACCTCACCTACCTGGGCACCTCGTACGGGAGCTACCTCGGCGCGACCTACGCCAACCTGTTCCCGGGCCGGGTGCGCGCCATGGTGCTGGACAGCGGCCCGGACCCGGTGGCCTGGTCGACCGGGAGCGGGCGGGAGGCCGCCGTCACGGGCCCGCTGCTGCGCAACCGCAGCGACCTCGCCGCCGGTCGGGTGCTGAACGCGTTCCTCGACGCCTGCGGCCAGGCCGGCCCCTCCGGATGCGCGTTCTCGGCCGGGACGGCCGCCGCCACCCGGGCCCGGTACGACGAATTGCTGACGCGCTTGCGGGCCCACCCGGTGGCGCTCGGCGACGCCGCGTTCACCGAGGCCGCGGCGGTGGAGGCGACGATCGTCTCGCTGTACGCCGCAGCGCCCGTCCCCGGCCTCCCGAACACCGGATGGGCGCAGCTCGGCACGCTGCTGCAGACCTTGTGGGCGGCGGGCGACGCACCCACCGCGCCGCTGCCGCCCGTCGTCCACCCGTCGCCGGACCAGGCCCTGGCGGTGGTGTGTTCGGACAGCGCCGGCCCCTCGGCCACCGCCGACCACGCGGGAACGGCGGCGCTCGCCCGGGCCCGCTCGGGTCCGGTCGGCCCCTGGTTCGCCTGGACCGACGAGCGCTGCGCCGGCTGGCCGGCCCGGGACGCCGCCCGGTACGACGGCCCGTGGAACCGCCGCACGGCCCGACCGGTCCTGGTGGTCGCCAACACCGGCGACCCGGCGATGCCGTACGCGGGTTCGCAGGCGATGGCCCGTTCGCTGGGCCGGGCCGAACTGTTGACGGTCGACGGCTTCGGCCACACCGTCCTGGCCAACCCGAGCGACTGCGCGGCCCGGTACGAGGCCCGCTACCTGGTGGACGGCGTCCTGCCCCCGTCGGGCACGGTGTGCGCGCCGGACCACCGGCCGTTCGAGTAGTCGGCCGACCGGCGGGACGGTCGGGGTCGGGAAGCGCGGGCCGACGCCCGGCCCCGACTGCCGGTGACGACGCGTGCAGCGATCGGACGGACCGCCCGCACGCCGAACGGGCGTCAGCCGCCCGGCTCTTGGCCGGCCGTCAGCGCGAACGCCTCCGGCTCCGCCAGCGCCGGCCCGCGCTCCCAGGCGGCCCGGAACGCGACGCCTCCGAGGGCGGCGGCACAGCCGTCCAGGACGGCGCGCAGTTCCGGGTCGCCGGCATCGTGGCCGCCGCGCAGCGCGTAGGCGGCGGCCAGGGCGGTGGTGGCGCGGGCGGGGTCGGCGAGGGCGAGGCGGTGCTCGGCCCAGGCTTCCAGGACGTCGGCGCGGACCGGGCGGTCCCGGGTGGTGGCGGCCAGTTCGAGGGCGCGGCGGTGGAGGGAGGCGGCGGCACGGGGGTCGGCGAGGCGGTGGTGGGTGCGGGCCAGGCTGCTGTGGACGAGGGCGAGCAGGTGGTGGTGGGTGGGGGTGGTGGCAGGGAGTTGTTCGAGTTGCTGGAGCGTGCGGCGCTGGGTGGCCAACGCGGCGGTGAAGTCGCCGGTGCGGCGGGCGAGTTCGCCGAGTGCGTAGTGGGCGGCGGCCTGCAGGTGCGGGTCGCGGGCGTGTTCGGCGGCGGTGCGGGCGCGTTCGAGGTCGGCGCGGGCGGCGGTCGGGTCGCCGTTGCGGGTGCGGAGGCGGCCGGAGAGCAGGAGGGTCAGGGGGGATTCGCCGGTGCCGCCGGTCTCGGTGTCGTGGCGGGCGGCTTCGTCGAGGGCGGCGAGGGCTTCCTCGACGGCGCCGGTGAGGGCCAGTTGCGCGGCGAGGGTGACCAGGGCCATGGCCAGTCCCCAGCGGTCGCCCTGGGCACGGAAGCCGTCGACGGCGGTGCGCAGGGAGCGTTCGGCGGGTTCGATCCGTCCGGCGCTCAACTCGATGCGGCCGAGGACGAGTCGAGCGGCGGAGCGGATCCACGGGTCGGGGTGTGCGCAGTACTGCCGGGCGGTCGCGCCGGGGGCGTCCGGCGGTCCGCCGGCGGCGAGCAGCAGGGCGGCGGCGAGGGCGGTCGGGTGGTCGCCGTCCCGGGCGGTGGCGAGGGCCGCGCCGAGCGCGGGGGGCGGCAGCAGCGTCTCGGCGCCGCGGAGCGGGGCGGTGAGCAGGTCGAGGATCACGCACCGGGCGTGTTCCTGTTCCAGGCCGGGCGGCGGGGTGGCGCCGTGTGCGGCGAGGACGGCCGCGGCCCGTTCGCCGGCTTCGTGGGCCCGGCCGCGCATCAGCCAGGGCCAGGTGCGGGCGGCGGCGAGTCGTAGGGCGTGGTCGGGCGGGCCGGCGGTGACGGCGCGCCGGAGGGCGGCGTCCAGGTTGTCCTGTTCGGCGTCGAGCCGGGCCAGTCGGTCGGCCTGACGGTCCGTCCGCAGCAGGGGTTCGGCGTGTTCGGCGAGGTCGAGGAAGCAGCGCAGGTGGGCGGTGGCGGTGCGGTCGTGCTCCTCGGCTTCGGTGAGCCGTTCGGCGGCGTAGGCGCGGACGGTCTCCAGCAGGCGGTAGCGGGCCTCGCCGGTGTCCGAACCGCCGGCGGCCAGCAGGGACTTGTCGGCGAGGGCGGTCAGCAGGTCTTCGACGGCGGTGGGGTCGGGGGCGGGCCCGGTGGGCCAGTGCGCGGCGCAGACGGCGTGCGCGTCGCGGAGGGTGGCCCCGCCGGCGAAGACCGAGAGCCGGCGCAGCAGGACGCGTTCGTCCTGGTCGAGCAGGTCCCAGCTCCAGTCGATGACGGCGCGCAGGGTGCGGTGCCGGTCGGGTGCGGTGCGCGGGCCGCGGTCGAGCAGGCGGAGGCGGTCGTGCAGGCGGGCGGCGATCCGGTGGGGGTCGAGGGCGCGAAGGCGGGCGGCGGCGAGTTCGATCGCCAGGGGGAGGCCGTCGAGCTCGCGGCAGATCCGGACGACGGGTTCGAGGTTCTCCCGGTCCAGGGTGAAGCCGGGGCGGGCGGCGGCGGCCCGTTCGACGAAGAGGGCGACGGCGGGGTGGGCGAGGGCCTGCTGCGGGGTGCCGCCGGGTTCGGGGACGGCGAGCGGCCGCACCGGCCAGAGCGTCTCGCCGGGGACGCCGAGCGGTTCGCGGCTGGTGGCGAGCACGGTGAGCCGGGGTGCGGCGGCGAGCAGGCGGTGGGCGAGGCGGGCGGCGTCCGCGACGAGGTGTTCGCAGTTGTCGAGGACGAGCAGCACGTCGCGGCCGTCCAGGGCGCGGACGATCCGCTCGACGGGTCCGCCGGGCGGCTCGCCGGCGGGGAGGCCGCCGGCGAGCGCCCCGCTGTCGGCGGGGCGGCGCAGCGCGCCGAGGACGGCCCGGGCCGGTCCGTCGGGGCCGTCGGCGCCCGCGAGTTCGGCGAACCGGACGTCCGCGCCCACGGCGGCCGCGGCGGCCACGGCGAGCCGGGTCTTGCCGACGCCGCCGGGCCCGGTGAGCGTCACCAGTCGGGAGCGGCGCAGGCGGTCCTGAACGGCCGCCAGGTCGGTGTCGCGGCCGATCAGGGCGGTGAGCGGGCCGGGCAGCACGGTGCGCGCGGGCGGGCGCCGGCCGGCCAGGACGTGCAGGTGGGCGTCGCGCAGTTCGACGGAGGGGTCGGCGCCGAGCTCGTCGGCCAGCGTCTGCCGGGTGCGGTCGAACACCTCCAGGGCGGCGGCGCTCTGCCCGTTGGCGTGCAGGGCGCGGACCAGGCGGGCGGCGGTGCGTTCGCGCAGCGGGTGGTCGACGCGGAGGCCGGTGAGTTCGGCGATCAGCCGGGGCAGGGCGGCGGGGTCGCCGAGGGCGAGCAGCGCGTCGGCGCGGTCCTCGACGGCGGCGAGCCGGAGTTCGGCGAGCCGGGCGGCGGGGGCGGCGGTGAATTCGGCGGCTTCGGCGTCGGCGAACGGCGCCCCGCGCCAGAGGTCCAGGGCCGCGCCCAATTCGGTCGCCGCGCGGGCGTGTTCGCCGGCCGCGAGGGCGGCCCGGCCGGTGGCGGCGCGCTGTTCGAAGTCCCAGGCGTCGACGTGTCGGCGGGGCAGGTCGAGCAGGTAGCCGGCGGGGTGCGAGGCGATCGCGGTCCGGTCTTCGGCGAGGGTGCGGCGCAGCCGGGAGACCAGGGACTGCACGGCGCCGGCCGGTTCGTCCGGCGGGGTGTCGCCCCAGAGGTCGTCGACCAGCCGTTCGCGGGTCACCACCCGACCGGGGTCGAGGGCGAGCCGGATCAGCAGCAGCCGCAGTCTGGCGCCGCCGGGTCCGTCGGTCGGCCCGTCGCCGCGTACCAGTTGCAGTGGCCCCAGGACATTGATCCGCATGGTGTCCGTCCCCGTTCCGACCGATCGACCGGTGATCATTCTCGCGTCGTCGGGGCGGGCCGTTCGCGGCGGGCCCGGGTCAGGCCTCCGGCGGTTCGGCGGCCACGAGTGACGCCAGGGCGGCGGCGAGTTCGGGCAGCGCGGCGGCGGGGGCGCCGAGGGCGTGCAGGATCCGGTCGAGCGGGGCGCCGTCGGCGGGGGTGAGCGGGCCGAGGGTGATCCGGCCGTCGTACCAGAGGGCGGCGCGCCGGCCGGCGGGGTGCTCGGCGTCGATCTCGGCGAAGGCGATCTGCGCGGCCTTGGACCAGCCGGCGATCCGCAGCGCGAATCCGGAGGGGAATCGCTTGAAGTCGTAGTCGGGCGCGGTGGACGGATGCTGAAGTGCGTTGTGGAGTTCGTCCGTCATCGGGATGAGCGCCAGCCCGTGGGACAGGCGGGTGACCCGCGCGAGTGGGAGTTCGGCCGCCACGACGGTGATCAGCTCATCGGTGGCGATCAGGGCGTTCAGTTCGTATGGCACCACCCCATTCTCCGTCCGAACAGTCATCAGGTCTGGAAAACAATCGAACTGGCTATCCATCCGATATACCGGACATGAACGTATCAAGTACCCGGGGCCGCAATCGCGTACGGCAGAGTGGTCCGGGTGACCCGCACTCCCCCGTCCCGCCCGACTCCCGAGCAGCTCGCCGCCGCCCAGGACACCACCATCCCCGACGTGGCCGCGCCGGGCCTCCGGGTGCTGTTCTGCGGCATCAACCCCGGCCTGTGGTCGGGCGCCACCGGCCACCACTTCGCCCGGCCCGGCAACCGTTTCTGGCCCGCCCTGCACCGCTCCGGCTTCACGCCGCGGCAGCTCGGCCCCGAGGAGCAGGACGACCTGCTCGCCCTCGGGCTCGGCATCACCAACGTGGTGGCCCGGACCACCGCGAAGGCCGCCGAACTGACCGCCGAGGAGTACCGGACGGGCGGCGAGGCGCTGACCGCCCGGGTGCTGCGCCTGCGCCCGCGCGCCCTGGCGGTGCTCGGCATCGGCGCGTACCGGGCCGCGTTCGGGCGGCCGAGGGCGGCGGTCGGCCGGCAGCCGGAGAGCATCGGCGACACCGAGGTCTGGCTGCTGCCGAACCCGAGCGGGCTGAACGCGCACTACACCCTGGACGGGATCGCCGCCGAGTTCCGCGCCCTGCGCGAGCACCTGGAGGCGTCAGGCGCCGAGTAGCGCCCGCTCGAAGCGGTCGCGCTCGCGCAGCACGTACGCGGCGTCCGACAGGTACATCAGGTGGTGCCCGTCGGCCAGGTGCGAGGCGAACGCGGCGCTGCCGGCGGCGGCCTCGGCCCGCATGTGGTCGACCAGGGCGTGCAGCCGGGCCGCGAGGGCGTCCACCAGCCCGGCCCGGCCGGCCTCGTCGAGCCCGTAGGCGTCGCAGAACTCCCGGGCGCGGGCGGCCTGTTCGTCCGGGGTGCCGAAGCCGTCGGCGTTGCCGGGGGCGGTGGTGGGCGTCCAGCGGTAGACCGCGTACGCGACGTCCCACAGCCGGGGGCCGGGGTGGGCGGTGTCGAAGTCGATGACGCCGACCACCTCCTCGCCGTCCAGCACGCAGTTGTGCGGGGCGTAGTCGCCGTGGCAGATCACCTCGGCGGGCTCGCGGGCGGGCAGCATCCAGCCCTCGGCCGCGTACCCGGCGGTGGCGTCGTGCAGGGCCCGCAGCACCCGGGCCGCCGTCAGCAGCGCGGTGCGGGAGGCGGCGGCCGGCGTGGCCGGGTAGTCGGAGACCTCGCCGGGCAGGAAGTCGAGGATCTCCCGCCCGTCCGCCGTCAGCCCGTGGAACGCCGGCCCGGCGGTGAACCCGCTCGCCCGCAGGTGCCCGAGCAGCCCGTGCACGGCCGGCGACCACGGCCCGGTCGGCCGCAGCACCCGGTCGCCGACCCGCTCCACCTGATTGACGCCGCCGGCCAGGATCTCGCTGTCCGCCACGCACTCGCTCCTCTGCCTCCACGGCCTTCCGGGACCGGACGGTTCTATCCCGGCCCCGGACGGCTGCCAACCGGTTTTCCGGTCAGCGGGCGCCGAAGCCGTCGTCGGTCCGGACCACCTCGCGGCCGAGCGGGGTGAGCGAGATCGGCACCATCTTGAGGTTCGCCCAGCCGAACGGGATGCCGATGATCGACAGGAACAGCGGGATCGAGGTGACGATGTGGCCGATCGCCAGCCACCAGCCGGCGAACACCAGCCAGATCACGTTCCCGACGCAGGACGGCGCGCCGGCGTCGTCCCGCACCACGGTGGTACGGCCGAACGGCCAGAGCATGAAGCCGGCCAGCCGGAAGGACGCGATGCCGAACGGGATCGTGACGATCAGGACGAAGCAGATGATCCCGGCGAGGGCGTACCCGATCGCCATCCACAGCCCGCAGAACAGCAGCCAGATGACGTTGAGCAGGAAGTTGATCAGCTTCATGCCTCCAGCGTCCCACGGTGCGGCCGAGCTGGGGAGCCGGTGCGGCGCCGTTGTGGCAGGGGTGTGACGCGGCGGGGCCGGGCAGACCGAAGGCCCGTCCCGGAGGCGTCCGGGGCGGGCCTTTCGCGGGGCGGTCAGGCGAGGAGTTTGTCCTTGGCCCGCTGGTACTCCTCCTCGGTGATCGCGCCGCTGTTCTTGAGGTCGGCCAGCCGGTGGAGGTCGTCGACGTGGCTCTTCGCGGACGCGCCGCCGCCCTCCTCGGCGGGGCCGGTGCCGGCGGCGCGGCGGATGTAGTCCTGGAAGGCGGCGTCGGCCTGTTTGGCCTGGGCGACGTCGCGTTCGTGCATGGAGCCGCCGCGGACGATCAGGTAGATCAGGACGCCGAGGAAGGGCAGCAGGATCACCAGGACCGTCCAGCCCGCCTTGGCGCCGCCGCCCATGTCCTGGCTGCGGAAGATGTCCGTGATGATCTTGAACAGCAGGAAGAACCAGAGGATCCAGAGGAACAGCTCCAGCATCGTCCAGAAGATGTTGAGCAACGGATAGTTGTCCATGACGCTCCGATCCCGCGCACAGTCAGACCGAACGTCCCCGCACCTCGAACGGCACAGGGACGAAACGATTCGTATCACCGCGAATCGGGCATCGCATGTCGGCGGCGGACGTCAGTCCGGGTTGTTCTGCAGGCGGTCCAGCTCGGCGATGTCGGGGTGGTGCAGGTCGAACGCCGGGGACTCGGAGCGCACCCGCGGCAGGGTGACGAAGTTGTGGCGGGGCGGCGGGCAGGAGGTCGCCCACTCCAGCGAGCGGCCGTAGCCCCACGGGTCGTCCACGGTGACCCGCGGCGCACGGCCCGCGGTCCGCCAGACGTTGTAGAGGAACGGCAGGGTGGACAGGCCCAACAGGAACGAGCCGATGGTGGAGACGGTGTTCAGCGTGGTGAAGCCGTCCGAGGCCAGGTAGTCCGCGTACCGGCGGGGCATGCCCTCCGCGCCCAGCCAGTGCTGGACCAGGAACGTGGTGTGGAAACCGACGAACAGCGTCCAGAAGTGGATCTTCCCGAGGCGCTCGTCCAGCATCCTGCCGGTCATCTTCGGCCACCAGAAGTAGAAACCCGCGAACATCGCGAACACCACCGTCCCGAACACCACGTAGTGGAAGTGCGCGACCACGAAGTAGCTGTCCGAGACGTGGAAGTCGATCGGCGGGGAGGCCAGCAGCACGCCCGTCAGGCCGCCGAACAGGAAGGTCACCAGGAAGCCGACCGACCAGAGCATCGGCGTCTCGAACGACAGCGAGCCGCGCCACATGGTGCCGATCCAGTTGAAGAACTTCACCCCGGTCGGGACGGCGATCAGCAGCGTCATGAAGGAGAAGAACGGCAGCAGCACCTGCCCCGTCACGAACATGTGGTGCGCCCAGACCGTGATCGACAGGCCCGCGATCGCGATGGTGGCGGCGATCAGGCCGGAGTAGCCGAACATCGGCTTGCGGCTGAACACCGGGATGATCTCCGAGACGATGCCGAAGAACGGCAGCGCGATGATGTACACCTCCGGGTGGCCGAAGAACCAGAACAGGTGCTGCCACAGGATCGCCCCGCCGTTCGCCGGGTCGAAGACGTGCGCGCCGAACTTGCGGTCGGCCTCCAGGCAGAGCAGCGCGGCGGCCAGCACCGGAAAGGCCATCAGCACCAGCACGGCCGTCAGCAGCACGTTCCAGACCAGGATCGGCATCCGGAACATGGTCATCCCCGGCGCCCGCAGGCAGATGATGGTCGCGACGAAGTTGACCGAGCCGAGAATGGTCCCGAAGCCGGAGAACGCCAGGCCCATGATCCACAGGTCGGCGCCGATGCCCGGCGAGTGCACCGCGTCGTTCAGCGGCGCGTACGCGAACCAGCCGAAGTCCGCCGCGCCCTGCGGGGTGACGAACCCGGCCATCACGATCAGCGAGCCGAACAGGTAGAGCCAGTACGCGAAGGCGTTCAGCCGGGGGAACGCGACGTCGGGGGCGCCGACCTGCAGCGGCATGAACCAGTTCGCGAAGCCCGCGAACAGCGGGGTGGCGAACATCAGCAGCATGATCGTGCCGTGGATGGTGAACAGCTGGTTGAACTGCTCGTTGGAGAGGAACTGCGTCCCCGGCCGGGCCAGCTCGGCCCGCATCAGCAGCGCCATCACGCCGCCGACCAGGAAGAACCCGAACGAGGTGACCAGGTACAGGGTGCCGATCTGCTTGTGGTCGGTGGTGGTCAGCCACATCACCAGCCGGCGGCCCCGGTGGGGGCGGGTGGCCCGGCCGAAGCGGCGGCGCGGTGCCGGGGGTGCGGGCGGGCCGGTCACGCCCAGTTCGGCATCGCTCGGCAGTATCGTCACCGCACCGCACCTCCGGCCTCGGGTCTGGCAGTGCGTCCAGCACTACCAGCGGGGCCGGAGGCCCGGGCGGACGCTCGCCGCGCCCTCCCCCGAAGGAATCAGCGGCCGGCCATCCGCTCCAGGCGGTCGATCCGCTCGCGCATCGGCGGGTGGGTGGAGAACAGCTTCGCGCCGACCTCGCCGGGCCGGAACGGGTTGGCGATCATCATGTGGCTGGCGGTCTGCAGCTGCGGCTCGGGCGGCAGCGGCAGGCGCTGGGTGCCGGCGTCCAGCTTGCGCAGCGCGCTGGCCAGGGCCAGCGGGTCGCCGGTGATCCGGGCCCCGTCGGCGTCCGCCTGGTACTCGCGGGAGCGGCTGACGGCCAGTTGGATCAGGCTCGCCGCGATCGGCCCCAGGATCATGATCAGCAGCATGCCGAGCAGGCCCGGGCCCTCGTCGTCGTCGGAGCGGCCGATCGGGATCAGCCAGGCGAAGTTCACCAGGAACATCACCACCGAGGCCAGCGCGCCGGCCACCGAGGAGATCAGGATGTCCCGGTTGTAGACGTGGCTGAGCTCGTGGCCGAGCACCCCGCGCAGCTCCCGCTCGTCCAGCAGCTGGAGGATGCCGTCGGTGCAGCAGACCGCCGCGTTGCGCGGGTTGCGGCCGGTGGCGAAAGCATTCGGCGCCGGGGTGGGCGAGATGTAGAGCCGGGGCATCGGCTGCCGGGCCGCGGTGGAGAGCTCCCGGACGATCCGGTACAGCTGCGGGGCCTCGATCTCGCTGACCGGCCGGGCCCGCATCGCGCGCAGCGCCAGCTTGTCGCTGTTCCAGTACGCGTAGGCGTTGGTGCCGAGCGCGATCAGCAGCGCCACCAGCAGACCGGTGCGGCCGAAGAAACTGCCGATCACCAGGATCAACGCGGACAGGCCGCCGAGCAGAACGGCCGTCCGCAATCCGTTGTGGTGGCGGTGCACTGCGGGCCCTCCTGTGGTGCCGGGGAAGCCTGTGGAGCAGCTTCCTTCTGCCGGGATCAACGCGCCGAGCTGGCCCGATCGTTCCCTTCGGCATTCGACCACAGGTCAGAACAGGCTGCCCGACACCACCTGCAACACCAGTTGCGGAGCCACCGAGAGCACCACGGCGCCGCTCGCCGCGAGACCGAGCGCGGTGGCCAGCGGGGCCGGAACGCGGCGCGGCGCGACGACCTGCTCGGCGGACGGGGCGAACAGCAGCGCCGTCCACTTCAGGTAGTAGGCGAGCGCGATCACCACGTTCACCGCCATCACCACGGCCAGCCAGCCCAGGCCCGCGTCCACGGCCGACCGGAACACCACGACCTTGCCGAACAGGCCGACCACGCCCGGCGGCAGACCGGCCAGGCAGAGCAGGAAGAACGCCAGCGCGAACGCCGCCCAGCGGTTGCGCCCGGCCAGCCCGCGGAACGACTCCAGCCGGCCCGAGCCGCCGACCAGCGCGACCACGCCGAACGCGCCCAGGTTCACCAGGCCGTAGATCAGCGCGTACGCCACCGTCGCCCCCAGCGGCTCGGCGGAGCCGGCGTACCCCGCGGCGGCCAGCGGCACCAGCAGGTAGCCGGCCTGGCCGACCGAGGACCAGGCCAGCAGCCGCACCGCGCCGTACGGGGTGTCGGCGCGCTGCCGCAGCGCCGCCGCGTTGCCGACCGTCATGGTCAGCGCGGCCAGCACCGCCAGCACCAGGCCCCAGGTGTGGCCGTACGGGCGGAACGCCAGCGTGGTGACCAGCGCCAGACCGGCGAGGCCCGCGGCCTTGCCGACCACCGACAGGTAGCCGGCCACCGGGAGCGGCGCGCCGACGTAGGTGTCGGGGACCCAGAAGTGGAACGGGACGGCGGCGGTCTTGAACGCGAAGCCGACCAGGGTGAGCACCGCGCCGGCCTCGGCCAGCGGCTTCAGCTGGGCGGGGGCGTGCGCCAGGCCGTCGGCGATGCCCTGGAGCTGGATCGTTCCGGCGGCCGCGTAGACGAAGCTGACGCCGAGCAGCATCACGGCGGTCGCGGTGACGGAGGAGAGGAAGAACTTGAGCGCGCTCTCCGCGCCCCGGCCGTCCCGGCGCAGCGCGACCAGCGCGAACGCGGGCAGGGTGGCGACCTCCAGCGCGATCACCAGGGTGGCGAGGTCGCGGGCGGCGGGCAGCAGGGCGGCGCCGCAGGCGGAGGAGAGGAGGAGGAACCAGTACTCGCCGCCGGGGAGCTTCTCGTCCTCGACCGTGTGCAGCGAGAGCAGCGCGGTGAGCAGCGCGCCGCCGAGGGCGAGCAGTTGGAAGGCGAGCGCGAAGTGGTCGGCGGTGTAGGAGCAGCCGCCGCTCGTGAAGCAGAACGTGGAGCGGGTGTCGCCGAGCACCAGCGGCAGCAGGGCGGCCAGCGCGGCGAGCAGGCCCGCGGCGCTCAGCCACCCGAGCAGGCGCTTGCGGGCCTCGGGCAGGAACAGGTCGGCGACCAGCACGGCGAGGGCGGCGAGCGCGGCGATCAGCGGCGGGGCGATGGCCACCCAGTCGACGGACTGGATCAGGCCGCCCGGGTCGGCGACGGCGAGCGGAGTCATGAGGGGCTGCCCCAGGTCGTGAGTGGTGGTCATCAGCCGCTCCCGAGGAGGTGCTTGACGGCCGGGTCGGAGAGGCCGAGCAGCAGTGCCGGCCACAGGCCCGCCACCAGGGTGAGCGCGGCGAGCGGCGTCCAGCTGGCGGCCTCGTAGCCCTGCAGGTCGGCCACCTCGGCGACCGGGGCGGGCTGCTTCGGGTCGCCCATGCAGACCCGCCGGACCACGACCAGCAGGTAGGCGGCGGTCAGCAGGGTGCCGAGGCCGGCCAGCACCATATAAGTGACGAAGGCGGGCCGGGACAGGCCCGCGGCCGGGTCGAACGCGCCGTACATGGCGAGCAGCTCGCCCCAGAAGCCGGCCAGGCCGGGCAGGCCGAGGCTGGCGACGGCGGCGAACGCCAGCAGCGCGCCGATCCGCGGGGCGCGGCCGTACAGCGCGGCGCCGGTGGCCCCGGCGAGGGTGTCCAGGTCGGCGGTGCCGTAGCGGTCCTTGACGGCGCCGACCACGAAGAACAGCAGGCCGGTGATCAGGCCGTGCGCGATGTTGGCGAACAGCGCGCCGTTCACGCCGGTCGGGGTGAGCGAGGCGATGCCGAGCAGCACGAAGCCCATGTGGCCGACCGAGGAGTACGCGATCAGCCGCTTCAGGTCGCCCTTGGCGCCCGTCCGCGCAAGCGCCAGGCAGGCCAGCGAACCGTAGACGATGCCGACGGCGGCGAACGCGCCCAGGTACGGGGCGTAGGTGGCGGTGCCGTCGGGGACGATCGGCAGCAGCACCCGGACCAGGCCGTAGGTGCCCATCTTGAGCATGACGCCGGCCAGCAGGACCGAGCCGACGGTCGGCGCGGCGGTGTGCGCGTCGGGCAGCCAGGAGTGCAGCGGCCAGGCGGGGGCCTTCACGGCCAGGCCGACCAGGATCGCCAGCGCGGCGATCAGCTGGGTGGTGTGCGAGAGGCCGCTGCCGTGCGCGTCGGCGAGCTTCACCATGTCGAAGGTGCCGGCCTTGACGCCGATCAGCAGGAAGCCGAGCAGCATCACGGCGGAGCCGAGCAGGGTGTACAGGATGAACCGGTTGGCCGCGGCGACCTTCTTCCCGCTGCCCCAGCGGGAGATCAGGAAGTACATCGGGATCAGCACGATCTCGAAGGCCAGGAAGAACAGCACCAGGTCGAGCACCGCGAAGGTGGCCAGCATGCCGGTCTCCAGCAGGAGCAGCAGCCCGGTGAAGGCGCGGCCGCCGGGGCCGGCGGGGAGCTTCTTCACCGAGTACACCGCGCACAGGAAGGTGAGCAGCGCGGTGAGCACCAGCAGCGGCAGCGAGATGCCGTCCACGCCGAGGTGCAGCCGCACGTCCAGCGCGGGGATCCAGGACACGTCGGTGACGGCCTGCATCCGGCTCGGCGCGTCGTGGTCGAAGCCGGCGGCGAGGGCGATCGCCAGCAGCAGGGTGCCGCCGGTGACGGTGGTGCCCAGGCGCAGCGCCTGCTTCTCGCCGATCGGGGCGAGCATCAGGGCGGCGCCGAGCAGCGGCAGCACCAGGAGGGCGATGAGGACCGCGTTCATCGGTGGCTCCTAGGAAATGCCGGGACGGGGAGCTGGGGGTGCGTCACGATCCCACCGCCACCAGCACGGCGAGCAGGACGGCCCCGGCGAGCAGCGCGCTCAGGTAGCCCTGGGCGTTGCCGGTCTGGGCGAAGCGCACGGCGCGGCCGAGCCAGCCGGGCGCGGCGCCCGCGCCGCGGACGTAGGTCTCCACCACGGCGCGGTCCAGGAACCGGACCAGCCCGGCGGCGGCCTCGGTGGGCCGGACGAACAGCGTGCTGTACAGCCGGTCGACGCCGAAGCCGTGCTGGGCGGGCCGGTACAGCGGGCCGAGCAGCAGGCGTCCGGGGTCGTCGGCGGGCTGTCCGGCGGCGGTGCGGGCGGTGACGGTGCGCCAGGCGGCCCAGGAGATCAGCAGGCCCGCGACGGCGATGCCGGTGCCGAGCACCCAGGTGGCGGTGGACGGGCGCAGCGACTCGCCGTCGAGCAGCGCGGGCAGCCAGTCGGTGCGCAGCGCGGCCACGCCGAAGCCCATCGCGGGGACCGCCAGCACCCACAGCGGCCAGCGCATCGCGGCGGGCTCGACGTGGGCCGGGTCGGCCTCGTCGGGCTCCGGCGAGTACGGGGCGCCGGGCTGCGGGGAGAGGTCGGCGCCGTCCGTCGAGCGGCCGTGGAAGACCGCCAGCCACAGCCGGGCGGCGTAGGCGGCGGTGAGCAGCGCCGTCAGCAGGCCGGCCACCAGCACCGTCCAGCCGACGGCGGTCGGCACGGCGGAGGCCGGGCCGAGGCTGCCGGTGAGGGCCTCGCCCCGGGCGGCGTGCTCGGCGGCGGTGAGCACCGACTCCTTGGAGAAGAAGCCGGCCAGCGGCGGCAGGCCGACCAGCGCGGCCAGGCCGATGCCCATCGTCCACATCGCGTCGGGGATGCGGTGGCGCAGGCCGTCCATCCGGGCCATCGCGCTGAGCGAGTTGGTGTGCGCGGCGTGGATGACCACGCCGGCGCCCAGGAACAGCAGCGCCTTGAACACGCCGTGCGAGACCAGGTGGAACACCGCGGCCTGCCGGTCGCCGGACGCCAGCGCGCCGGTCATGTAACCGAGCTGGCCGACCGTCGAATAGGCGAGGACGCGCTTCAGGTCGTCCTGGGCGAGCGCGCACAGCGCGGAGCCGACCATGGTGACGGCGGCCATCACGGCCAGTACCACCAGCGCGGCGGAGGACTGCAGGAACACCGGCAGCAGCCGGGCGACCAGGTAGACGCCGGCCGCGACCATGGTGGCGGCGTGGATCAGCGCGGACACCGGCGTCGGGCCGGCCATCGCGTCCGGCAGCCAGGTGTGCAGCGGGAACTGGGCGCTCTTGCCGGCCACGCCGGCGAGCAGCAGCAGGGCGATCAGCGTGGGGTGGTGCAGCCCGCCGGTGGCGGCGGTGTGCAGCACGTCGGTGATCCGGAAGGTCCCGGCGTCCGCGCCGAGCAGGAACAGGCCGAACAGGAACGGCACGTCGCCGAGCTTGGTGACCAGGAAGGCCTTCAGCGAGGCGGCCCGGGCGTCGGCGGTCTCCCAGTGGTGGCCGATCAGGAAGTACGAGCAGATGCCCATCACCTCCCAGCCGACCAGCAGCACGATCAGGTCGCCCGAGTAGACGACCAGGAACATCGCGGCGGTGAACAGCGAGACCAGCGCCGCGTACGACGGGTAGCGCGGGTCGTCCTTCAGGTACGCGGTGGAGTAGATCTGCACGCAGGTGGCGACCAGGCCGACCAGCACCGAGATCACCGAGGTGAAGCCGTCCAGGTGCAGGGCCAGCGAGATCTCCGGGCCGCCGGTGGGGGCGAGCCGGGTGCCGGCGTCCAGGGTGGCGCCGGTGCCCAGCTGGACGGCCGTCACCAGGGCGAGGACGGCGGCCACCGCGACCGGCAGCACCGCCAGCGGGCGGGCCAGCGAGGGGTTGCGGCGTCCGGTGGCCAGGCCGGCGGCGGCGCCGAGCGCGGGCAGCACGGGGACGAGGATCGGCAGCGCGAGGTTCATGCGGCGGCCTGCTCCTTCTCCTCGGCCGCGTCCGCCTCGTGCCGGTCGCCGAGCGCGGTGACCAGGTCGACGGCGGCGGTGCGGCGGGTGCGGTACACCAGCAGCACGATGGCCAGGCCGAGACCGATCTCGGCGGCGGCGACGGTGATGGTGAACAGGGTGAGCGCCTGGCCGGCGTGCAGGGTGTCGCGCAGCCAGACGTCGAAGGCGACCAGGTTGAGGTTGACGGCGTTGAGCATCAGCTCGACGGACATCAGCACCAGGACGACGTTGCGCCGGGCGAGCACGCCGTACACGCCGACGCTGAACAGCAGCACGGCGAGGACCGCGGGATAGGCGAGGTGCACGCTCAGCGCTCCTTCGTCTTCGTCAGGGCGGTGCGCAGGTTCCCGGGCCTCGGCTTCGTCCGGTCGCCCTTGGTGCGGGACAGCACGATCGCGCCGACCAGGGCGGCCAGCAGCAGCACCGACAGCGCCTCGAACGGCAGCACCCAGTGCGAGAACAGGAACTCGCCGGTGAGCCGGGTGGTGCCGACCGGACCGGACAGGTCGATCCAGGACGAGCGGAACGCGTCCACCACCAGCGTCACCAGGGTCGCGGCGGAGGCCACGCCGACGGCCAGCGCCGCCGGACGGTTGCCGGAGTCCGCATCCGGGGAGCTGCCGATCGGGGCCCGGGTCAGCATCAGGCCGAACAGCACCAGCACGACCACCGAGCCCAGGTACACCAGCACCTGCACCCAGGCCACGAACTCGGCCGTCAGCAGCAGGAACTCCACCGCCAGACCGCCGAGCGCCACCACCAGCCACAGTGCGGCGTGCACCAGCTGGCGGGTGGTCACCGAGACCACGGCCGCACCGAGCACGAGCACACCGACCAGCAGGAAGACGATCTCCTGCCCGGTCGGCGAGAGGTACGAGCGCGCGGCGGGCTCCAACGAGCCCGCCGCGGCCAGCAGGGCGCTCAACTCTGCTCCCCCTCCTCGGCGGCGGCAGCGGCGGCCGCGGCCGCCAGCTTGTCGGCGGCCTTGCGGGCCATGGCGATCTCCTTGGGCTCCTCCGCCGCGACGTCGTGCGCGGGCGGCGGCGGGACGGTCCACATCCACTCGCGCAACCGGTCGCGCTCGTGGGTGAGCTCGCGGATGTCGGTCTCCGCGTACTCGAACTCCGGCGACCAGAACAGCGCGTCGAACGGGCACACCTCGATGCAGATCCCGCAGTACATGCAGAGCGAGAAATCGATGGCGAAACGGTCCAGCACGTTACGGGTACGGGCCCGGGCGTTCGGATCGGCGGCGGGCAGCGTCTCCTTGTGGGAGTCGATGTAGATGCACCAGTCCGGGCACTCACGGGCGCACAGCATGCAGACCGTGCAGTTCTCCTCCAGCAGCGCGATCACGCCGCGCGAGCGCGGCGGCAGCTCGGGCTGCACGTCCGGATACTGCGCGGTGACGGTCTTCCGCGTCATCGTCCGCATGGTGACGGCCAGGCCCTTGGCCAGGCCGGAGCCGGGAAACTTCATCAGGAGATCGCCACCTTGACGACGCCGGTGAGGGCGAGCTGGGCCAGGGCGAGCGGGATCAGCACCGTCCACGCGAAACGCATCAGCTGGTCCTCGCGCAACCGCGGGTACGTCACCCGCAGCCAGAGCACCACGAACGCCAGCGCGAACGTCTTCGCCAACGTCCACACCACGCCCAGACCGTCGGAGAACGGGCCGTGCCAACCGCCCAGGAACAGCACCGTGGTCAGCCCGCAGAGCACCACGATGCCCGCGTACTCGGACAGCAGGAACAACGCGAACCGCAGACCGGTGTACTCGGTGTACGCGCCGAAGATGATCTCCGAGTCGGCCACCGGCATGTCGAACGGCGGCCGCTGGAGCTCCGCCAGACCCGCCGTGAAGAACACGAACGCGCCGATCAGCTGCCACGGCACCCACCACCAGTGGAAGGCGTCCACGATCCCCGGCAACGAGACGGTGCCCGCCGCCATCGCCACCGACGCCGCCGCGAGCAGCATCGGCAACTCGTACGACATCAGCTGCGCCGCCGTCCGCAGCGCACCCAGCAACGAGAACTTGTTCGCCGACGCCCAACCGCCCATCAGCGAACCCAGCACGCCGATGCCCATGACCGCCAGCACGAAGAAGATGCCCGCGTCCACCGCCTGCCCGACCAGCCCGTTCGGCCCGATCGGAATCACCAGCAGCACCAACAGGTACGGCAGCAATGCGACCGCCGGAGCCAACCGGAAGATCCGCCGGTCCGCCCCCGCCGGAACGACGTCCTCCTTCTGCACGAACTTCACACCGTCGGCCACCAACTGCGCCCACCCGTGAAACCCGCCCGCATACATCGGCCCGAGCCGCCCCTGCATGTGCGCCATCACCTTGTGCTCGGCCTGCCCGACCACCAACGGCAACACCAGGAACGCCACCAGCGTGCCGACACAGCGCAGCAGCGTGTCGAGAAGATTCACGCGCTGTCTCCGTTCTGCGAGGGCTGCGAGGACTGCTGATCGGCTTCGGACGATTCGGACTCCGGCTGCGCGGACTCGGACTCGGGCTCGGCCTGCGCAGTGTCAGATTTCGCAGGCCCGGCCTTCGCGGGCTCGGCCTTCGCGGACTCGGCCTGCGCTGGCTCGGGCTCGGGCTCGGGCTCGGGCTGCACGGTGTCAGATTTCGCAGGCCCGGGCTCCACGGCCCCAGGCTTCGCAGGCGCAGGCTCTGCGAGCTCGGCTTGTGCGGTCCCAGGCCCCACGGGCTCGGGCTCCGCCCCCGCAGGCGCGGCCTGCACGGCTTCGGGCGTCGCGGGCTCGGTGTGCGCGGGCATTGCTTCCGCAGGCTCGCGCTTCGTAGCCCCGGACTTCGTCTCCGCCACCGCAGGCTCGGCCTGCGCGGACTCGGACTCCGCGGGCTTCACCCCTGCACGCTCTGGCTTCGCGGCCCCAGGCTTCGCGGGCCCGGCCGCTGCGGACTCGGGCTGCACGGACTCCGCCGCCACGGCCCCGGCCTGCACGGACTCCGCCGCCACGGCCCCGGCCTGCGCGGACTCGGCCCGCACGGCCTCAGGCTGCACGGGCTGCGCCTCCGCCGCCTCAGGCTCCGCGGCGTCAGGCTTCACAGACTCAACTGCCGCAGGCTCAACCTGCGCGACGACCTCGGACTTCGCGGACTCGGACTTCGCGGACTCGGCCGCAGGCTTCTCCGCCTCGGGCTTCACGGCCTCGGTCGCGGTGGGCTCGGCCTGCGCAGACTCGGGCTCCGCGGGCTTCGCCCCTGCACGCTCTGGCTTCGTGGCCCCAGGCTTCGCGGACTCGGGCTGCACGGACTCCGCCGCCACAGGCCCGGCCTGCGCGGACTTGGCCCGCGCGGCCTCAGGCTGCACGGGCAGCGCCTCCGCCGCCTCGGGCTCCGCGGCCTCAGGCTTCACAGCCTCAGGCTTCGCGGCCCCAGGCTCCGCAGCCTCGGACTTCACTGCCTCGGGCTTCACTGCCTCGGCCGCCGCAGCCGCAGGCTTCTCCGTCTCGGGCTTCTCCGTCTCGGGCTTCGCGCCGGCAGGCGTCTCGTGGGCCGGGACGGGGGCGTGCCACGGGGCGTCGGAGGACTGGGTGCGGGTGGTGCGGCGGGGGGTTTCGGGGGCGGCCTGGCTGACCGAGCCCTCGCCCACGCTTCGGCTGCGGCGCGGGCGGTCGGCGCGTACCGGCGGTGCGTCGGCGGCGGGAGTCGCGTCCGGGGGCGTCGTGGCCTGGCTGGTGGAGCCCTCGCCGACGGTGCGGGTGCGGCGGGGGCGGTCGACGCCGGCTCCCGCGCCGGCCCTCGCGGCGCGGGCGGGACGTTCGGCGACCGGGGGGAGGGTGCCCTTGAGGGGGCCCCACTCGTTCGGGTCGGGGACACCGGGCGGGAGCATCTTGCGTCGGGCGGGGCCGCCGCCGTGGTCGGACTCGCCGGGTTCCTTGGCGCCGGGCCAGTCCTTGGCGACCCTCGCGGCCAGGACGAAGTCCTTGCGCAGCGGGTGGCCTTCGAAGCCGTCCGGCAGCAGCAGGGTGGCCGGGTAGGGGTGGCCGGGGAATTCGATGCCGAACATCTCCCGGGTCTCGCGTTCGTGCCAGGCGGCGCCGGCGTACACCTCGACGGCGGTCGGCAGTGCTGCCTTGTCGCGCGGCACGCGGGTGCGCAGCAGCAGTCGGCGGACGCTGCCGGGCTCGCCGACGGCGGCCAGGTGCGCGCAGACCGCGAAGCCTTCGGCGAGTTCGTCGACGGCGCTCAGCCAGTCCAGGAACGCCAGGCCGAGGACGTCGCGGGCGGCGGTGAGCGCCTCGATCCAGTGTTCGGCGGGGACGGTGACGGTGAGCAGTTCATAGGCCTCGGCGGCGGTGGCCCACGGGCCGATCGCGGCGGCGGTGCGCTCGGCAGCAGTCGGAACGTCGGGGTTCTCGGTCACCGCTCGCCCTCCTCGGTCGGGGCGGGCGCGGCCTGCAGCGGGCGGCGCAGCGCGGCCGCGGGTGCGGCGTAGCGCTGCGGGACGTCCTCGGCGGCGATCTTCTCCTGGAGCTTGAGGATGCCCTGGAGCAGCGCCTCGGGCCGGGGCGGGCAGCCGGGCACGTAGACGTCGACGGGGATGATCTGGTCGACGCCCTTGGTGACGGAGTAGGAGTCCCAGTAGGGGCCGCCGGAGTTGGCGCAGGCGCCGAAGGAGATGACGTACTTCGGTTCGGGCATCTGCTCGTACAGGCGCTTGACGGCGGGGGCCATCTTGTCGGTGACGGTGCCCGAGACGATCATCAGGTCGGCCTGTCGGGGGCCGGGCGCGAACGGGATGACACCCATTCGGATGAAGTCGTGCTTGGCCATGGACGCGGCGATGAACTCGATCGCGCAGCAGGCGAGTCCGAAGTTGAAGCACCAGAGGCTGTAGCGGCGGCCCCAGTTGAGCACCACCTTGACCGGGTCCGGGGCGAGTCGGGCGAGCGGGCCGAGGCGGCGCTGCTCGACGGCGGCGCCGGGGGTGGCGGGGTCGGGGATGCCGAGCGGGACCGGGCCCTGACCGGGCGTCCCGTGGGAGTGCGTCACGTCCATTCCAGAACGCCCTTCTTCCAGGCGTAGAGCAGTCCGACCGCGAGGAAGCCGATGAAGACGAACATCTCCACCAGCGTGGCCGCCCCGAAGCCGGCGGCGGCGAACACCGTGGCCCACGGGAACAGGTAGATCGCGTCGACCGCGAAGATCACGTACAGGAAGGCGTAGACGTAGTAGCGGATCTGGGTGTGCGCCCAGCCCTCGCCGACCGGATCGACGCCGCACTCGTAGGCGAGCAGTTTCTCCGGGGTGTCGACCACCGGCCGCAGCAGGCGGTTGGCGGTGAACGCCACCGTGACGAAGAGGACGCCGATGACCACCAGCAGGCCGATCGCCGCGTAGGCGTCGAAGTAGCCGCTGCCGGCGGCGGGGTCGGCAGCGAGCGGCTGCCACTCCATGGATTACGCCCTTCTTCTTTGCCCGTCCATAACCATCGCTATCGCGGGAGTCTATGTGCACCGCTCGTCTACTCCCCCATCTGCCCGGTCTGCAAGACGTCCGGTGGACACTCGCCGGAATTCCGCTTGCCGGCCCGCCGGGACCGGGGTTCAGCGCGAGGGGTGGGGATAACCCCCGGACGAAGACGGAGTGCAGCACCATGGCGGCGCCCGGTCCGCAACCGGGATGCTGGTGATCGTCAGAGAACGGCGAGCATCAGGAGAGGGCGCCGACCATGGAGGACGAGGCGAAGCGTCCGTCGCTGTACGGGGCGGAGATGTGGCAGCGGGTCCAGCACGAGTTGCTGAACTTCCCGATCGGGCTGGCCGCCTTCACGGTGATGGTGACGCTGCTGTCGGCGGGGCTCGGCATGGCGGTGACGGTCGTCGGGCTGCCGCTGCTGGCCTTCGGGCTGACGTGCTGCCGGCTGTTCGGCCGGCTGGGCCGGGCCCGGGCCCGGGTCTCGCTGGGCAGCCGGGTCGCCGAGCCGGAGCCGCTGGTGGCGACGCGTCCGGGCCCGGCCGGCTGGGTCGTGGCGTCGCTGTCGGACGGGCTGAGCTGGCGCAGCGCGCTGTACTGCCTGCTGATGCTGCCCTGGGGCATCCTCAGTTTCACGGTGACGCTGGTGCTGCTGATCGTCGGCTGGCCGGTGCTGCCGTGGGCGGTGCGCGGGCTGGCCTGGGTCTCCCGGCTGCTGGTGGAGGGCCTGCTGTCGCCGGGCGCGCTGGCCGAGCGGGTCCGTGAGCTGGAGGACGACCGCGGTGCGGTGGTCGACCACGCGGCCGCCGATCTGCGCCGCATCGAGCGGGATCTGCACGACGGCGCGCAGGCCCGGCTGGTGGCGCTGGCGATGGATCTGGGCCTGGCGAAGGAGAAGCTGTCGGAGGATCCGGTGGCCGCCCAGAAGATGGTCGACGCGGCGCACGGCGAGGTGAAGCTGGCCCTGCAGGAGCTGCGCGATCTCGCCCGGGGCATCCACCCGGCGGTGCTGACCGACCGCGGGCTCGATGCCGCGCTGTCCTCGGTCGCGGCCCGCTGCACGCTGCCCGGCGGCGTCAAGGTGCACGTCGAGCTGGGCGAGGGGCGTCCCGATTCGGCGGTCGAGGGCATCGCCTACTTCACCGTCAGCGAGCTGCTCACCAACGCTTCCAAGCACTCCGGCGCCCGCTCCGCCTCGGTGGACCTCTGGCGGCAGGACGACCGGCTGATGCTGACGGTGCAGGACGACGGCCGCGGCGGTGCCGAGGTCCGCCCGGGCGGCGGCCTGGCCGGCCTGGCCGAGCGCGCCGAGTCGGTGGACGGCGTGTTCGTGGTGGACAGCCCGGCCGGCGGCCCGACGTCGATAGCCGTCGAGCTCCCCTGGCGCACCCGGGTCGGCCGGGCCTGACGGCCCGGCCCGGGCGTGGACGGACCCGGGGTGCCGTCTCCCTTGCGCGGTACGGCACTCCGGGCCCGAGCGGGCGGGGCTACAGCGTCCCCAGGGTGACGTCCGCGCTCTGGTTCTTGCCGTCGCGCTGGTAGCCGACGGTCACCTTGTCGCCCGGGGAGAACCCGGCGAGCACGGTGGTCAGCGCGGAGGGGCTGGTGATCGCGGTGTCGTTGATCTTGGTGATCACGTCGCCCGCCTGCAGCCCGGCGGAGGCCGCCGGTCCGCCGGAGGACACCGAGACGACCGCCGCCCCGGCGGGCTGGAAGTTGGCGTCGAAGTAGGGGCGGACGGTCACCCCGAGTGCGGCCCGCCCGGAGTTGGTGACCGTGCCGCTGGTGATCAGCTGGTTGGCGATGCTGGTCACGGTGACGGCGGGGATGGCGAAGCCGATGCCGGGCGCGGCCGAGTTGCCCAGCTCCGGGTCCACCGCGGTCAGGGTGTTGATCCCGATCACCTGGCTGGAGAGGTTGACCAGCGCGCCGCCGCTGTTGCCCGGGTTGATCGCGGCCGAGGTCTGCACCATGTTGCCGATGGTGGCGCCGGGCGAGCCGGAGGTCTGCGGCTCGCTGACGGTCCGTCCGACCGCCGACACGATGCCCTCGGTGACGCTGCTGGACAGGCCCAGCGGGCTGCCCATGGCCAGCGTGATCTGGCCGATCGCGACCTTGGAGCTGTCCGCGAAGGTGGCGGGCTTGAGGCCGCCGGGCGGGCTGCTCAGCTTGATCACCGCGAGGTCGGACTGCGGGTAGCTGCCCACCAGGGTGGCGTCCAGCGGCTTGGTGCTGTTGGCCAGCGTCACGGTGAAGGTCTGCGCGGTGCCGACCACGTGCGCGTTGGTGACGATGTCGCCCTTGTCGTCGAAGACGATCCCGGAGCCCAGGCTGTCGCCCGCAGTGATCTGCACCACCGAGGGCAGCACCTGGGAGATCACCTGCTGGTAGTTCTGCTCCAGCTGGTCGCTGGTGGAGGGGGCGGGCGCGGTCGTGGCCGCGCCGGCCGCCGTGCTGGAGCCGGACCCCTTTCCGGCACTGGAGCAGCCCGTGACCAGCAGCGCGGCCGCGGCCAGCACCGCCGCCGGACCGAGCCACAGCTTGGGCCCGGTGGGCCGGGGGCCGGCCGGCACCGGACGGGTCGGTTCCTTCTTGGGGCGCACGGCAGCCACCTCCGGTCGCGGGACAGAACTTTGTCAGCATTTCAGCGAATTGTCCGAATGCCTGTCCAGACACACCCGCCACCACCCGGAAGGCGGCCGTCTAGGATCGGGGCATGACCTGGTTGATCACGGGCGGGGCCGGCTACATCGGTGGTCATGTCGTTCGGGAGCTGGCCGCGGCCGGCGAGTCGGTGGTCGTCCTGGACGACCTGAGCACCGGCTCGGCCGCCCACCTGCCTCCCGGCGTCCCTCTGGTGACGGGTTCCACGCTGGACCGCCAGCTGCTGGACCGCGTCCTCGCCGAGCACGGCGTCACCGGCGTGCTGCACCTGGCCGCCCGCAAGCAGGTCGGCGAGTCGGTCGCCCAGCCGCTGCGCTACTACCACGAGAACGTCGAGGGCCTGCGGGTCGTACTGGCCGCCGCGGTCGACGCGGGCGTGCGCCGGGCGGTGCTGTCCTCCTCGGCCGCCGTCTACGGCATGCCGGACGTCGACCTGGTCACCGAGGCCACGCCGTGCACGCCGATGAACCCGTACGGCGAGACCAAACTGGCCGGCGAGTGGCTGCTGAACGCCTGCGCCGACGCGTACGGGCTGTCCGCGGTGTCGCTGCGCTACTTCAACGTGGCCGGCGCGGCCGCCCCCGAGCTGTCCGACCCGGGCGCGGCCAACCTGGTGCCGCTGGCCTTCCAGCGCCTCACCGCCGGGCTGCCCCCGCTGATCTTCGGCGAGGACTACCCGACCCCGGACGGCACCTGCATCCGCGACTACATCCACGTCTCGGACATCGCCTCCGCGCACGTCGCCGCGGTCCGCCGGCTGAGCGCGAGCGCACCGGGCGAGCAGGTCCGGCTGACCCTCAACATCGGCACCGGCCACGGCGTCTCCGTCCGCGAGATGCTCGCCGAGATCGCCGAGGTCACCGGCCTCGACACCGCCCCCGAGGTGACCGCCCGCCGCGCCGGCGACCCGGCCCGGGTGGTGGCGTCCGCCGAGCTGATCCACCGCGAACTCGGCTGGACAGCCCGGCACGACGTCCGCGACATGGTCGCCTCCGCCTGGGCCGGCTGGCAGCACCGCCACCCGTAGCCGACGACCACGACGGCCCCGGACCGCACCCGGTCCGGGGCCGTCGCGCGAGCCCCCGCCCGCTGCCGATCGCCGAAGCCGATCACCGAATTCGATCATCGTTCGGCGGCGGGTGCGCCGGAGCCCGACCCGCGGTCGCCCCCGCCGGCGAAGAAGTCCGCCCACCCGGTGTCAGTGCGGGACGGCCGTCCCGTAGAACGAGTCCAGCGCGTACACGCAGCGGTCCTTGGAGCCGACGAAGACCCGGCCGTCGACGGCGACCGGGGAGCCGGTCAGCTCGCCCTTGGTGCCGAGTTCCCAGCGCAGGCGGCCGGTGGCGAGTTCCAGGGTGTGCAGCGAGTGGTCGCGGCTGCCCAGGTGGACCAGGCCGTCGGCGACCGCCGGGGAGCCGACCAGGTCGGCGCGGGCGGCGTAGCGCCAGCGCTCCCGGCCGGTGGCGCTGTCGAAGGCGAACAGGGTGTCGCCGGAGCCCAGCAGCACCGTGCCGTCGGCGACCACGGCGGGCTCGGCGCCCTGCCGGGAGGTGGTGGCGGCCCGCCACAGGCCGTGTCCGGTGAGGGCGTCCAGCGCGTACAGGGTGCCGAGGTAGTCGGCGACGTACACCGCGCGGTCGTCCACGGCGGGCGGGGTGAACAGCACCACGGGCGCGTCGAACCGCCAGCGCTCGGCGCCGGTCGCGGCGTCCAGCGCGTGCACCCGCTGGCCGGAGGTCAGGTACAGCACGCCGCCGCGCTCCACCGGCCGGGCCGGGACCTTGCCGGTGACCGGGAGCGCCCAGCGGACGCCCCCGCCGCGCGGGTCCACGCAGTGCAGGCGGCCGGAGCCCTGGTAGTAGGCGGCGCCGGCGATCAGCGCCGGGCCGGACTGCGGGTTCTCGTACTCCTGCTGGGCGTCGTCGGCGCGCCACAGTTCGGCGCCGCTGGCGGCCGAGCGCAGCTGCACCCCGCCGCCGCGGATGCCGCAGCACAGCACGCCGTCGGCGGCGTCCAGCGAGTACACCCAGCCGTCCAGCGAGGTGCGCCAGCGCTCGGTGCCGTCGACGGAGTCCACGGTGTACAGGTGCGGCCCGTCGGCGGCGTGCACCCGGCCGCTGTCCACGGCCAGGGCCCAGGCGACGTCGCGGGTCTTCCAGCGGCGCTCGCCGGAGCCGATGTCGAGGGCGTGCACCTCGAAGCTGGAGACGAACAGCGTGCCGTCGGCGACCACGGGGGTGCCCCACACGTCGTTGGACATCCGGAACCGCCAGGGCCGCCAGCGGGCGGCGGGCGGCTGCGGCGGGGCGGCGGGGGCGGCCGGTGCGGAGGTGCGGCGCACCCAGTCGGTGCCGACGGGGGCCGCGGACGGCGCCACCGGCTCCACCCGGGGCCCGGGGCCTATCGGCACGTGCGCGCCGGCCAGCCGGATCGCCCCGTCCCCGCCGGACGCCGGCCGCTGGTGCGGCCGCATCCGCTCGGTGGCCACCTCGGCCTCGGACGGCGCCCCGACCGGGGCGGCCCGCGAGATCGGCGGCGCGGACGGCTGCGGCGGCACCACCGGCGCCGGCGGCTGGGCCTGCGGCTGCTGGCTGACGGGACGGCGGCTGCTGCGCTTGGCCTCGATCAGGTCGAGCGCGGCGGGCGGCAGCCAGTCCCCGGCCTCGCCGGAGGCGTCGGCCCGGGAGAACAGGTGCGGGGCCAGCTCGGCCTGGATCTGGGCGGGCGTCGGCCGGTGCTCGGGCGCGGGCCGCATGCAGGCCCGCACCAGGTCGGTCAGCTCGGCGGGCAGCCCGGACAGGTCCGGCTGGTCGCGCAGCAGCTGGAACACCGTCTCGACCGGGTTGGTGCCCCGGTACGGCGGGTGCCCGGTGGCGCAGAACACCACCAGCGAGCCGAGCGAGAACACGTCGCTGGCGCCGGTGACGCTGCGGCTGTCGCGGGCCTGCTCGGGCGACATGTAGGCCGGGGTGCCGACCGCGACGTTGGTCATGGTGAGCCGGGTGCTCGACACGCCGGCGGCGATGCCGAAGTCGATCACCCGCGGGCCGTCCTCGACCACCAGCACGTTGGACGGCTTGAGGTCGCGGTGCACCAGCCCGGCGGCGTGGATGGACTGCAGCGCCTCGGCGATGCCGGCGGTCAGCCAGCGCACCGCGTCGGCGGGCAGCGGCCCGCAGTCGGTGACCAGGTCCTCCAGCGAGGGCGCGGGCACGTAGGCAGTGGCCAGCCAGGGCACCGCGGCATCGGCGTCGGCGTCCACCACGGCGGCGGTGTAGAAGCCGCCGACCGTCTTCGCGGCGGCGATCTCGCGGGCGAAACGGACCCGGAACAGGTTGTCCTCGGCCAGCTCGCTGCGGACGGTCTTGATGGCCACCCGGCGGCCCGAGGCCGACCTGGCCAGGTACACCAGGCCCATGCCGCCCGCGCCGAGCCGGGCCAGCACCTCGAAGGGCCCGATCCGTCTCGGATCGTGCGCCGTCAGCGGGTCCACTCCGCAGCCACCTCCCCTTCCGCCAACGCCCCCCGGCGGTGGCGCGCCCCCGATTCTCCAATGCCCGCCGTCCTGGAGCCAATCTCCCCCGCCCGTGTCACCCGCCCCGGCCGGGCGGGTCACCGGGCGTGTCGGGGGGTCGCGGCCGTCGCCGAACCCGTCGGAGCTGACTTGTCGTCACGCTGTGGGGTCATCAGTGCACGGGGGGGCAACAACACACGCTGAAAAGTCGTTGATTCTCCCCACGAGCGGACTAATAGTCGCACTACCGAATCGCGCCAAGATCGTGCCACGGTAAGCTGACGGCATGACAGGACAAGTTCGCACCGTCGACGGTCGCGTCGCCGGGCGGCGCGGACAGGAGACGCGGCAGAAGCTGCTCGACTGCCTCCGCGAGATGCTCAGCACGTCGCCGTACCGGGACGTCAAGGTCATCGACGTCGCCCGTATGGCGGGTACCTCCCCCGCGACCTTCTACCAGTACTTCCCGGATGTCGAGGGCGCAGTCCTTGAGATCGCCGAGGAAATGGCCGAGGACAGCGGCGGGCTCAAAGAGCTCGTCGATGGAAAGTCCTGGGCGGGAAAGACCGGCTTCACCACTTCCGAAGAACTGGTGGACGGATTCCTCGCCTTCTGGCGCAAGAATGACGCCATTCTCCGAGTGATCACACTCGGTGCCGCGGAAGGGGACAAGCGGTTCTTCAAGATCCGCATGAAGGTCCTCAACTCGGTGGCGGCTCCGCTCGCCGAGGCGGTTCGCAACACCCAGGGCAAGACCGACAAGACGGTCGACGGGTCGGCGATCGCCGGCGCCCTGGTGACGTTGCTGGCCGCGTCCGCGGAGCACTCGAAGGCGTTCACCTCGTGGGGCGTGAAGGTCAAGGACCTCAAGCCCAGCCTGGCGCTCCAGGTGTACCTCGGAGTCACCGGAAAGAAGCCGCCGAAGTAACACTCAGCCCAGTCCTCTGACGCCCGAGCCCCGGTTCCTGTACGGGGTGCGTCGGACGCGGCCGTGTCCTCGGGGGAGGTTCGCCGACGTACCGCGGGGCGTCATCCGCACCGATACAACGAAACGCAGGGGCGGTCGGGAGATGGTCTCCCGGCCGCCCCTGCGCCGTGTCGTGTCCTGTCGTGGGCCGCTCCCGGGTCAGGGGCAGCGCACCACCTGGCCCGCGTAGGCCAGGCCGCCGCCGAAGCCGAACAGCAGCACCGGGTCGCCGCTGTGCAGCTCGCCGCGCTCGACCAGCTTGGACAGCGCCAGCGGGATGGAGGCGGCGGAGGTGTTGCCGGAGTCGACCACGTCGCGGGCGACCACCGCGTCCTCGGCCAGGCCGAGCTTTCCGGCGATCGCGTCGATGATCCGCAGGTTGGCCTGGTGGGCGACGAAGCCGCGCAGCTCGGACGGGTCCAGGCCGGCCTTCTCGCAGGCCTTGCGGGCCAGCGGGGCGACCTGGGTGGTGGCCCAGCGGAAGACGGTCTGGCCCTGCTGGCTGATGATCGGCTGCCAGCCGCTGATCACCACCGCCTCGCCCTTCTCCGGCTCGGAGCCCCACACCACCGGGCCGATGCCGGCCCGGTCGTCGGGGACGGCCTCCAGGACGGCGGCGCCGGCGCCGTCCGCGAAGATCACGCAGGTGGTGCGGTCGGTCCAGTCCACGATGTCGGACATCCGCTCGGCGCCGATCACCAGCGCGCGGGTGGCGGCGCCGGCCCGGATCGCGTGGTCGGCGGTGGCCAGCGCGTACGAGAAGCCCGAGCAGACGGTGTTCAGGTCGTAGGCGGCGGGCGTGGGGACGCCGAGCCGGGCGGCGACCGCGGCGGCGGTGTTGGGGCTGCGTTCGACGGCGGTGCAGGTGGCGACGGCGATCAGGTCGATCTGGTCGGGGGTCACTCCCGCGCGGGCGAGGGCCTTCTGGGCGGCGCCGGCGGCGAGGTCGACCAGGGTCTCGTCCTCGGCGATGTGCCGGGTGCGGATGCCGACCCGGCTCCGGATCCACTGGTCGTCGGTGTCGACCATCGCCGAGAGATCGTCGTTGGTGAGGATCTTCGGCGGCTGGTAGTGGCCCAGCGCCACGATACGAGAGGCGGTCATACTGCCACTCAACCGGGTTACCGGCCAGTCGGGCGGTAACGCCCTGGCACAGGATCGGGTGCCGGATGCTGTAGGGGCCTCACAACCGGAACCCGTCACGCCGCCAGGGAATCGGCGTCGCCCATGGCGATCATCGGGTGCATGGCCGGGTCGAGGGTCTTGATCAGCTCGACCATGTGGTCCTCGGTCAGCGAGATGCAGCCGTGGGTGGGGCCGCCGTGGTCGAGGTGCAGCCAGATGCCGCCGCCCTTGGCCGCGCCGTCCGGGAAGCGGCCGTCGAGCGGGGAGGAGCCGACCACCCGGTTGTAGTTGATCGCGACCACGTAGTCGAAGGAGCCGGCCAGCGGCTCGTTGTTGAAGCCGCGCCCGCCCATCACGAACTTGGCGTTCTCGTCGTACGGCAGCTTGGAGCCGGGGTCGGCCTTGCGGCCGCCGGCGTCGGTGAGCGAGAACAGGCCGATCGGGCTGCGCAGGTCGCCGGAGCGGTGGTCGGCGGTCCAGCCCTTGTAGGCGTTGTGGGCGGGCCAGCTCTGGCCGGCCTGCCAGCCGCCGTCGTCGCCGCGGGTCCACAGCGTGACGGTGTTGTCCGAGGAGTCCTTGCCCTTGCCGCTGGCGACCAGCACCTGACGGGTCTCGGCGGGGATCTTGGCCGTCCAGGAGGCGCCCAGCCCCGGGATGGCCGTGATCCTGTCGCGGGTGGAGCGGTCGGCGGCCGGGGCCCCGGTGTGGGCGTCGGCGGCCTTCATCGGGGCGACCTCGGGCTCGCGGTCCGGGGCGGCGCTGGCGGTCTCGCCCTGGAAGTCCCGGCCGGGGCCGACGGTGAACCAGCCGGCCGTCAGGGCCAGCAGGGTCGCGGTGCCGACGGTGAGCTTGGCGGCCCGGCGCGGCTTCGGCTTGCGGCGGCGGCTCGCGGCTCGGCCCTGGGTCTGCTCGGCCTCGCTCCGGGAGGCCGGCGCGGGGGCCGAGCGGCGGTGCGAGGCGGCGCGATGGGAACCGGACATGTCGTCGATCCTCCCAGACCCGGGGGAGGCGGTGGAACCCGGGCTGTGTGATGAGCCTGTGAGCATACGCGCGTGGAAACGCATTCCCGGTGGTGAGGGGCATACCGGGTAGTGCAGAACCGTCCCGCGCGCCCCTTGCGGAACGACTGCGCCCGGTGGCCGGAAACCGGCCGCCGGGCGCAGTCGTACGTGCGGGCGGGAGTCAGAGGCGCATGGCCTGCGGGGTCTCCCGGCGCTGCAGGTCCGGGCCGTCGTACTCCCGGATGATCTCGTAGCGGGTGTTGCGCTCGACCGGGCGGAAGCCGGCGTCCCGGATCAGGCCGAGCAGGTCGTCGCGGCCCAGCTTGTTCGGGGTGCCGAAGTTGTCCGCGTCGTGGGTGATCTTGTACTCGACCACCGAGCCGTCCATGTCGTCCGCGCCGTGGCTGAGCGCCAGCTGCGCGGTGGTGACGCCGTGCATCACCCAGAACACCTTGACGTGCGGGACGTTGTCGAACAGCAGACGGGACACCGCGAAGGTCTTCAGCGCCTCGGCGCCGGTGGCCATCTCGGTGCGGTCCATCAGGCGGTTGCGGACCTTGCCGTCCTTCGAGTCGTGGAAGTCGTGCTGGTAGCGCAGCGGGATGAAGACCTGGAAACCGCCGGTCTCGTCCTGCAGCTCACGCAGCCGCAGCACGTGGTCGACCCGGTGGCGGGGCTCCTCGATGTGGCCGTACAGCATGGTGGCCGGGGTCTTGAGGCCCTTCTCGTGCGCCAGGCGGTGGATCCGCGACCAGTCCTCCCAGTGGGTGTCGTGGTCGACGATGTGCTGGCGGACCTCCCAGTCGAAGATCTCCGCGCCGCCGCCGGTCAGCGACTCCAGGCCGGCCTCGATCAGCTCGTCCAGGATCTCGCTCGCCGTCAGGCCGCTGATCCGCTCGAACCAGTGGATCTCGGTCGCGGTGAACGCCTTCAGCGAGACGTTCGGCAGCGCGGCCTTCAGCTCCTTGAGGGAGCGCGGGTAGTAGCGCCACGGCAGGGTCGGGTGCAGGCCGTTGACGATGTGCAGCTCGGTGAGGGACTCCGACTCCATCGCCTTGGCGAGCCGGACGGCCTCCTCGATGCGCATCGTGTACGCGTCCTTCTCGCCCGGCTTGCGCTGGAACGAGCAGTACGCGCAGGAGGCGCTGCACACGTTGGTCATGTTGAGGTGGCGGTTGACGT
Organism: Kitasatospora sp. CB02891; assembly: GCF_002803145.1. Lineage (NCBI taxonomy): Bacteria > Bacillati > Actinomycetota > Actinomycetes > Kitasatosporales > Streptomycetaceae > Kitasatospora > Kitasatospora sp. CB02891. The sequence goes on along the minus strand of NZ_NNBO01000007.1, from coordinate 71,556 downwards.
TGAAGTGGACGACGTCGCCGTTCTTCTGCGTCCGCACGTGGTGGGCCAGGCCGCCCAGCCAGGCCAGGTCGTCGCTCTCGTAGAGCGCGATCCCGTCCTCGCGGGTCAGCCGCTCACCGGCGTAGACCTTCGCCTCCAGCTCGCGCTTGAGCCCTGCGTCCATGCGGCGCTCCGCCTCCTCGGTCCTTCGATTCGTTGCCAGTCGAGACTACGCCTAGGCCGCCAGCAGTTCGGCCAGCAGGGCGGGGTCCAGGTTCCCGCCGCTGACCACGGCCGCGAAGACGCGGCCGCCGAGCTCCTCGGCGCGGTGGAAGTACGCGGCCGGGGCGACCGCGCCGGACGGCTCGGCGACCAGCCGGCCGCGGCGGGCCAGCAGGGCGACGGTGTCCCTGATCTCCTGCTCGGAGACGGTGACGATGTCGTCCACGTACGCGGTGAGGTGTTCGAACGGGAGGACGCCCACCACCGGGGTGCGCAGGCCGTCCGCGACGGTGCGGTAGGTGTCGGCCATCGGCCAGGCGGTGCGGACGCCCTTGCGCAGGCTCTCCTGCGCGTCCGCCGCGAGCTCCGGCTCCACGCCTATCACCCGCACGCCCGGGCAGGTCAGCTTCAGCGCCGCGGCCGTGCCGGAGATCAGGCCGCCGCCGGAGACCGGCACCAGCACGGTGTCCAGGTCGTCCGGGGCGTCCTCGGCGATCTCCAGGCCGACCGTGCCCTGGCCCGCCACGATGTACGGGTCGTCGTACGGCGGCACCCACACGTAGCCGTGCGCGGCGACCAGCTCCGGCGGGAGCGTGTCGCGCTGCTCGGCCGGGACGACCAGCACCTCGGCGCCGAACGAACGGGTGTTCTCGATCTTCACCGCGGGCGAGGTGTCCGGCATCACGATGACCGCCTTGATGCCGAGCCGCTGCGCCGCGTACGCCACCGCCTGGGCGTGGTTGCCGCTGGACTGCGCCACCACGCCCCGGGAGCGCTCCTCCGCGCTGAGCGCCGCCAGCCGGTTGAACGCGCCGCGGACCTTGAACGCCCCGGTCGGCTGGAGGCTCTCCGGCTTCAGCCACAGCCGGCGCCCGTCCGGCTGCTCCGCCCACGGGCAGGGCAGCAGCGGGGTGCGGACCGCCGTGCCGGCGATCCGACGTTGAGCGGCGCGCAGGTCTTCCAGGTCGACCAGGGACATCCGGGGCCATCCTCAGCAGTTGACGGTTCGTGGGACGACGACCCTAGTGCGCTACTCGGCGAGGTGCAGCGGCAATTCGCTGACCCGGTTCTCCCACTTGGTGGAGAGCACCACCGTGGTCCGGGTGCGCGCCACGCCCTTGGTGCCGGACAGCCGCTTGACCACCGACTCCAGGCCCTCCACGTCCGGCACCCGGACCTTCAGCATGTACGAGTCGTCGCCCGCGATGAACCAGCAGTCCTCCACCTCCGGGAGGTCCTTCAGCCGGTGCGAGACGTCGTCGTGGTCGGCGGCGTCGGTCAACTGGAGACCGATCAGCGCCGTCACCCCGTAGCCCAGGGTGGCCGGGTTGACCGTCGCCCGGTACCCGGTGATCACGCCCGCCTGCTCAAGACGGTTGATCCGGTCCGTGACGCTCGGCCCGGAGAGGCCCACCAGACGGCCCAGCTCGGCATACGAGGCACGGCCGTTCTCACGAAGTGCCTGGATGAGCTGCCTGTCCACAGAGTCCATTGCCTGCCGCGTCCTTCCGAACCTTTCCAGAATCAAGATCATTTTCTGGAATCCAAGGCGCCGAGCGCCGATCGACCGGGGTATCCCAGAGAACATACTCTCCCCTGGCGAGGCCGCTCACTCGCCCCGGCGCGACCGGGTTTCCGGGGTGCTTCCGGGAGTGCTCCCCGCCTCGCCGAGGCTGCCCGACCAGCGCCGGTACAACCGGTGCGACACCCCCACCGCGTCCAGCACCCGGCCCGCCACGAAATCCACCAGCTCCTGGGCCGTCGAGCCCCCCGCGTAGAACCCCGGCGAGGCCGGCAGCACCACCGCACCCTGCGCGTCCAGGGCCACCAGGTGCTGCAGGGTGACGCCGGTGAGCGGCGTCTCGCGCAGGCACAGCACCAGCGGGCGGCGCTCCTTGAGCGTCACCGAGGCGGTGCGCTGGAGCAGGTCCTTGGACAGCCCCAGCGCGATGCCGGCCGCGGCGCCGGTGGTGGCCGGGACGACCAGCATCCCCTTCGCCGGGTACGAGCCGGAGGACGGGCCCGCCGCGAAATCCCCTGCGGGCCAGTACCGGACGTCGTCCAGCTCCTTCTCCTCCCGGCCCAGCCACTGCGCGAGATCGGCCTTCCAGTGCGCGTCCCGGAACGAGATGCCGGTCTCGTCCAGGATGGTCAGCCGGGCGGCCCGACTCACCACCAGGTCGACGGACTCGTCGGCGTCCAGCAGCGCGCGGATCACGGACGCGGCGTAGGGGGTGCCGCTGGCGCCGGAGACGCCGACGACCCAGGGGCGACGGGGGTTGCTGCTCATGGGGACATTGTCGCCGGGACGGACCACCGGGCTGCGCGACAGGCGCGGACCACGTCCGTGAGGTCGCGATCACGTGCAGGTCGTCGCCCTGCGTCGCGATCTCGCGGACGTGTTGCGCTCCCCTTCGCGCAGTTCCCCGCGCCCGTGTCTTCGCACCCGCCCGCCGCTCAAGACCAGAATGGTCTGCATGGCAGTGGAGTTGGTGGATCTGACGCATCCGGTGGTGTCCGGGATGCCGGTGTATCCCGGGGATCCCGGGGTGGAGTTGCGGGCGGCGTTGACGGCCGAGGTGGAGGGGGTGAATGTGCTGGCGGTGCATCTGGGGTCGCAGACGGGGACGCATGTGGACGCGCCGTACCACCTGGACGTGCGGTGGCCGACGTTGGACGGGCTGCCGTTGGAGTTGTTCACCGGGCCCGCGGTGGTGGTGGACCTGCGGGGGCTGCCGGCGCGCGGGGAGGTGACGGCGGGGCATCTGGCGGAGGCGCTCGCGGTGTCGGGGCCGGGGACGGTGCTGCTGCTGGCGACGGGGTGGCCCAGGTACTGGGGGACGGACCGGTACTTCGCGCATCCGTACCTGTCGGAGGAGGCCGCGGCAGCCATCGTCGCGGCGGGCGTGCGCACCGTCGGGGTGGATGCGCTGTCGGTGGATCCGACGCCCGACCCGGGGCCGTCCGATCCCGAAGTGGCCAGCCTGTTGGCGGAGTTGGCGGACGAGCACGATCCGGCGCCGGAGCTCCCGACGCTGGCGGCGCACCGGGTGCTGCTGGGGCCGGAGGGCGGTGGGGTGATCGCGGAGAACCTGACGGATCTGTCGCCGCTGCTGGAGGCGCAGGCGGCCGGGGTGCCGGTGGAGGTGTCGCTGTTCCCGCTGCGGTTGACGGCGGCGGACGGGGCGCCGGTGCGGGCGGTGGCGCGAATCGGCTGACGGGCGGCCAACGGGCCGCCCCCGCCCGCGACTTGGTCTAGACCATCAGCGCGAGGCCCCGATAGGCTCCCGCCATGCCTCAGATCGTCGGTGTGGTCGAGCGCTTGTGGCGCTACCCCGTGAAGTCCACGGGCGGCGAGTTGCTCGACTCCGTCGAGGTGGACGACCGCGGCCTGGTCGGCGACCGGCTGTACGCGGTGCGTGACGGCGCCGGGAGGTTCGGGTCGGGGAAGAACACCCGCCGGTTCCGGCGGATGGACGGCCTGCTGCGGCTCAGCTCCCGGCTCGGCAGCAGGATCGACGGCCCGGAGCTGTTCGACCCGCTGGGGATGCCGGTGCCGGACCCGGACGCCTTCCTGCGCGCGTACCTGGAGCAGGAGGACGTCGGGCTGGCCCGCGAGGACGCGGTGTCGCACTTCGACGAGCTGCCGGTGAGCGTGCTGACCACCGCCACGCTGGACTGGGTCGCCGCGGCGGTGCCGTCCGCGGTGGTGGACGAGCGCCGGTTCCGACCGAACGTGCTGCTGCGGACCCCGCCCGGGACTCCCCCGTTCACCGAGGACGCCTGGTACGGCCGGGAGGGCCGGGTGAAGGGCGGGGTGCGGCTGGCGTTCGTCCGGGCCAGCGTGCGGTGCGTGATGGTCGGGGCGGCGCAGCCCGGGCTGCCGCACGCGCCGGAGATCCTGAAGACCGTCGCGCACGAGCGGGACTGCGAGCTCGGTGCGCTGGCGTCCGTCTCCCGGCCCGGCCGGCTGCGGGTCGGGGACGTGCTGACGCTGGCCTGAGCGTCAGGCGGCGCGGCGCGGGATCAGGCAGAACGGGTGCCCGGCCGGGTCGACGAACACCGTCCAGCCGGCCTCGCGGTCCTTGACCTCGGCGCCGAGTTCGACCACCCGCTGCTCGACGGCGGAGATGTCCTCGACCTCGATGTCCAGGTGGAGCTGCTGCGGGTGCGCCGGGTCGGGCCAGATCGGCGGGCGGTAGTCCTCGACACGCTGGAAGCCGAGCACCTGGCCGCCGGGCAGGTGGACGGTGGACCACTCCTCGTCCAGCGACCAGCGCGGGTCGGGCCGGTCGACCTCGCCGCCGAGCAGGGCGGCGTAGAAGTGGGCCAGGCCCGCCGGGTAGTGGCAGTCCAGCACTACGCACTGCAGTGTGCCGATCATCGTGTTCCCCGTCCGCATCTGGTCGAGTCCCTCGTTCCAGCATGGCGCATCCGGGTGCCCGGCGGCGGGCCGCGGGATCACCCGGCCGGGTCGAGTTCGCCGACCGGCAGGCGGGTGGCGGTGACGCCCGGCAGGCCGGGCAGCCAGGCGGCGGTGATCCGGTCGAGGGTCTCGCGGTCGGGCGGCTGCGGGCCCAGGCCGACGGCGAGGCGGTGGCCCGGCAGCAGGTGCGGCCAGGCGTGCACGCCGGGGGCGGGTTCGAGGGCGGTGAGCAGGGCGCGCAGGCGGCCCTTGACCGGTCCGAGCCGTTCGGGGTCGGCGGTCAGCACCAGCCAGGCGGCGTGGCGGCGGTGCAGCGGGGGCGGGGCGAGCAGCTCGGGGTGGTCGGGGCCGAGCTCCCAGGCGCGGTAGAGCTCCTCGGCGAGCAGGTCGCGGGCGCCGGCGCCGACCTGGGCAGTGCAGCTGCGGACCGGGGCGGTCGGGGTCAGCACCGTCACCGGGTCGGGGTGCGGGGCGGCCGGCCCGCCGAGCAGGGTGACGGGTTGCCGCCAGTCCCAGGCGGCCCAGGTCCCGGTGAAGCGGCGGAACAGTTCGGCCGGGTCGTCCGAGGCGGTCTCCCGGACGGTCCTTGCGGCGAGCACCGTCCAGGCCAGGGACGGGAGTTGGCCGAACGGCGCGCCGTCCAGGCCGCGCGCCCGGGTCCAGGCCTTGACCCGGCGGGCCAGCGCGGCGAACGCCCGGTGGCGGTCGCCGACGGCGGCGAGCACCGCCTCGGCGTCGGTGACGGCGCTGTACGCGACCGCGAAGTCCTCGGCGGGCCCGTCGGCCGGGGCCAGCACCACGTCGACGGCCAGCCCGTCGACGTCCAGCCGGAGCCCCGGCACCCGGGCGCCGCGCACCTCGCGGACGTTCCGGGCGTCCGGCAGTGCGGCGGCCAACTCGGCGGCCAGCAGGTCGGGTTCGACGGCGCCGGGCAGCACGGCGACCAGGTCCAGGTCGGCGCCGGGCAGTGCGCAGCCGAGCCGGCGGGAGCCCACCGGGTGGACCTCGCCGGGCAGCACGGCCGCGATCCGTTCCGTCAACTCCCCGATGGATACAGTCGGTTCGACCGGGGCGGCGGTCAACGGCTCGGGAACGGACCGGAGTTCGCCGGCGCCGAGGGCGACGGTGGCGCGCGGGAGCATCGGGCCGTCGCCGCGCCGGGACAGCACGACCAGTTCGCCGACGGGGGCGGTCATCGGGCCGAGCGCGGCGGTGCAGTCGGCGACGGCCCGGCGGGGATCGTCGGACCGGCCGAGCGTCAGGTGCGGGTGGTACCCGTCGGCGTGGGCGCGGCACTGCGGGAAGCGGCGCTCCAGGGCGTGCCGCAGGGCGGCCCACGGGGCGGGGCCGTCGGCGGCCGGGTCGAGCCAGAGGGTGTGGCCGGTGCGCCGGGCGAACGTCCGCACGCCCGCCAACGTGGCCGTGAACGGCGGGACTTCGGCGGCGGCCTCGGCCAGCAGCGGCAGCGCGGCGTCCCACTCGTGCTCGGCGACGAAGCCGTACAGCAGGTTGACGTGCGGCGGCCAGCGGTCGAGCTGCGGGTCGTGCTCCGCGCGCAGGCGCTGGATCGGGGGCCGCAGCTGCTCGGGCGGCAGCCAGGCGACGGCCGTGCGGGCGGTGGGCGGGGCGTCGAGCCGGCCCTCGGCGGGAGCGGGGGTGAAGTCCAGGTCGACCGCGAGCCCGTAGTGGTCGGAGGCGAACAGGCCCTCCCGGTCGGGGAGTCGGCCGAGCAGGCGGGCGGCTTCGGCGCGGGCCCGGCCGGGACGGAGCAGGACGCGGTCGAGGCGACCGGCCCGGCCGGTGAGGGAGGAGACGGCGGCGAGCGGGTTGGCGACCGGGTCGAAGGTGGGGCTGCCGTCCCCGGGGCCGTGCACCTCGGTCCAGGTGTCGTTCAGGTCGAGGGCGGCGGCGGGCGTCGAGCTGCTGTCGTTGAAGTCGCCGAGCACCAGCAGGTCGCCCTCGACGGCGGCGAACCCCTCGGCGAGCAGCGCGAGTTCGGCGCTCCGACGGACGGCGCCGTCGGGCGAGTGGTCGCTGCTGAGGTGGACGGCGGCGACGGTGAGCGGCCCGTCCCCGGTGGGCACGGTGATCGCGGTGACGGCCTTGTGCGGGCCGAGGGCGTGCCGGCCGGCCTCCAGCACGGGCAGTCGGCTGAGCAGCAGCAGCCCGTGGTCGTCGATCTCCCGGCCGAACGGGTCCGCGCCCAGGGTGTAGCCGCGCCGGACCCACTCCTGCGCCAGCAGGAGCTTCACCAGCGCCGGTTCGACCTCCTGCAGGGCGATCAGGTCGGCGTCGGCGGCTTCCAGCTCGGCGAGCAGCAGCGGACGGCGGCGGGCGGTGTGGATCAGCTCCGGGTCGTAGCGGTCCCACAGGGTGTTCCAGGTGACCACCCGCAGCTGCCCGACGGGAACGCCGGGTCGGCCCTCCGCGGGCCGCCAGCCGCGCTCCAGGCGCCAGGCGTGCGGGGTGCTCGGGGTGAAGAACGGCGCGGGCAGCACGCGCGGGGCGGTGCGCCGCCCCACGGTGGTGGTGTCGAGCAGGTCGACGCCGGAGTCGCGGTCCCACACCACCCGGCCGTCGGCCTCGACGTGCCGCACCCGGTGCCAGGGCACGTCCCCGGCGGCGGTGAACGTCTCCAGCGGGACCAGCTTGGTGCGGTCGTCGCGCTGCCGGACGCCCAGCGTGAACCGGGCCGGGTCGAACCGGTCGTCCCAGCGGATGCGTTGGCAGATCTGCTCGATGGGACGCATGTCAGTCCTCCTCGCCGTCCAGGGCGCCCGCCGTGTCCTCCACCGCGCCGCCCGCGCCCACGTACCAGGTGCGGTGCGCCTGCCCCGGGTACGGCGGGCTCCAGCGGTGCAGCTGCGCCGTCAGCACCTCGGCCGGGACGGGGTGCGCCCGGACCGCGTTGCGGCGGGCCAGTTCGGCCTCGTCGACCACCAGCACCACCTGGGTCAGCAGCGCGTCCCGACGCCGGGCGATCGCCTGCACGTGGGAACGCTGATGGCGGTTCAGCGAGGTGGCGTCCCACACCGCGGCGCGGCCCTCGCCGAGGGCCGCCTCCAGCGCGGTCAGACCCTCGCGCAGCACCTCGCCGTTGTCGCGCTGGTCGCTGCGCGAGCCGCGGGCCGTCCGCAGGTCGTCCAGCGCGATCCGGGTACCGCGCAGGGTCGCCGCGAACGTCGACTTGCCGCTGCCCGCCGGGCCGCACAGGTGCACCAGCTGCGGGAACCGGCCGTCCCGCCACGCCCAGGTCGCCGCGACGGCTTCCTCCGCGGTGGCGATCCGGCCCGCCGCGAACGCCTCCCGGGCCTGCGCCCAGCACCTGTCCCGGACGTCCGGACCGAAACCCTCCAGTGCCTCGCTCAACCCGGCCCGCAGGCCCGCCAGCGGATCGGGCCCCAGCAGCCCCGCGTCCTCCGCGTGCAGCGCCGACCAGGCGACCTGCTCACGCTCCTCCGCCGTCCCCGCGGCGGTCGCGGCAACGGCGTGCAGCACCCCCAGATCGGCGGCCGCCGTCAGCCGGACCAGTCCCGCACGACGGTCCTCGTCCGGGTACGGCCGGCCGAGCTGCGGGTGCAGCCCGACCAGGTCGGCCACCCGGCGGGCCTGCGGCAGGCCCAGCGTCGGCGCGAGCCGCGGCAGCACGTCCTCGCGGCGGGCGGTCGACAGGGCGGCGGCGAGGATGCCGTTCAGCCGGGCGTCGCCGGTGCGGCCGAGTTCGTCCAGGCGGGCGGACATCTCGTCCAGCGGCGGGAGTTCGGGCAGGCGCAGGGCCTCCGCGAGCGCGGCGCGATCCGGCGTGCCGCCCGAACGAACGTGCCAGAGCGGGGCGTTCGGGCCGAGACCGTTCTCGACCACGGCCGCGTGCATCCAGTGGGTGCTGGTCCGGACGTGCTGCGGGCGGACCCACTTGGCCACCCGGCTGCCGAACTCCGCCCTCGGGAAGCCCTCGACCGTACGGACGACGTAGCCCTCCTGACGGTCCAGGTCGAGCTTCAACGCCCGGATCGCGCGCTCGTCGTACCGGCCCCGCCACAGCACGCGGGGCGTCGGGACACCGAGACGGCGCAGGAAACGGACGGTGGCGTCCCAGTCGAGGCAGTGGTCGTCGGCGGTCCACACCGAGAAGCCGTAGAACCAGCTGTCGAGCTCGCCGTATGGGAGCGAATGGCGGGCGAACAGGTTCTCGCCGCAGATCCGCCAGCCCTGGGGAATCCGCGGGCCGAGACGGCTCTGGAGCGCCTTCACCCACGTCCGGGAGGGGTGGTGCGCGGAGTCGAGGGAACGCGCGTGCAGGCCGTCCGGGTAGAGGGTGGTGTTCTCGCCGTCGAGCTTCTCGGTGAGAACCACCTCGCGGTGGGCGAGACCGGAGAGATCACCGCTGCGGACGTCGTCCGCCGTCGCACCGGGCGACCACGGGAGGTGCGGCGTCCGGGGGTAGTGCACGCGCATACGGCCAGCCTAGGGACGGGACCTCGGACCGGGCCAACGATTTTGCGGGGGCGGGATACGAAAGCCACCGGGGGCGCGGAGGTACCCCCACGCGCCCCCGGTGGTACTCCCTTACGCCACAAGCCCTCGCGCGATCAGGTCGATCAGCGCGAACACGAACAGCGAGATGCCCACGAAGCCGTTGGTGGAGAAGAAGGCCCGGTTGAGGCGGGAGAGGTCGTGGGGCTTGACGATGGTGTGCTCGTAGACGAAGGCGCCGGCGACCACGGCGAGGCCGCACCAGAAGAAGGCGCCGGCGTGGGTGAGGACGGCGTACCAGACGAGGAGGGCGGTGGTGAGGGCGTGGCAGACGCGGGCGCCGTTGATCGCGGCGGGGATGCCGAACCTCGCGGGGACGGAGCGGACGCCCATGCCGCGGTCGGCGGCGACGTCCTGGCAGGCGTAGATGAGGTCGAAGCCGCCGATCCAGATGCCGACGGCGAGGCCGAGGACGGCCGCGTCCCAGGACCAGGTGCCGGTGACGGCCAGCCAGGCGCCGACGGGGCCGATCGCCTGGGCGAGACCGAGGATGGCCTGCGGGAAGTCGGTGAAGCGCTTGCCGTAGGGGTAGACCACCATCGGGATCACCGCGACCGGGGCCAGCACCAGGCAGAGGGTGTTGAGCAGGGCGGCGGAGCCGAGGAAGACCACCAGGGCGACGGCGGAGCCGATGTACGCGGTGCGCAGCGAGACCGCGCCGGTGACGAGTTCGCGGCCCGCGGTGCGCGGGTTCCGGGCGTCGATCTCGCGGTCGATGATCCGGTTCGCGGCCATCGCGAAGGTGCGCAGGCCGACCATGCAGACGGTGACCAGCAGCAGTTCGCCCCAGTGCACGGACTTGTCGGCGAGGAACATCGCGGTGAGGGCGGCGATGTAGGCGAACGGCAGGGCGAAGATCGAGTGCTCGATCATCACCAGGCGCAGGAAGGCCCGGGTCCTGCTCCTCGGGGCTTCGAGAGCGGTGGCGGCGGTCACAGCCCGTACTCCTTCCAGCGGCGGGTGACCCGGGCGGCGGTCTCCGGGTCGGAGGCGACCATCTCGGGCCAGCCGCCGTCGCGGGTGTAGCCCTCCTCGGGGAGCTTGCGGGTGGCGTCGATGCCGGCCTTGCCGCCCCAGAACTGCTGGTAGGAGGCGTGGTCGAGGTGGTCGACGGGGCCTTCGACGACGGACAGGTCGCGGCTGTAGTCGACGTTGCCGAGGGCTCGCCAGGCGACTTCCTGGTAGTCGTGGACGTCGCAGTCGGCGTCCACCACGATGATCAGCTTGGTCAGCGACATCATGTGGGCGCCCCAGATGGCGTGCATGACCTTCTGCGCGTGCTTGGGGTACTTCTTGTCGATCGAGACGATCACGCAGTTGTGGAAGCCGCCGGCCTCGGGCAGGTCGTAGTCGACGATGTCCGGGATGATCACCTTGAGCAGCGGCAGGAAGAAGCGCTCGGTGAACTTGCCGAGCGGCCCGTCCTCGGTGGGCGGGCGGCCGACCACGATGGACTGCAGGATCGGGCGGCGGCGCATGGTGACGCAGTCGATGGTGAGCGCGGGGAACGGCTCCTGCGGCGTGTAGAAGCCGGTGTGGTCGCCGAACGGGCCCTCGGGGAGCATCTCGCCGGGCTCCAGCCAGCCTTCGAGGACGACCTCGGCGTCCGCCGGGACCTGCAGCGGGACGGTCTTGCAGTCGACCATCCGGACCCGCTCGCCGGCCACGAAGCCGGCGAACAGGTACTCGTCGATGTCGCCGGGCAGCGGGGCGGTGGCGGCGTAGGTGACGGCGGGCGGGCAGCCGAAGGCGATCGCGACGGGGAGCTTCTCGCCGCGCTTGGCGGCGACCGCGGCGTGGTTGCGGCTGTCCTTGTGGATCTGCCAGTGCATGCCGATGGTGCGCTTGTCGTGCCGCTGCAGCCGGTACAGGCCGAGGTTGCGGATGCCCGAGTCGGGGTCCTTGGTGTGGGTCAGGCCGAGGTTGAAGAAGGAGCCGCCGTCCAGCGGCCAGGTGAACAGGGCGGGCAGCTGCTCCAGGTCGACGTCCTCGCCGGTGAGCACCACCTCGTGCACGGGCGCGTCGCCGGACTTCACGTTCTTCGGCGGGACGTGCGCCATCGTGGCGAGCTTGCCGAAGGCCTCGCGGAAGCCGGTGAAGCCGTGCGGCAGCTCGGGCTTGAGCAGGCCGCCGATCTTCTCGGCGATGTCGTCGGGGGACTTCAGGCCGAGGGCCTTGGAGAGCCGGCGCTCGCTGCCGAAGACGTTCATGGCCAGCGGCATCGCCGAGCCCTTGACGTTCTCGAAGAGCAGCGCGGGGCCCTTGGCCTTCTGCACCCGGTCGACGATCTCACCGACCTCCAAGTGGGGGTCGACCTCCACCTTGATCCGCTTCAGGTCACCGTCGCGTTCCAGGGCCCGGAGGAAGGAACGGAGATCGTCGTATGCCATACCTGTCAGTATCCGGTACGGGCTAACCTGGGCCCGCCAAGGGTCCTGTTCGAACATAGTTCGGAGTTCTGCGCGTGCTTCTGCGAGTCGTCCCAACGGTGGCACTGCTGGCCCTGTGGGTGTGGGCGTTCATCGACTGCCTGACCACCCCGGAGGACGAGATCCGCCACCTGCCGAAGGTGGTGTGGGTGATCATCGTGCTGCTGTTCCCGCTGGTCGGGTCGATCGCCTGGCTGGTGGCGGGAAAGGACCGGGCCCGTTCGCGCGGCCGGCGGGCGGCGTGGCCGTCCGGCCCGACCGCCGGGTTCCCGGAGCGCGAGCGGCCGCGGCCGCTCGCGCCGGACGACGACCCGGAGTTCCTGGCCTCGCTGAAGCGCGGCAACCAGCAGCACGAGGACATGCTCAAGCAGTGGGAGGCGGACCTGCGCCGCCGCGAGGAGGAGCTGCGGCGGGGCGGCGAGCGCCCCGAGGACGACGTTCCCAAGGGCTGATCCCGTCTTTTGGCGGATCCCTACGACCCGAGCGTTCCCCGGTTCCGTTCCGGTCGGCCGCCGGCCTTCGCGCGCCCCTTCCGGAGGGCCGCGTTCCGGCGGCCTCCGCATGCCCGCCATCTTGCCGCTGACCTGCCAATTCACTGGTCCTGGCGATCCCGCCGGGGGTGCCCCTGGGCACCCGTCGGGGGTGACCCGGCAGTAGGCCTGTGCGCCCCCTTCTGTGCGCCCTCTACAGCGATCGGCTTCCGACCTTGTACGGAATCGACGCCGAAACGCGGGCACAGTGGCTCGTACTGTCGTAACAGAAGAGGTGTTCGCTGGCTCACGTGACCCTGGAGAGGTTCGAGATGACGGTCCTGCACGATGCGCCGGTCGGCGGCGAGGCTCCGGCCGATGCCCGTAGCCGGGTCGCCGAACTTCACGAGCTGCGCGAGCAGGTCCGCCGGGGTCCGAGCGAGAAGGCCACCGAGGCCCAGCACGCCAAGGGCAAGCTGACCGCCCGTGAGCGGATCGAGCTGCTGCTGGACGAGGGCTCCTTCCGCGAGGTCGAGCCGCTGCGCCGGCACCGCGCCCAGGGCTTCGGCCTGGAGGCGAAGAAGCCGCACACCGACGGCGTGGTCGTCGGCTGGGGCACCGTGCACGGCCGGACGGTCTTCACCTACGCCCACGACTTCCGGATCTTCGGCGGCGCGCTGGGCGAGGCCCACGCGCAGAAGATCCACAAGATCATGGACATGGCCATCGCGGCCGGCGCGCCGCTGGTGTCGCTGAACGACGGCGCGGGCGCCCGCATCCAGGAGGGCGTCACCGCGCTGGCCGGCTACGGCGGCATCTTCCAGCGCAACACCCGGGCCTCGGGCGTGATCCCGCAGATCTCGGTGATGCTCGGCCCGTGTGCGGGCGGCGCGGCGTACTCGCCGGCGCTGACGGACTTCGTGTTCATGGTCCGCGAGACCTCGCAGATGTTCATCACCGGCCCGGACGTGGTGCAGGCCGTCACCGGCGAGAAGATCACCCAGAACGGCCTCGGCGGCGCCGACGTCCACTCGTCGGTCTCCGGTGTCTCGCACTTCGTCTACGACGACGAGCAGTCCTGCATCGAGGAAGTCCGCTACCTGCTGTCGCTGCTGCCGCAGAACAACCGCGAGATGCCGCCCACGGTGGCCAGTGACGACCCGGTGGACCGCCGCAACGAGTCGCTGCTGGACCTCGTCCCGGCGGACGGCAACCGCCCGTACGACATGCGCAAGGTGATCGAGGAGATCGTCGACCACGGCGAGTACCTGGAGGTCCACGAGCGCTGGGCGACCAACGTGATCTGCGCGCTGGCCCGGGTGGACGGCCACGTGGTGGGCATCATCGCCAACCAGCCGCAGTCGCTGGCCGGTGTGCTGGACATCAACGCGTCCGAGAAGTCCGCGCGCTTCGTGCAGATGTGCGACGCGTTCAACATCCCGCTGGTGACCATGCTGGACGTGCCGGGCTTCCTGCCGGGCGTGGACCAGGAGCACGACGGCATCATCCGGCACGGCGCGAAGCTGCTGTACGCGTACTGCAACGCCACCGTGCCGCGGATCCAGCTGATCCTGCGCAAGGCGTACGGCGGCGCGTACATCGTGATGGACTCCCGCTCGATCGGCGCGGACCTGTCCTTCGCCTGGCCGACCAACGAGATCGCCGTGATGGGCGCCGAGGGCGCCGCCAACGTGATCTTCCGCCGTGACATCAACGGGGCCGACGACCCCGAGGCGATGCGCGCGCAGAAGATCAAGGAGTACAAGAGCGAGCTGATGCACCCGTACTACGCGGCCGAGCGCGGCCTCGTCGACGACGTCATCGACCCGGCCGAGACCCGCGCCGTGCTGGCCTCCTCGCTGGCCATGCTCCGCACCAAGCACGCCGACCTGCCGAGCCGCAAGCACGGCAACCCGCCGATGTAACCGGTGCGTCGAGCCCGCCGCCACCGTTCAGCCGCCAGCCTGGGGGAGAAACAGGAATCATGAACGAACCTCTCGTCCGCATCGTCCGGGGCTCGCTGTCCGCCGAGGAGCTCGCCGCCCTGACCGCGGTGCTGGCCGCCCGCGCCGCGCAGGCCGCGTCGGTCGCCGCCGCCGGACAGGTCGTCGAGCCGATCGCCACCTGGTCCCGGATGGAGCGCCGCCCGGCGTACTTCTCCCCGGTCAGCTGGCAGCAGGCCGCATAAGGCCCGTCCGGCCCGTCCGGCCGGGCAGGTCCTGAGGATTCGCGCGAACGCCGAGGGCTCCGGAGGCAGTGCCTCCGGAGCCCTCGGCGTCTTTTTTGCTGCTGCTACGCCGCGGCCAGCGCCGCAGGGCGGCCGGCGTGCATGGTGATGAGGTTGGCCGCCAGCCGCTGCGGGTCCTGGGCCAGCCAGAGCCGCACCGCGGCCCCGAGCATGATGCAGGACGAGCCGAGGCGGACGCCGGTGGAGTGGGCGATCCGCGCGGTGGCGATGGTGAGCAGGTCGGCGAGCTCGGTGGGCAGCCACACCGTGAGCGCGCAGGGCGCCGGGGTGGCGAGCGCGGCGAGCAGCCGGTGGGCGTCCGCCGGGCAGTGCAGCGTGGGCAGGACGTCCAGCAGGCCGTCGGCGACGACCTCCGAGACGTCGCTGTGGTGGCCCTGGGCGAGCCGTCGCAGCAGCGCACGTTCCGCTGCGGTGATTCGGACGGTCATGATGACCTCGTCGCACTCCATGGTGCGGCCCTCCTCGCGGCTTTGTGGATCTCGGGGGTGAATCAGGTGTGGGTGGGGCGGGGCGTCAGATGCCGGCGTACGAGTGCTTGCCGGTGACGAAGATGTTGACGCCGTAGAAGTTGAACAGCCAGCAGGCGAAGGCGAGCAGGGCCAGGTAGGCGGCCTTGCGTCCGCGCCAGCCGGCGGTGGCCCGGGCGTGCAGGTAGGCGGCGTAGGCGACCCAGGTGATGAACGACCAGGTCTCCTTCGGGTCCCACTCCCAGTACTTGCCCCAGGCGGCCTCGGCCCAGATCGCGCCCGCGATGATGGTGAACGTCCACAGCGGGAAGACCAGCGCGTTGATCCGGTAGGACAGCTTGTCCAGGCTGCTCGCGGCGGGCAGCCGGTCCATCAGGTTGGCCGCGCGGACGGTCAGTCCGGCCGCGAGCCGGTGCTCGTAGCGGTCCTTGAGCAGGTAGGCGCCGGTGGCGACGAACGCCGCGAAGAACGCGCCGCCGCAGATCGTCGCGGTCGAGACGTGGATGCCCAGCCAGTAGGAGTGCAGCGCCGGGACGAGCTGCTCGGACTCCGTGTACAGCACGCTGACGGCGACGCCGAGGATCAGCAGGACGGCGATCACCACGGGCAGGCCGAGCCAGCGCACGTTCTTCTTGGTGGCCAGCAGCACGACGTACGAGCCGACCATCATCAGCGCGAACGCGACGGAGAACTCGTACATGTTGCCCCACGGCCAGCGCATCACCGACAGGCCGCGGGTGATCACGCCGCCGGTGTGCAGCAGCATGCCGAGCACGGTCATCGAGACCGCGATCCGGCCGGCCATGTCGGCCTTCTCGCTGCTGCCGGCCGGGCCGAGGCCGTCGGCCGGGCCCTCGTCGCCGCGGCCGCTGGTCACCGTGGTGGCGCCGGCGTCGGCCAGCGCGGTGCGGGTCAGGGTGGTGGTGCCGCCGCCCTGCGAGGCCACCGTGACGCTGACCTTGCGGACGCCCTTGGCCGCGTCGGCCGAGTCGCTGACCGCGTCCGCGAGGGTGGCCTGCTGCCGGGAGCGGACGGCGACGCCGCCCTTGGCGCCGAAGGTCCACTCGAACATCTGAGCGAACATGGCCAGGGTGTAGACGGCCATCGCCGAATAGACCAGCTTGTTGGAGATGTCGGCCAACTCATGGTTGACCTGCGCGAGCAGCACCGTCTACTCCTTGGTTTCCGGGGCGGTGGGGGCGGCTGCGGCCGGGGAGTCGGCCGCAGTCGGTGCGTCGTCGTCAGCGTCGTTGCCGGTGGGATCGGCGGGCGCCGGTTCCTCGTCGGTGGCGGGGGCGTCGCCCTGCAGCTCGACGGCGAGCTCGGCGAGCTCCTCGGCGGTGCGGGTGGACTCGCTGCGGCCCAGGCCGGCCATCTCGACCAGGGTGCGGCCGTCGGGGCCGGTGGTGGCCCGGACCCAGATCCGGCGGCGCTGGACGAACAGCGAGCCGATCAGACCGAGGATCGCGGCGACCGCGCCGGCCAGCGCGATGGAGTTGCCGGGCCGGTGCGAGACGGTGAACGTGGCCCACTGCTGGTAGCCGTCGAACGTGATGGTCCCGTAGCCGTCGGGCAGCTGCCAGCCCTCGCCGACCTTGAGGCGGGCGCGGGCGATGTCGTCGCCGACCTTCAGCTGGGTCATCGCCTTGTCGTCCAGCTGGTACACGTTCTGCGGCAGGCCGCTGTCGGTGCGCAGGTCGCCGGCGTAGGCGGTGAGCACCAGCATCGGGTCCGCGGCGGCGGGGAACACCGACCGCGGGCCGGTCTTCTCGAAGTTCTCCGGCGCGGTCGGCAGGAAGAAGCCCTGGAAGGCCAGCTGGGTCTTGTTGCCGTTGGCGTCGGCGCCGTAGTCGTTGACCTTGATCACGCCGGGCGAGGTCATGTTGGCGTCGCGCGGCAGGAACGGCGTCGGACCGCGGTAGACGATCTCGTTCTTGGCGTTCTTGACCGTCACCACCGGGGCGTAGCCGTGGCCGATCAGGTAGACCTTGGACCCGCCGATCTCCAGCGGGTGGTTGACCTCGATGGTGGACTTCTTCAGCTTGGTCGCGTCGTCGCCGACCCAGTAGCGGACGTTCGCGGTGAACTGCCGGGCGGTGCCGACCTGCGGGCCGCTCTCCTGGTACCGGGCGGTGAAGCCGTCCAGCTTGAAGCCGAAGGCGTCCAGGTCGTCGACGGTGTAGCCGTACGAACCGTAGAAGTCGTCGATCTGGGTGGTGGTGTTGGAGTAGCCCTGACCCTCCAGCACCAGCTTGCTGGCGGTGCCGGAGGCCAGGCCGGCCCAGGCGACGCCGATCAGCAGCGCGAACAGCGAGAAGTGGAACAGCAGGTTGCCGACCTCGCGCAGGTAGCCCTTCTCGGCCGCGATCGAGCCGCCGTCGGCGGAGGCCCGGAAGCCGCGCTTCTTCAGCAGGCGGTGGGCGGCGGCGTGCACCGCGTCCGGGTCGGCGTCGCTGTGCCAGGCCGCGTAGACCGGCATCCGGGTCAGGTTGCGCGGGGCCGCCGGGGGCTGCGCGCGCAGCACGCCGACGAACTGCCAGGTGCGCGGGACGATGCAGCCGGCCAGCGAGATGAACAGCAGGATGTAGATCGCCGAGAACCAGAACGAGCTGTACACGTTGAACAGTTCGAGCCGCTCGAAGAGCGGGGTGATGCCCTTGTGGGCGCTCTTCCAGGTCGCGACCTTCATCTGGTCGGGGCCGTCCTGCGGGATCAGCGAGCCCGGGATGGCCGCCAGCGACAGCAGGAAGAGCAGCAGCAGGGCGACCCGCATCGAGGTCAGCTGACGCCAGACCCAGCGCGCCCAGCCGATGACGCCTATGCCGACGGGGCCGTCGCTCTCCACGGGCGCGGTGCTGAGCCGCTCGACGGCCTCGGCGTCCACCAGGAAGGGGTTGTCCGTACGGTCGGAGCCGTCCGACGATCCGGGGCTGTCCGCGGCGTCGGCCGGCTGGGGGCTGGTCTTGGTGTCGCTCACGGGTCAGATTCCGATCGAAAAGTTCTCGGTGAGGTACTGGAGCTGGTTGACCAGCGCGTCCCACGCCCCGGTCACCAGGGCCAGGCCGACCGCGACGAGCATGCCGCCGCCGATCCGCATCACCCACTGGTAGTGCCGCTTCACCCAGCCGAAGGCGCCCAGCGCCTTGCGGAACGCCAGGGCGGCCAGCACGAACGGTACGCCGAGGCCGAGGCAGTAGACGGCCATCAGCAGCGCGCCACGCCCGGCGCTGCCCTCGTTGACGGCCAGCGTGTTGATCGCCGCCAGGGTCGGGCCCATGCACGGCGTCCAGCCGATCCCGAACACCAGGCCGAGCAGCGGGGCCCCGGCCAGACCGACCGCGGGGCGGCGGTGCGTCCGCAGCTCGCGCATGGTGAAGCCGGGCAGCAGGCCCATGAAGGCCAGGCCCATCAGCACCGTGACGCAGCCCATCACGATCGAGATGATCCGCTGGTGCTCCTGCAGGGTGTGCCCGAACGAGCCGAACAGCGCGCCGCCGGAGACGAACACCGCGCCGAAGCCGAGCACGAACAGCAGCGAGCCGGCCAGCATCCGCCCGCGGCGGGTGCCGCGGGCTTCCGACAGGTCGGCGGCGGAGAAGCCGGTGACGTAGCTGAGGTAGCCGGGCACCAGTGGCAGCACGCACGGCGAGAAGAACGAGACCAGCCCGGCGGCCAGCGCGATCGGCAGCGCGAGCATCAGCGCGCCGCTGCCCACGGTTTCGTTGTAACCGACCTCGGCAGCGACCAGGACGGCGCTCACTTGGACTCCGCGAGGACCGGCTCGATCATCTTGTCGAGGTCCTCGGTGGACATCGCGCGCATGGCGCGGGCGGCCAGCTTGCCGTCCTTGTCGATCACGATGGTGGTCGGGATGGACTGCGGGGGGAGGCTGCCCTTGGGGAACTTGAGGATCTGGGTGCCGTCCGGGTCGTAGATGCTCGGGTAGGTCACCCCGAAGTTCTTCTCGAACGCGACCGCGTTGGCGGGGTCGGTGTCCCGGGTGTTGATGCCGAGGAACTGCACCTGGTCGGCGTACTTCTCGGCGCTGGCCTGCAGGCCCTTGGCCTCGGCCCGGCAGGGGCTGCACCAGGAGCCCCAGACGTTGAGGACGACCACCTTGCCGCGGTAGTCGGAGAGCTTGAGCGTGCCGGTGCCGTCCAGCCCGGTGCCGCTGATGTCCGGGGCGTCCACCCGGTGCCCGGCGGGAACGGTGGCGATGCCGCCCTTGCCGGTGATGAAGCCCGCGGAGCCTCCCCCGCTGCCCGAGCTGCCACACCCGGCGAGGGCCAGGGCGGTGGCCGCACCGAGGGCGGCGGTGAGGCGGGTGCGGCGGCTGCGCGTCCAAGACATGTGAAAAGTTTCGCATGGCTCTTCGGCCCGTTTTCGGGGGGTCCGGCGTTGTCGGCCGGACCCCCCGTGACCTGCGAAGACTCCGCTTATGATCGTCTTAATTCGGGCATTCCGCCGCCCGCCGGGTTTACCCCGGGGCCGCCGGTGTGACCAACGTCCCGGAGCGGGCGCGCGCCGCGCGTCGAAGGCGGTGCGCGCCACGCCCCGGGGCGGTGCGGCCTACGCCCCGAAGCTCTTCCCGACCGGCTTGTCGCCCTTCTTGCCCTTGCCCACCAGGTGGGCCGGCAGCAGGTCGCGGGCCGGCTCGCGGTAGCCGATCGAGACGATCCGGTCGCCCTCGTAGGTGAAGCTGGTCAGCGAGGCCAGCGAGCACTGCCGGCGGCGCGGGTCGTGCCACAGCCGGCGGCGCTCGGCGAACGAACGCAGGATCCAGATCGGCAGCTGGTGGCTGACGCACACCGCCTCGTGCCCGCGCGCGGCGTCCCGGGCGGCGGCGATCGCACCCATCATCCGCACCACCTGGTCGATGTACGGCTCGCCCCAGGACGGCTTGAACGGGTTGGTCAGGTACCGCCAGTACGCCGGGTTGCGCAGCGAGCCGTCGCCGACGCCGAAGGTCTTGCCCTCGAAGATGTTCTCCGCCTCGATCAGCCGCGGGTCGGCCGCGACGGTCAGGCCGTGCGCCTTGGCGATCGGCTCGGCGGTCTCCTGGGCGCGCTCCAGCGGCGAGGCCACCACGTGCGTGATGTCACGGTCCTTCAGGTGGTCGGCCACCCGCTCGGCCATCTCCCGCCCCAGCTCGGACAGGTGATAGCCCGGCAGCCGGCCGTACAGCACGCCCTCCGGGTTGTGCACCTCACCGTGCCGCATCACGTGGACGACGGTGATGTCCTTCTTCCCGGCCGGTGCACCCGCCTCGACTCGCTCGTCGGACGCTTCGCCGTGCTCGACGGCTCCTTCGCTTCGCTCAGTCACTTCGACTCCTCGGTGGCCTCGGCGGCGGCGCGGGCCGCGGCGGGCAGGGCGGCGGCGATCCGCTCGATCGCGCGCGCGTCGTGCGCGGACGAGACGAACCAGGACTCGAACGCCGACGGCGGCAGGTAGACGCCCTGGCTCAGCATCGCGTGGAAGAAGCCGTTGAAGCGGAACGCCTGCTGCCGGCGGGCCTCGTCGTAGTTGGTGACCTGCTCGTCGGTGAAGAAGACCGAGAACATGTTGCCCGCGGTCTGCAGGCGGTGCGCCACGCCCTCCTTCGAGAGCGCCTCGGTGACCAGGCCGGACACCTCGGCGGCGACCTCGTCCACGGTGGCGTACACCTCGTCGGTGCAGTGGCGCAGCTGGGCCAGGCCGGCCGCGGTGGCGATCGGGTTACCGGACAGGGTGCCCGCCTGGTAGACCGGGCCGGCCGGGGCGAGGTGCGCCATCACGTCGGCGCGGCCGCCGAACGCCGCGGCGGGGAAGCCGCCGCCCATCACCTTGCCGAACGTCAGCAGGTCCGGCGCCCAGCCCTCGTGAGCGGCCTCCAGCCCGTACCAGCCGGCCTTGGAGACGCGGAAGCCGGTCATCACCTCGTCGGAGATGAACAGCGCGCCGTTCTCCCGGCACAGTGCGGCCAGGCCCCCGTTGAAGCCGGGCAGCGGCGGGACGACGCCCATGTTGCCGGGCGAGGCCTCGGTGATCACGCAGGCGATCTCGCCGGGGTGCGCGGCGAAGGCGGCGCGCACCGCGTCCAGGTCGTTGTACGGCAGCACGATGGTGTCGCCGGCCTGCGCGCCGGTGACGCCCGGGGTGTCCGGCAGGCCGAAGGTGGCGACGCCGGAACCGGCGGCGGCCAGCAGCGCGTCCACGTGACCGTGGTAACACCCGGCGAACTTGACCACCTTGGCGCGGCCCGTGAAGCCGCGGGCCAGCCGGATCGCCGACATGGTCGCCTCGGTGCCGCTGGAGACCAGGCGGACCTGCTCGACCGGGGCGATCCGGGCGACGATCTCCTCGCCGAGCTCGACCTCGCCCTGGCCGGGCGTGCCGAACGAGGTGCCGCGGGCGACCGCCTGCTGCACCGCCTCGATCACCGCCGGGTGCGCGTGGCCGAGCAGCATCGGACCCCACGAACACACCAGGTCCACGTACTCGCGGCCATCGGCGTCGGTCAGGTACGGGCCGCTGCCGGACACCATGAAACGGGGCGTGCCGCCGACCGCGCGGAAGGCCCGCACCGGCGAGTTGACGCCGCCGGGGGTGACCGCCAAGGCGCGCTCGAACAGCGACTGGGACTGGGGTGCTTCGTACGGGTAGCTCATCTGCTCGCTCATCCGTTGGGTCCGCGGGGTGGCCTGGAGCCTCTCTTACCCGAACATGGTCTCAAATCGTGTCTTTGCGTTCTGCATGTCGGGCCCGATCATCTGGAACGATGATCCGTGTGCTGCTCCCCTCACTGGCTGTGGCGAAGGTAAGGTCGAGTAGCGCGCGCTCGTGTAGCACGCCAGCAGACGGGTAAGGGGCATGTCCGGAGGGAAAGTCGGACATGCGGGGGTCTGTCGATTCCGGTGAGTTCCGGTGAGGATGGTCCGAGTGTCCGAGAGGCAGGACGGTTTCGACGAGGCCGCGGAGCGCACCCGCAGGCCGTCCGAGACCGGCGGGGGCAGGGAAGCGGGCAGGGGAAGGAGGGGCGAAGACAAAGTGGGGGTCACCTACAAGTACTTCGGCGCACCGGACCGCGCCACCGCCGCCAGAGTCCCCACCGCCCTCGGCCCCGGTGGCCTCGGCCTCGACGCCGGGGAGCTCGGCGCGCTGGGCCGGCTCGGCGACCTGATGGAGACCAGCGGCTCCGGCAACGGCCACCTCTCCACCAAGATCAAGCCCGAGACGATGAGCGCGATGGTCCTCACGGGCATCCAGGGCGTCCCGCTCCACCACGTCCCGCCGCTCGAACTGGTGGTCCTGCACCCCGACTACGCGGTCGTCCAACTCCCGCACACCGTCGTCGAACCGCTCCGCAAGGCCGACGAGACCGAACTCGGCGCCGCCGCCTTCATCTGGTCCACCGTCCCCGACCGCCGCGGCCCCCGGGACGCCTTCGTCATCTACCAGATGCTGCACGAGTGGCAGGACTTCGCCAACCGCCTGCACGACGCCGGCCACCAGCTCTACTGCCTGGTCTGGCCCTGAGCCGCCGAATTCCTGCGATTGCCTTCCGACGCTCAGTCAGGCGGCAGCCGCAGTAGGGCACTTGGAACGCTCAGGATCTCGACCCGTCGGCGAGTACGTCCGGGTGGGAGGGTTCACTCGTGCAGGCCGGCTTCGACCTCCGCCCAGACCTCTTCCAGCGGGCATTCGAGCAGATGCGCGGCGACCACCGAGGCTTCGGCGGTGAAGTCCGCGAGGTCCGTCACCAGGTTGAGGAAGTCGACCTGGTCGGCGGCCATGATCTCCGCCCCGACGGTGGCCAGTCCCTGCGCCGAGGACAGCTCCTCGATCACCCTCGGCACGTTGGAGTTGCCGTCACGCGCCCGCAGCTCGGAGACCAGCTGCCGCATCACCTCCTCGGGCTCCCGGGACTGGGCCACGGCCATGGCGGGGAGCATGTACGACAGGGTGAAGGCGAGGCCGGTGAAGAGGTTGCTCAGGCCCTCCATGTTGCCGTTGTCCATGTCGCGCCGGGCGACCAGCGAGACGATCCGTCCGGCCGGTGAGTCGATCGGCCGTTGGGCCTGCTTCGAGGCGACGTCCAGGGAGGCCTTCAGCAACGGGACCACCAGGTCCAGCGCCACCGACCTCGCCCCGGAGGACTTCGGGCTGCTCGTGTCGGTCACGCCCGACAGCACCGAAGGGTCCTCGATCTCCGACCCGCCGTCGGGAGAGTCGTCCCGGAGGGCGTCGGTGATGCGGCGCAGGGTCTGATCGTCGGCATCGTTCACGGCGGCGGCACGAGACAGCGCCTGCTCGATGTCGTCGCCCACCGCATCGATCACCGCTTCGACGTTCGGCGCCGAACGGACTGTCGTGTCGGGCTCCTGGTCCGGATCGCCTTCGAGGACGGGTCCGGCGGCGCGGAGCCGGTCGAGCTCGTCGGTCAGCGCTCGGACCTGTTCCTGGACCCGGGCGGCGAGGGCTTCGGCCTGCCGTCGCTTCTCCTCCGCGCGCTCGAACTCCTCCTTCGCCCGGCGTTCCTGGTCCAGCGCGCGCGCCAACTGCCGCTGGGTCTCTTTCAGCGCGCGCGACTCACCGGCGGTCGCACGCAGGCGGTCACGCTCGGCCGACAGCGTTCCCACCCGCTGATCCAGTGTGCGCAGCATTTGCAGCAACACCGTCACCAGCTGTGCGGAGTTGTTCACCGCTCGCTCCAGCTCGGCCTGCTGCTCCAGCGACCGGGTCAGCCGGTCGTAGACCTCCACCTGTTGGGTTCGTGCCCGGATCAGCTCCGAGACGATTCCCGGCCCGTCCGCCGGAACGGCGGCGGACCGCGCCCTGGCCGGGTTCAGCGCGGCCCGCAGCAGGACCAGGGCCTCGGCCTGTCGACGCTCACGCATCCTGGGATCGGGCACCGTGACGCGCAGCAGCTCGGTGACGAAGTCCTGGTCGGCGCAGGCCTGGCCGGACAGGTAGGAGCCGACCCGGGTCCTGGGCAGCCGGATCCGCTCCGCGACTGCCGTCATCGTCAAAGGGCTCTCGTCCACCCGCGCACGGAGGAAGCTCGCCAAGGCTCGGGCCTCGGCGGTCTCCCCGCGGATCGGGCCCCATGGCCTGCCGCCCCGGCGCTGCCCCGCCATCTTCCAACTCCTGTCCCGCACAGGACCGTTGTCCCGACCGTCCGGGGACAACCCCCCGTTGTCCGGACCCTACCTGCAGGGATCCCCCGAACGCTGTCGAACAACTCGAACCATCGGCACGGTCTCCCCACCGCCCGGCACACCACCGGGCCGATCCGGTGAAGGAGACCGCATGTACCCGCCGTTCCTGCCTGTCCCGCTGCCGTTCAAGGCCTTGCAGCGCATCCTGCTCGTCGCCCTGCTCATTCCGCTGCTACTGATCACCGTCGCCGCTGCCGTCCCCGCCCTGGTCCTCATGCCCTTCCTGCCGGGCGGCGTCGATCGCACTGTCCGCCTCCTGCACGCCCACACCTCCCAGATCCGCACCGTGCTGACCGGCAGCCGCGCCGCCCCCGACCTCCGGCCTCGCCGTACGGGCCGGCCGTGAACCCGCGCCCCGTGCGAAATGGCCGACTCGTTGTCGAGGTTCCACTCGCCCGGCAGGGCTGTCGCAGACGGCGCAGGTCAGGTCCTCGTCCTTGACCAGGTTGAGTGGCGTACCCGCCGGGCAGCGGCGGAACACGAACGGCGAGGTGAACCGGCCCGGTCAGGGGGTCCCCGCGCATGCGACGTACTCGCTGCGGCGGGGGCCAGGCGCAGGGCGCCGGTGCGGTCGACCACGTAGGTGACCGGCTCGTCGCGTTCGGCGGGCTCCAACTCGGCGAGACAGCCGGCACGTTCGGCGCGGGCCAGGATGGAGCGGCCGAGGGTGCTCCGGTCTGCGCGGGCGTCGCCGGGGTCGGACAGGGCAGCACCGTCCGAGAACCGACCGCCTTCCCCACCGCGCCCGGCCCGGCACCCTGCGCGTGCCCGAGTCGCCCCGCCCGGCCGCCGGAACGGTTCGCGCCTATGCTCGCGCGCGCCCTGCCAGTGCGACGAGCAGCGCCACCGGGGCCGCGAGCAGGGCGAAGGCCGTGGCGTAGCAGGTGAGTTGAGTGGCGTCGAGGGCCAGGCAGGTGTTGAGGACGGCGGAGGCGAGGGCGAGGACGCCGACCTGGCCGAGGTTCTGGTTGGTCTGCATGGCGCTGCTGGTGTGGCCCTCGCGGCCGGGCGGGCTGTGGGTGAGGGAGAGGACGGTCAGGGCCGGGGAGAGCAGGCCCATGCCGAGGGCGGCGACGGGCATCGCGGGGGCGGCGGTGAGGGCGGGCACGGTGGGGAGGGTGCCGAGGACGGCGAGGGCGACGGCGGCGGACATCACCAGGGCGCCGAGGGCGACCACCCGATGGCGCGGCGTGTGCTGGAAGAGGCGGCCCTGCGCCCAGGAGCCGACCGCCCAGGCGATCGCCGCGCCGGTGAAGGCGAAGCCGCTGACCACCGGGTCGACGTGGCGCTCGGTGATCAGCAGCAGGGGGACGTACGCCTCCAGGGTGAAGAACGTCCCCGAGGAGAGGCCGCGCAGCAGCACCGTGGTGGGCAGGCCGTGCAGGGCCCGCCAGGTGCCGGTGGGGAGCAGGCGCGGGGCGAAGGCGATCAGCAGGGCGGCGCCGACGGCGACGAAGAGCAGATGGCGGGCGTCCCAACCGGAGACGCCGTACTGGCCGAGGGCGGCGCCGACGCTGACCACGGCGGCGATCAAGAGCGGCGGCCGGGGCGGGTGTGCGTCGAGACTGCGCGGCAGCGCGTGGCGGCGCAGGACCGGGACCAGCAGGACGGTGGGGAGTGCGGTCAGTGCGGCCAGGCCGTGGAACACGACGCGCCAGGACCAGAGTTCGGAGACCAGTCCGGCGAGCGGCGGGCCGACCAGCGAGGGGATCACCCAGCAGGCGCTCATCAGGGCGAGCACCCGGGGCCGGAGCCGCTCGGGGTAGGCCTGGCCGATGGCCGCGTTGACGGCGACGGCGGCCATGCCGGCGGCGAGGCCGTCCAGGAAGCGCCCGACGGCGAGCTGCCAGATGGAGGTGCTGGTGGCGGAGACCAGCAGGGTGAGGACGGTGAGGACCAGGCCGGCGGCGAGCGGGTCGCGGGCCCCGGCGCGGTCGGACCAGGTGCCGCCGAGGACGCCGCCGAGCAGGCTGGCGGCCACGAAGCACCCGGCGACCAGCGGGAACAGTGCCACTCCGTGCAGATCTGCGGCGGCGGTCGGCAGGGTGGGCACCACGGCCAGGGCGGCGAACCCGGTCAGGAACATGATGGCGGTGAAGCAGGCGGTGACCGCCCGGTACTCCCGGGCGAAGATCCCGTCCACGGCGCGGACTCCTTCGGCGACGACGGCAGGCAACCCTCAAAGGTCTCGACCAATTCCGGTTCCCGGCAACCGAATTACCAGCTCGCCGAGCCAAGGCGTGGTCAGCCGCCCTGCACAGAACGGATCTTGGCGAACCGATGTCGCCGCACTGGGGTCGCGGGGCACCCATCGACGCACCACCCACGGGGGACACCCATGACCGCATCCGACCGGCCGCCGCTGCCGCACACCTTCCTGCGCCCCGTCCCGACGTTCACGCTGGTCAGCGAGGACGTGGTGGACGGGGGCAGGCTGGGTGACGAGCAGGTCCATCAGGCCGGGAACCGCTCGCCGCAGCTCAGCTGGTCCGGGTTCCCGGCGGAGACCAAGAGCTTCGCGGTGACCTGCTTCGACCCGGACGCGCCGACCGGCTCCGGCTGGTGGCACTGGCTGCTGTTCGATCTCCCGGCGACCGTCACCGAGTTGGCGTCCGGCGCGGGCAGCGGCGAGTTCCCGGGCCTGCCGGCGGGTGCGGTGCACGGTCGCAACGACTACGGCACCCGGGACTTCGGCGGTGCGGCCCCGCCGCCCGGCCACGGCCCGCACCGGTACGTCTTCACCGTGCACGCCCTGGGCGTCGACTCGATCGGCCTGGACGCGGACACCTCGGCGGCGGCGATCGGCGGCGCCCTCGGCTTCCACGCGCTGGCCCGGGCCACCGTGGTCGCCGAGTACGAGAGCTGACAGCGAGGGGCGTGCCCGGCGCCGGGCACGCCCTCTGGTCGACGGTGATCCGGACCTCTACCGTGAGTGGCCATCAGGTCGGGCCGAACTCCGGGGGTGGACGATGATCGGGCGACGATCACTGTTGGTGGCGGCCGGGGCGGGCGCCGCCGCTCTCACGTTCTCCGCGCGGTCGGCCTCGGCCGCGCCCGTACGGTCGATCGACCTGCCGAGGCCGACCGTCGACCGGCCGGTGGGCACCGTCGCCCTGCACCTCGTCGACCGGGCCCGACAGGACCCGTTCGCGCCGACCCCGGGACCGCGCGAACTCATGGTCCAGCTGTGGTACCCGGCGCTCGACCGGGGCGAGTACGCCCGCGCGCCGTACACCACGCCGAGGGTCGCGGCGGCGTTCGAGACGATGCTGCAGCTGGACCCCGGCACCCTCGCCGCCGTCCGCCCGACGGCGCGCGCCGGTGCGCCCGCCGCGCCCGGCGCCCTCCCCCTGCTGTTGCTGGGGCACGGCCGCAAGGGCGGGCGGAGCAACTGCACCGCGCTGGCCGAGGAGCTCGCCGCCCACGGCTACCTGGTCGCGTCCGTCGACCACACGTACGACGCCGCCGCGGTGGAGTTTCCCGACGGCCGACTGGTGCGCAGCGTGCTGGCCGACGATCCGGCCGACTGGGGCGCCACCGAGCACCAGGAGATCGCTACCCGGGTCGATGACCTGCGCTTCGTCGCCACCGCGCTGACGGAGCGCCGGGAGCTGCCGCGCCGGCCCGGGCTGCCGTACGCGGACGGCGGGCGGATCGGCGTGCTCGGCCACTCGATGGGCGGGGCGGCGGCGGCCGAGGCGGTCCGTCAGGACGACCGGTTCGTCGCCGGGCTCGACCTGGACGGCGGCCTGTTCGGCTCCCCGGTGCCCGAACTCGGCCTGGACCGCCCGTTCCTGCTGCTGACCTCGTCGGCCGACCACGACACCTGGCAGCGCTGGCGCGACCACCAGCGCGGCTGGGCCCGTCAGTTGCGCTTCCTCGGCGCCGGGCACCTCAGCTTCACCGACCTCCCGCACGCGGCCGTCCCCGGCGGGCTGCCGCAGCACCTGCCGGCCGAGGCGTACGCGGCGCTGTTCGGCACGCTCGCCCCGGACCGGACCACCGAGCTCACCCGCGGCTACACCCGGGCCTACTTCGACCACTTCCTGCGGCACCGGCCGGCACGGCTGCTCGACAGCCCCTCGCCGCGCTTCCCCGAGGTCGAGTTCCGCTGGAGCCGCGGATAGCGCGGGACTTGTCCACAGACCTGTGGACAAGTGCGCCCGGCTGTCCACCGGCCGTCCACCGGCTGTGGACGGTCAGGCGTCGAAGTCGTATTCGAGGATGTACGAGGACGAGTCGAGCACCATCGCGTTGAACTCCACCACCTGGCCGTCCTCGGCGAAGGCGGTGCGGTGCACCAGGAAGACCGGCGTGCCGGGGGCGAGGGCGAGGCGCTCGGCCTCGTCGCCGGCGGGCATCCGGGAGCGGATGTGCTCCTGGAAGTGCACCGGCTTGTGGCCGAGCTCGGCGAGCCGGGCGTAGGTGCCGCCGGGGCCGGTGTCGGGATCGGTGATCCGGCTGCCCGCCACCAGCGCGGCCGGCAGGTAGGACTCGGAGAGCAGCACCGGCTTGCCGTCCAGCACGAAGCGGCGGCTGCGCACGCAGGCCGACTCACCGGCCTTCAGTCCGAGGACGGCGGCGATCTCCTCGGGGACCTCGCGCTCAGCGACCGTCAGCTGGTCCACCGTCAGGTCGCGGGCCGCTATGTCGGTCGACCAGACCGAGAAGCCGCTGCCCCAGTTCCGGTCGGACAGCCGCTGGATGCCGCGACGCCTTATCGGCCGGAACTCCCGGACGAAGACCCCCACCCCCTTGCGGGCCTCCGCGATCCCCTCGGTCTGCAGCACGCCGAGCGCCTGGCGGGCCGTCATCCGGGCCACGCCGTACGTCACCATCAGGTCGTTCTCGCCCGGCAGCCGGTCACCGGGTCGGTAGCGGCCGGAGTCGATGTCGCGCTTGAGGTCTTCGGCGATCCGCTGGTACTTGGGCCGGGTGGCCCGGGGGTGACTGGTCATGGCGGCGGGTTTCCTTCCCTTCTCTAGACATCCTACGCACGGCCCGCCCCCAAGTGCATTGACATCTCTAGAGATTTCAGCTTGTCTAGAGATGCTGCAATCTGACATACCCTCATATCGGCTGCCGAGTCTCCCGCTCGACGGGCGTTCCAGGAGCGCTCATCGAGCGAACCCGCGTGAGGAGCCCGCCATGTCCGTGCACCGTCGATGGTTCTCACTGCCCCGCGAGCCCGCCACCGTCGCCGCCGGACGCCGCCGGGTCCGCGCGCTGATCACCGCCTGGGGCGGCGCCCCGCTGGACGAGGACACCCAACTGACCGTCGATCTGGTCACCTCGGAACTGCTCGGCAACGCCGTCCGCCATGCCACCGGCCCGGTCGTCACCGTCGGCGTGCACGCCGACCCGCTGCACCACCGGGCCGTCATAGAGGTCTACGACGCCTCCCCCGCCGTCCCAATGGCCGGCCGCCCCGACCGGGACTCCGAGTCCGGCCGCGGCATCCTGCTGATCGCCGAACTCGCGCTCGCCCACGGGGTGGTCCGCAAGCGCACCGGGAAGTGGGTGTGGGCGGAGATCGCCCTGCCGACCGGGCCGGTCGGCCGCCTGTGGTGGCCGACCCGGAGCCGCCGCACCGACGAACCCCCGGACCGGAACCCCCGGCAGGGCGTCCCGCCGAAGCCCCCGGCCGACCGGGTCGCGCCCGGGGCCATGACCTGTCACTGACCTCGCCCCGACCCGGCCGGCCTGCTCACGCCGTCAGCAGGCGGTGGAGCTCCTCCGTTCCGCGACCCAGGTCCCGGGCGGCCAGCCAGGCGGCGGCGCCGGCGCCGTTGCGGGCGGTGGAGACGACCGCGTCCGGCCAGCGGGCGGCCAGACGCGGGCGCAGGTGCGCCGCCAGCGGCGTCTGCGAGGCGAGCAGCCCGCCGGCCAGCACCAGCGGCAGCGGGGAATCGGGCTCGCGGACCAGCGCGAGGGTGGCGATCAGATGGTCGGCGGCACGGTCGACCAGGGCGAGGGCGACCGGGTCGCCGGCCGCCGCGTGATCGAGGACGATCGGCGCGAACCGGGCCAGCCGGGCCGGGGCCTCGGCATGGGCGGCGGCGATCAGCGCCGAACGCGGCTCGCGCCCCAGGCCGTCCGGTCCGACCAGCGCGTCGGCGATCGCCCCGGCCAGACCGGGCAGCCGAAGTGACGGACCGTCGAACGGCAGCGCCCGGTCCACGGCGGTGAGCGCGGCGGCGACCGCCTCGCGACCCAGCCAGAAACCGGAGCCGCGATCACCGAGCAGCCAGCCGTGACCGTCGGCGGTGCGGCGCAGCGCGTGGTCGCGGATCTCCGCGGCGATCGCGCCCGTGCCGCTGAGCAGCAGGGTGCCGTCGGCGGCTGCCGTCCCGGCCGCGTGGGCGAGTTCGGCGTCGCCGACCAGCCGCGGTGTGACGGTCAGTCCGGTGGCGGGCCAGAGCGCCAGCACCTCCGGCGGGGCGAGCGAGCCGCCCGCGAGACCGATCACCCCGGCCGCGACCCCGGCCGGGTCCAGCCCGGCCAGCGCGGCCCGGACGGCGCCGCCGATCTCCCGGACGGCGACCTCCGCACCGTGCGCGACCGGATTGCCCCCGGCGCCGTGCGCGGTGCCGAGGATCCGACCGTCCAGGGTGGCGACCAGCGCGCGGGTGCTGGTGCCGCCCACGTCGAGGCCGAGCACCAGCGGCGCGTCCGCCGAGACCTGCTGATGTGTCGTCATGCGGTGCGGCGGATGCGGCCGGCGTACAGCGCTTCGAGCTTGTTGTTGTGCTCGTCGCCGCCGGGGATGTTCGCCGACAGGTAGACGGGCGGGACGCCACCGCTCTCCTCCACCCGGCGGATCACCTCGGCGATGATCTGCTGGCCGAGCAGCGCGGCGGTGATCGAGGAGATGCCGCAGGCCCGGCCGCCACCCGCCATCGGCAGCACGGCGTCGCCGAACGGCGCGCCGTTGTCCAGCACCACGTCCGCGTAGTCGCGCAGCCGCAGGCCGGACGGGTGCTTGGGCTGGACACCGGCGGTGTGCTCGGCGGAGGTGACGACGATCAGCGGGTGACCGTTCTCCTTCGCCAGCCGGGCGAGTTCGACCACGCAGCCGTTGACGCCGGAGTTCGATGCGAGAATGAACACGTCGGCCGGGTGCGGGGCGGTCAACTCCCAGAGCATCGCCGCCGATTCGGTTCCCCGCTCCAGCTCGGAGCCGGACAGGATCTCCACCGGCCGCCCACCGAACAGCACCACGTCGCGCAACGCGATCCGGTTGCTGGGCACCAGCCCGCCGGCCCGCCCCGCGATCTCCATCGCGAACGCCTCGGAGTGACCGGTGCCGAACGCCTGCACGATGCCGTCCGCGGCCAGCGCATCCGCGATCAGCTCGGCGGCCTTCGCCACCTCCTCGGCCTGCGAGCTGCTGACCCGGTCGATGGCGGCGTGGGCGGCGGCGACGAAATCGACTGCAGAGGGGCTGGGCACGTGAACCTCCAGGCGGAGCACTGTGGGACGGCTCACATGGTCGGTCCGGTCCGCCACCGCTGTCAACGACAGGACTAGACCAGTACGGAGGGCGAGGCATCAGGGGCGGACGGGGGGCCTTGCGCCTGTCGCACGCTTCCGCCCCCTCGGCTCCACTCGGGGGTACCCCCGGCACCCTCGGTCTTCGCGCCCGGGTGCGACAGGATGGTCGGATGAACGAGGTGCCGAAGCGACAGATCAGGGCCCGGTACGACGACGGGACGGTGACGGTGTACCAGGCGTTCCGGCCCGAGATCGGTGACCCCGCGGTCGCGGACGGGCGGTGGCCGGAGGCGTTCTCGGTGGAGCGGATGACGTGGATCAAGCCGTCGTTCCGCTGGCTGATGTACCGGAGCGACTGGGCGCGCGCCGAGGGGCAGTCGCGGATCCTCGGGGTGGTGATCAGCCGCCGGGGATTCGATGCCGCGCTGGAGGCGGCGGTGCTGAGCGGCTACCAGCCGGGGGTGCACGCCTCGAAGGCCGAGTGGCAGCGGGCGCTGCGGCGCAGTCCGGCCCGGGTGCAGTGGGATCCGGAGCGGGATCTGGATCTCCGGCCGTTGCCGCACCGGTCGTTGCAGTTGGGGCTGAGCGGGGAGCTGCTGCGGCGCTACGCCGGGGAGTGGCTGGTGCGGATCGAGGATCTGACGCCGCTGGCCCGGGAGTTGCACGCCACCAGGGACGCCGCGCTGCTGCCGCCGGAGCGGCCGTACCCGATGCCGCCGGGTGCGGCCGTCCGGCTGGGTGCGGCCTGACGGAGGTCGCAGGGGCGGCTCTCCGTCAGGCCGGTGGGTCAGCCGTGCAGGTAGACGATGCCGAGCTTGGTCAGCTGCCAGTGCTGCGCGGCGGAGCCGTTGTCGGCGGCCAGCTGGACCAGCTGGTTGCCCTGGGCGTCGGTCTGGGCGGAGGCGGTGGCCAGCTTGGTGGCGTCCTGGGAGTCGGCGAGCTTGTAGGTGCCGTCGCCGACCGGCTGCAGGAGCCAGTGCTGGTTGCCGCCGCCGTTGCAGCCCCACTGCTGGATCTTGGCGCCGGGCGCGGTGGAGGCCCCGGAGACGTCCAGGCACATGTTCCGGTTGCCGCTGAAGTCGAGCTCGAAGGAGCCGCCGGCCTTGATCTCGAACACGAAGGACTGGTTCAGGCCGCCGGTGGCGGGATAGGTGATCGCGGTGCGGCCGTTGGTGGAGTCACCGTAGGTGCCGCCGCCGGACAGGTCGAGCACCTTGCCGTTGGCCTGGTTGGTGAGCTGGTACCAGGCGCCGTCCTCGGGGGTGTCCGGGAACGGCTTGCCGGGGGTGAGCCCGGTGATCGAGGTGCCGTTCTGCTGGTTGAGCGAGCAGAACGCCTGGGCGAGTCCGGACTGCTGGTAGAACTGCCGCAGGCAGGCCGCCTCGGCGGCGTAGCCGGCGACCCGCAGGTGGTACGACTGGCGAACGTTGTTCATGCACAGGCCCGGGATGGAGATCGGGGTGTCGCAGCCGTTGCGGGTGCTCTCCGACAGGTCGATCACGTCGCCGTTGGTGTACTCGTACGGCGAGCTGGTCCACTCCGCGCAGACCTCGTGGCCGAAGGCGACCCGCCGCTGGTCGAGGTAGCGCACGCCCGGCACGCCGGAGGCGGCCTCGCGCAGCGCGTCGCTCAGCGTGGGGACGACCCAGTTGTGGCCCCAGGCGAGGTCCTCGGGGAAGGCCGGGCAGCCGTCCGCGACCTTGCCGACGTAGTCGTTGCGCCGGATGTCGGGGGTGATCGGGTTGAAGTACGACTGGTAGACGAGCTGGTAGGAGTCGTCGGAGTAGCCGGCCTTCCGCATGGTGTTGCGGATGTTGGTCAGCGCGGCCGTCACCTTGGGCTTGACCCCGGCGGCGCGGCGGGTGATCTCGGCGCTGCCGATGGTGTCGCGGCAGCCCTGGGACTGCGGGATCGGGAAGTACTGGGCCAGGCAGGACATCATGATGTTGGCGAACTCGAAGTCGTCGTTCGCGCCGATCGTGACGACGACCATCTTCACGTCGTAGTCGGCCGCGGTGGCGGCCAGTTGGACGTCCTGCTTGGCCTCGCCGAAGTCGCCGCTGCCCGGTCCGGTGATCTTCGCCAGCTCGGGGTCGCTGACCAGGTCGCCGGTCTGCGCGCCGGAGCAGGCCAGGTCGATCGGGGTGACGCCGGGGAGCTGGGTCACGAAGATCTCGGACTTGGTGGAGCGGTGGCAGTAGTTGGTGGGGCTGTCCGTGCCGGGGACGTAGTCGTCGTTGGTGTCGGTGCCGGCGCCCTCGCCGGAGATCGCGCTGTCGCCGAGGGCGACGATGGCGGCGGGCTTGCCCGCACTGGGCGAGGCGGCCTGGGCGGTGGCAGCGGTGCCGAAGCCCGAGCCGAGGCCGAGGGCGGCCAGCAGCGCGGCGGTGGCGAGCAGGGCCGGGGGCCTGCGGCGGACCGTGGGTGTCCTGGACACTCATGACTCCTTGCGGGGTGGGGGATCGCCCGGCGGGTGCCGAGCGGCGCGGAGCATGGGGGAACCGGGCCGGAACCCGGCGAACATGAGGCAGGCTCACATGCTAGGTACTGACAGGTAACACAACAAGACTCGCGGCGAGACCTGACCGGAGCACGGAGACGTGCCGTCAGGAAAGCGCCCGGAAAACGCAGTTGAGCCGCCGCCCGTACCGCTGATGCGGTGCGGACGGCGGCTCGATCTGCCAGTGGCTGCGGTCAGCCGCCGTTGATGCAGGTGTTGCCGAACGCCGGGTTCAGCAGGCCGACGATGTTGATCGAGTTGCCGCACAGGTTGACCGGGACGTGCACCGGGACCTGGATCTGGTTGCCGGACACCACACCGGGGGAGTTGGCGGCGACGCCCTCGGCCTCGCTGCTCGCCATGGCGGAACCCGCACCGACGGCGACGATGCCCGCGACAGCGGCGCCGACCGCGGCAGCCTTCTTGATGCTCATTTGAGTCTCCTCTTTAAATCAGATCTTCCAATTGCCGCGCCGGGGCTACCGGAAGGAAGCACACGGGACGTGCACTCAGCCAACGAGACCCCTCCGGAACAGTTGCGCCGTTCTTCGGACAATCACCCGTCCGGCGTAACCGCAGCATTCGGGTGAACGGCTCGGAGGATCGGCGAACTCGCCCGTTTCCCCCGCCGTACTGGTTCGTTCTTCCTGGCGAACCCGATCCACCCGCAAGAAATGAGACTTCACCATGCGCAAGCTCGCCTTCGGCGCCTTCGGCTCCGCCGCCGCCGCGACCCTGCTGCTCGGCACCGCCGGTGCGGCCGTGGCCAGCAGCGACGCCGAGGGTGTCGCCGCCGGCTCGGCCGGCGTCGTGTCCGGCAACCAGATCCAGGTCCCGGTGCACGTCCCGATCAACCTGTGCGGCAACACGATCGACGTCATCGCGCTGCTGAACCCGGCCTTCGGCAACACCTGCGTCAACGGCGGCTGACGCCGGCGGAGTCCGGCGCGCGGCGCCGACGCAGCGCCGACCGCCCAAGCCACGGGCGACACGCGGGTCTTGGGCCGCGTGAGTGACATTCCCGGCAGATCCCGAAAACAGCGGGCGATGATGCGATCGCCCGACCCCGACCTTCCACAGTCGGGCAGAACGTGAGGAAGAGAAAGTCATGCGCAACTTCAAGAAGG
The DNA here is from genome assembly GCF_002803145.1 of Kitasatospora sp. CB02891. Classification (NCBI taxonomy): domain Bacteria; kingdom Bacillati; phylum Actinomycetota; class Actinomycetes; order Kitasatosporales; family Streptomycetaceae; genus Kitasatospora; species Kitasatospora sp. CB02891. The sequence goes on along the minus strand of NZ_NNBO01000007.1, from coordinate 36,461 downwards.
CCGCGGTCCTGTCCGTCGCCGCCACCGGTCTGATGCTCGGCTCGGCCGGCCTGGCCAACGCCTCCTCCGAGGCCGAGGGCGTCGCCGCCAACTCCCCCGGCGTACTCTCCGGCAACCAGATCCAGGTCCCGGTGCACGTCCCGATCAACCTGTGCGGCAACACCATCGACATCATCGCGCTGCTGAACCCGGCCTTCGGGAACACCTGCGTCAACGGCGGCTGAACCGCCTGATGCCGCGCCGCGCCCGTTCGGCGCGGCGCACCAACTCCCCGTTTTGATCTAGGAGATCAAACCCTCATGCGCAACTTCAAGAAGGCCGCGGTCCTGTCCGTCGCCGCCGCCGGCCTGGTTCTGGGCTCGGCCGGCCTGGCCAACGCCTCCGCCGAGGCCGAGGGCGTCGCCGCCAACTCCCCCGGCGTGCTCTCCGGCAACCAGATCCAGGTCCCGGTGCACGTCCCGGTCAACGTCTGCGGCAACTCGATCAACATCATCGGCCTGCTGAACCCGGCGTTCGGCAACACCTGCGTCAACGCCGACGGCGGTGCCGCGCCCGCGCCCGTGGCGGCGCCGGTCGAGCACGAGCCCCAGCAGGAGCCGCCGGTCGAGCACGAGCACCCCCACCCGCACCACCACCACCACGAGCCGGTCGAGGACTGCGACTGACCGGCCCCGGCCGCTCACCAGCCCGTGCATACTGCCCCTCGGCCACCGGCCGGGGGGCAGTGCTCGTACCCGCCCCTCTCACCCCCGAAGGAATGGCCGATGTCCCGGACCACCACCGGCGCGCTGGCCGCGCTCGGCACCGCCCTGCTGCTCGGCGGCGCCACTGCCCAGGCCGCGCACGCCGAGACCGAACAGCTCGGCGGGCTCCCGCTGCCCACCACCCACCTGCAGCCCACCGACGCCAAGCAGGCCCTCGGCGGCACCACCGCCGGGCTCGGCTACGCGGTCGCCCCGGTCAAGGACCTGCGGCTCGACCCGTGGGCCAACTCCTCCGCCGACCTGCTCGACAACGGTGTCGCGGTGGTCCCCGACAACGGGCTCGGCCCGGTCGGCACCGGCACGCTCACCGCGCCGCTGTCCGCCGGCGGCGGGGCCAAGAACCTCCCGCTGGCCGGCCCGCTGCTCACCGCACTGCCGATCTGACCCGCGCCCGGCAGCCGTACGGCCCGGCCTCCGCGAGGAGCAGCCGGGCCGTGCGGCACTTCTGACGTGCCGTCACATCTGCGACTGGTCCAGCGCGCCGGTGAGGGTCTGCGCCGGGCCGGCCTGGTTGAGCATCTCGCCCGTCATGGAGGTCGTGGTGGCGGCCAGCCCCTTCACCGAGTCGGTGACCGAGATCTGGTCCTGCTCGCCGCCGAGCGAGGCCTTGGCGCCCGGCACGGCCTGCACGGGGGCGGTCACCAGGTGCGGGTCCACCTTGTCCAGGGACAGCGCCGCGTCGGTCAGTTCGCCGCTCTCGCTGCGGACGAAGGTGACCGGCTGGCCCAGGCCCACCGCCGGTCCGGCCAGGTTCAGCGGGGCGGCCGGAGCGTCCAGGTCCAGGGTGCCGAGCTTCGCGCCCCGGTCCGCCTCGGGCAGCGGCAGGGTGGCGCCCAGCGACGGACCCAGCTTGGTGCCGTTGACGGCGGGCAGGATGTGGTCCGGGATCGGCTGGGTCGGGCTCTGGCCGGTGTCGGTGGGCGGCAGCAGCGGCGAGCTCGGGATGCCGCCGTGGATCTCGCCGCCGTCCGCGAGCAGCGGCAGCGGCGACATCGCCGTGCTGAGCGGAATGCTGAACGGCACCTCCTTGGTGGCCAGCCCGTCCTCCAGCGCGGCGACCTCGGACGGGGTCTTCGGGGCCGCCTGGGCCACGCCCTGCGCCGCAGCCACGCCGGCGCCGACCGCCAGCAGCAGGGCGCCGGTGGCCCGCTTGGAGAGCTTCATGGTGTCCGCCGTTCGTTCGATATCCGGTAATTCGGTAGGTCGGTCATTCGGTACGTCGGTCATTCCGTATGACTTCTCGTGGCACCGTGGACCCCGAGGGTAATTCGGGTGCGGCGCACACACCTTGGCGAACGAGCCAGCTCCCTCACGGATAGCGGCAGTTAACCTGAACGGCCCAATAATCGGACCGGCACGCAGGGAAACCGGTGATCCTCGACGAATTTTCTCCGCCCCCGTAACTTTCCTGTTCGCCATTCTTTGATCCCGACGACGACGGGGCAGCACCCCTCGAACGGCATTTCAGAGAGGTATCTCCACCATGCTCAAGAAGTCCTTGGCCACCGTGGGCCTGGCCGCCGCCGCGCTGGCCGCGGTGTCCACCCCCGCCGTCGCGATCGGCGACGCGGACGGTTCCGCCGCCACCATCCAGGGGAATGGCGGCACCAACTCCAGCGGCACCTGGGGCAACCACAGCCCGAACTTCCACTTCGCCGACAACCCGAACATCTGCCTGCCGGAGATCCACAACGTCGGCGTGGCAGTGCTCGGCGTCGCCGTCCCGGTCGAGGTCCAGGCGCTCAACAACCAGCCCAAGCAGACCTGTGTGGTCGGCCAGGGCACTGTCGGCAGCGGCGACGGCGGCGTCTCCCACCTGGTCGGCTGACGCACCGTCACTGCCCTGGCGCGGAACCCCGGTTCCGCGCCCCATGACCCGCCCGGTCCGTTCCCCCGGCCGGGCGGTCGGCCCCGGCGCGAGCCACGCGCAAGGGGTTGCTGCTCCACTCCATCAGATCCGAAAAGGAATGACCCCATGATCAAGAAGGCTCTCGCCGCCGTCGGCGTCGTCGCCGCCGGTTTCGCCATGTCCGCCTCCCCCGCGATGGCCATCGGCGACGCGGACGGCTCCGCGGCCTCCATCCAGGGCGACGGCGGCACCAACGCCACCGGCACCCACGGCAACCACAGCCCGAACAACCACGTGCTGGACAACCCGAACATCTGCCTGCCCGACATCCACAACATCGGCGTGGGCGCCCTCATCGGCATCGTCGTCCCGGTCGAGGTCGACGCGCTCAACAACGGCGCCAAGCAGACCTGCGACATCGGCCAGAACACCGCCACCAGCGGCGACGGCGGCGTCTCCCACCTGATCGGCTGATCCTTCCCCGGTCACAGCCGACCGCCGGGTCCGGGGCCAGCCCCGGGCCCGGCGGTTCCGTGTCTCCGGCCCCACACCACCCGTTCGTCCGCGGCGCGATCGGGTGATCGGAGCACCCGTGGGCGCGTGCAGCGACCCACCGGCCGCACCCCCGTGTTGACCTTGAGACAGCATCGACGCAGAGAGGAACTCTCCATGAAGAGCAAGCTGGGCAAGGCCGTCGTCACCACCGTCGCCGCGCTCGCGCTGGCCGGCATCGCCGCGCCCGCCTCCGCGACCGTCGTGGCCGGCGGCGGCGAGGAGGGCGTCATCACCGCCCACGAGCCCTTCCTCGCGGGCCACGGCGGCGGCGTCGCCGCGACCGACCACATCTTCACCATGGGTGGCGGCGGCGGCTGGGCCACCTCCACCGCCCTCGGCGGCGGCGGTGGCGGCATCATCGCCATGGACTGACCCCGCGTCACCCCGAAGGGCGCGACCGCCACTCCCGGCGGTCGCGCCCTTCGGCCTGTCGGCGGCCCGGCGTCAGCGCACCAGGCGGGCGGCCTCGGTGGCCCAGTAGGTGAGGATCTGCTCGGCGCCGGCCCGGCGGATCGAGGTGAGGGTCTCCAGGATGGTCCGCTCGCGGTCGATCCAGCCGTTGGCGGCGGCGGCCTCGACCATCGAGTACTCCCCGGACACCTGGTACGCGGAGACCGGCACCGGGGAGACGTCGGCGATCCGGCGCAGGATGTCCAGGTAGGCCATCGCGGGCTTGACCATCACCATGTCGGCGCCCTCGGCGAGGTCCTGCTCCAGCTCGCGCAGCGCCTCGCGGGCGTTGGCCGGGTCCTGCTGGTAGGTCTTGCGGTCGCCCTTCAGCGAGGAGCCGACGGCCTCCCGGAACGGGCCGAAGAACGCGGAGGCGTACTTCGCGGTGTACGCGAGGACGCCGACGTCCTGGTGGCCCGCGTCGTCCAGCGCCCGGCGGACGACCGCGACCTGACCGTCCATCATCCCGGACGGGCCGACCAGGTGGACGCCCGCGTCGGCCTGCACAACGGCCATCTCGGCGTAGCGCTCCAGGGTGGCGTCGTTGTCGACCGATCCGTCCGCGGCGAGCACGCCGCAGTGGCCGTGGTCGGTGTACTCGTCCAGGCACAGGTCGGACATCACCACGAGGGCGTCGCCGACCTCGGAGACCACGTCGCGGATGGCGAGCTGCAGGATGCCCTCGGGGCTGGTGCCCTCGGAGCCGATCGCGTCCTGCACCTCGGGGACGCCGAACAGCATGATGCCGCCGACGCCGGCCTCGGCGGCCTCCACGGCGGCCCGGCGCAGGGTGTCGCGGGTGTGCTGGACGACGCCCGGCATCGCGGTGATCGGCTTCGGCTCGGTGAGGCCCTCGCGGACGAACGCCGGCAGGACCAGCTCGGCCGGGTGCAGCCGGGTCTCGGCGACCAGGCGACGCATCGCGGGGGTGGAGCGCAGGCGGCGCGGGCGGACGGACGGGAATTCGGCGGACACTTCGAAGGCTCCCTGAGTCGCGGAGAAGACGTCAGGGGGAGGCCGTCGGGCCTCCCCCTGACGGAGGGTCAACGCGCCTTGCGGCGCGAACCGGGGCGGCGTTCGCTCGGCCGGTAGACCGGCTCGCCCGCCGCGGTGGCGGCGTCCCGGCGGTTGGCCCCGAAGTCGGCCAGCGCCTGGGCGAGCGCGGACGCGGACGGGGCCGGGGCCATCACGTCGACCCGCAGGCCGTGCTCCTCCGCCGTCTTGGCGGTGGCCGGGCCGATGCAGGCGATGACGGTCACGTTGTGCGGCTTGCCGGCGATGCCGACCAGGTTCCGGACGGTCGAGGACGAGGTGAACAGCACCGCGTCGAAACCGCCGCCCTTGATCGCCTCCCGGGTCTCGGCCGGCGGCGGCGAGGCGCGCACCGTCCGGTACGCCGTCACGTCGTCGACCTCCCAGCCGAGCTCGACCAGGCCGGCCACCAGGGTCTCGGTGGCGATGTCGGCGCGCGGCAGCAGCACCCGGTCGATCGGGTCGAACACCGGGTCGTACGGCGGCCAGTCCTCCAGCAGGCCGGCGGCGGACTGCTCGCCGGACGGCACCAGGTCGGGCTTCACGCCGAAGTCGACCAGCGCCTGCGCGGTGGTCTCGCCGACCGCCGCGACCTTGATGCCGGCGAACGCCCGGGCGTCCAGTCCGTACTCCTCGAACTTCTCCCGGACGGCCTTGACGGCGTTCACCGAGGTGAAGGCGATCCACTCGTAGCGGCCGGTGACCAGGCCCTTGATCGCCCGCTCCATCTGCTGCGGGGTGCGCGGCGGCTCGACCGCGATGGTCGGCACCTCCTGCGGCACCGCGCCGTAGGAGCGCAGCTGCTCGGACAGGCCGTGCGCCTGCTCCTTGGTGCGCGGGACGAGGACGTTCCAGCCGAACAGCGGCTTGGTCTCGAACCACGAGTGCGAGGCGCGGTGCGCGACCTGCTCGCCGACCACGGCTATCACCGAGGTCGCCGGGTCCACCGGGGCGGAGACCGGCGAGGGCAGCACCCGGGCGGCCTTCAGGTCGGCGGCGATCGCGGACAGCGTGGAGGTGAAGGTGCGCTGCCGGGTGGTGGTGCCGGACAGCGTCGCCGACAGCGCCGCGTCGGGCTTGCGGCCGTGCGCCACCAGGGCGTTCGCGGTCACCGGCAGCTGGCCCAGGGTGGTGCGGACCACCAGCGTGGTCTCGGGCGCGCCCAGGTCGACCAGCTGGCCGCCGAGCAGCGCCTCGCCGTCCACGAACCGGACGTCCGCGCCCTGGTCGCCACGGAGCGGCACGCCCGCGTAGGCGGGCACGCCCACCGACTGGGCGACGCCGGGGACGACCTCGAACGGGACGCCGGCCTTGGCGCAGCGCAGCATCTCCTGGGCGGCGCAGCCGTCCAGGCCGGGGTCGCCGTCCACGGTGCGGACCAGGTGGCGGCCGGCCTTGACCGCGTCGGCGGCCAGGTCGCACAGCTCCTTGCCGGCCTCGGCCGGGTCGAGCACCTGGACGCCGCTGGGGCAGTGGGTGCGCACCGCGGCGGCGGTCAGCGGGTCGGCGATCAGCACGTCGGCGGTGCTGAGCACGTCGACGGCGCGCAGGGTGAGCAGTCCGGGGTCGCCGGGGCCGGCGCCGAGGAAGGTGCAGCGCCCTGCGGGCGGGTGGAATCCGGCGGCGGTCATCGGGCGCGCTCCCCCATCAGGTCGGCCGCTCCGGTGTCGAGCAGCCGGGTGGCCAGGGCGCGGCCCAGGGCCGCGGCCTGCTCCTCGGCGGTCTCGTCGGGGACGAGCGGGCCGTTGGCGGACATCTTCAGCAGTTCGGCGCCATCGGTGGTGCCGACCGCGCCGTCCAGGCGCAGTTCGGTGCCGGCCCAGGTGGCCAGCGCGGCGACCGGCGCGGAGCAGCCGGCCTCCAGGGTGGCCAGCAGGGCGCGCTCGGCGACCACGGCGGCCCGGGTGGGGGCGTGGTCGAGCCGGGACAGCACGGCGGCCAGGGCCGGGTCGACGCACTCGATCGCGAGCGCGCCCTGCCCGGGGGCGGGCAGCATCAGCGCGGTGTCGAGGTGCTCGGTGATCTCACCGGAGCGGCCGAGCCGGTTCAGGCCGGCGGTGGCCAGCACCACGGCGTCGAGCTCGCCGGAGGTGACGTAGTTGATGCGGGTGTCGACGTTGCCGCGGATCGCGACGGTCTCCAGGTCCGCGTCGTGGGCCCGGGCCCAGGCGTTGAGCTGGGCCATCCGGCGCGGGGAGCCGGTGCCTATCCGGACGGTGCGGCCGCCGGCCTTGCCGACCAGCTCGGCCAGGGTGAGGCCGTCGCGGGCGACCAGGGAGTCCCGGACGTCCTCGCGCTCGGGGACGGCGGCCAGCAGCAGCCCGGCGGGGGCGGCGGTCGGCAGGTCCTTGAGCGAGTGGACGGCCAGGTCGATGCGGCCCTCCAGCAGGGCGTCGCGCAGCGCGGAGACGAACACACCGGTGCCGCCGATCTGCGCCAGCGACTCCCGGGAGACGTCCCCGTAGGTGGTGATCTCGACCAGCTCCACCCGGCGGCCGGTGATCTTGGCCACCTCCTCGGCGACCATGCCCGACTGGGCCATGGCGAGGGCGCTGCGGCGGGTACCGAGGCGCAGCGGCGTCACTGTCTCTGGACCATTCATGAGGTGATCGTCCTGGTCGTGCTGGGGGGCTGACGGGGTGTTCATCTGGGTGCTCCGGCGGGCGGGGCGACGGCGGCCTGGGCGGCGGGGATGCCGCCGGCCGGGATCGAGGACCCGGCCCGGTCGCCGACCGGGGTGCCGGAGACAGCGTGCACTGCCGCCGGGTCCAAGTCGAACAACTCGCGCAGGGCTTCCGCGTAGGAGGCCCCGCCGGGTTCGCCGGCGAGCTGCTTGACCTTGACGGTCGGGGCGTGCAGCAGTTTGTCGACCACCCGGCGGACGGTCTGCGAGATCTCCGCGCTGGAGCGCTCGTCCAGGTCGGGCAGCCGGGAGGTGAGCCGGGCGAGTTCGCTGCGGACCACCTCGGAGGCCATGGCGCGCAGGGCGACCACGGTGGGGGCGATCCGGGCGGCGCGCTGCGCCTGGCCGAAGGCGGTGACCTCGTCGCCGACGATGGTGGTGACGGCGTCCACGTCGCCCGCGCCGGGGCTGGCGGCGTGCGCGTGGGAGAGGCTCTCCAGGTCGACCAGCAGGGCGCCGTCGAGCCGGTGCACGGCGTGGTCGACGTCCCGCGGCATGGCGAGGTCGAGGAAGGCGAGCGGCTGCTCGGCGGTGCGGGCGGCGACCGCGGCGGCCACCTCGGCGGCGTCGATGACGGTGCCGGCCGCGCCGGTGCAGGAGATCACCAGGTCCACGTCGGCGAGCGCCTGCGGGACCCGGTCGAAGTCCAGGGTGCGGGCGGCGCCGCCGAGGATCTCCGCCAAGCGCTCGGCGCGGGCCGGGGTGCGGTTGGCGATCTGCAGGTCGGTGACGCCGGAGCGGACCAGGGTGGCGGCGGCCAGCGAGCTCATCGAGCCCGCGCCGACCACCAGGGCGCGCTTGCCGGCGATCGGGCCGGCGCCGGCGGCGACCTGCTCCAGGCCGAAGGTGACCAGCGACTGGCCGGCCTTGTCGATGCCGGTCTCGCTGTGCGCCCGCTTGCCGACCCGCAGGGCCTGCTGGAACAGCTCGTTCAGGCCGCGGCCCGCGGTGTGCTCGTCCTGGGCCTTGGCCAGGGCGTCGCGCAGCTGGCCGAGGATCTGGCCCTCGCCGACGACCATCGAGTCCAGGCCGCAGGCCACCGAGAACAGGTGGTGGACGGCGCGGTCCTCGTAGTGCACGTACAGGTGCGGGGTGAGCTCGTCGATGTCGACGCCGCTGTGCCCGGCGAGCAGCTGGGACAGCTCGGCGACGCCGGCGTGGAACTTGTCCACGTCGGCGTACAGCTCGATCCGGTTGCAGGTGTTGACCAGCGCGGCCTCGGCGACGGTCGCCGAGGCGGCGGCGTCGTGCAGCAGCCGGGTCGGGGTCTCGCCGGTGAGCGCGGCGCGCTCCAGCACGCCGACCGGTGCGGTCCGGTGGCTCAGACCGACTACCAGAAGACTCATGCCCCCACCTCGTCGTGACGGATGTTCGTGCTCACGCCGGCATCACCGCGGACAGGTCGTCCTCGGGGCCCTTGGCGGCCGGGGCGCTCTTCGCCGGCTCGGCCGACTTGCCGCCGCCTGCGGCGCGGCGCAGCTTGGCCGCCGCGGCGCGGACCGGCCCGGGGGCGCGGTCGAGCACCGAGTCGCCGGCGGGCTCGTCGCCGGCCTTGCGCTGCTCGTGGAAGGCGAGGATCTGCAGCTCGATCGAGAGGTCGACCTTGCGCACGTCCACGCCGTCCGGGACGGTCAGCACGGTGGGGGCGAAGTTGAGGATGCTGGTGACGCCGGCCTCGACCAGGCGGTCGCAGACCAGCTGGGCGGCGCCGGGCGGGGTGGTGATGACGCCGATGGAGACGTGCTGGGAGACGACGATGTCCTCCAGCTCGTCCATGTGCCGCACCGGCAGGCCGGCGGCGGTGCTGCCGACCACGTTGGGGTCGGCGTCCAGCAGGGCGGCCACCCGGAATCCGCGGGACGCGAAGCCGCCGTAGTTGGCGAGCGCGTGGCCGAGGTTGCCGATGCCCACGATGACGACCGGCCAGTCCTGGGTGAGGCCGAGCTCGCGGGAGATCTGGTAGACGAGGTACTCCACGTCGTAGCCGACGCCGCGGGTGCCGTAGGACCCGAGGTAGGAGAAGTCCTTGCGCAGCTTGGCGGAGTTCACGCCGGCCGCGGCGGCCAGCTCCTCGGAGGAGACGGTCGGCACGGAACGCTCGGACAGCGCGGTCAGCGCCCGCAGGTAGAGCGGGAGTCGGGCCACGGTCGCCTCCGGAATGCCCCGCGCACGCGAGGTCCGGCGCGCGGCGCCCGGGTCGGGCGTCTGCGAACTGCTGGGGGAGGGTCGGCCGATTGCCACGTTGCTCCTGTGGGTGAAGCTGGGCTTGGACCGCCAGGCTATGCGTTTGTGAACGTGTGCACAAAGATGGTGTCCGATTTGTCCCCGAACAGTGACACGCATCACTCGTAACCCGCCGCGTCGACCAGCGGCCGCGGCCCCTCCACTCCGGCCGGCCACGGACCCAGCGGCGCCCACCGGCGCAGCAGCCGCACCGGCTCCCGGGAACCTGCCGAACGGCCCGGCGCCAGCCGCGGCCACGGCACCGCGGCGGTCGGAACGGGCTCCTCGGCCGCGCTGCCGACCCGGCGGCAGTGCCGCAGCAGCTCCACGGTGGCCTGCGCGTCGCCCAGCGCGGTGTGCGCCGGGAACCAGCCGAGCCCGGCCGCCTCCACGCACGCCGACAGTCCGAACCCGCCCGCCTGCGGCAGCAGCCGACGGGCCAGCCGCATCGTGCACAGCGTCGGCACCGTCGGCAGCACCACGCCGATCCGCGCGAACTCCCGCTCCAGGAACGCCCGGTCGCAGGTCACGTGGTGCCCGACCAGCACCCGGTCGGCCAGCAGCTCCAGCAGCCACGGCGCGATCTGCCGGAACCGGGGCGCGCCGGCCACGTCCTCCTGCGCTATCCGGTGCACGTGCGTCGGCCCGACCGGTCCGGCCGGATCGAGCAGCGTGGCGAACTCCCGCTCGGTGCGCAGGGCCGCGTCCAGCTGCACCACGGCGACCTCGACCACCCGGTGGCGCCAGGGGCTGCGACCGGTGGCCTCGACGTCGACGACGGCATAGCCGTTCATCGCGCCCTCCTCTTGCACGGCCCCCGGCGGACACGGAAAGACGTTCGATGGTATGCCGGAACCCGGTCGAACTCCTAGGGCCGGGACAGTCGAACGTCCACGAAGGACCGCCCGGGCGGGCCGGTGCGAGGAGGGTCACACCGGCCGGGCGGGGGTCAGGCCAGCGCCTTGCGCAGCCGCTGCTCGTCCACCCGCCAGAAGTCGTGCTGACGGCCGTCGATCAGGGTCACCGGGATCTGCTCGGCGTACTGCTCGTACAGCGCCGCGTCCTGCAGGATGTCCTTCTCCTCGAAGCCGACGCCGAGCTCCTCCACCACCTTGAGGATCACCTCCCGGGCGTCCTCGCACAGGTGGCAGCCGGGCTTGCCGATCAGCGTCACCACGGTGTCGGCCGGATTCTTCTTGTCACGTCGCAGCAGGCTCACAGCGCCCATTCTGCCGTCGCTCACACCGCCGCCCCGGACGCCCCTCGTTCACCGCCGCGGCACTCCTCGGTCACGGGGGCGGACGGCCCGGCTGACTATGCTCGTTGCATGGCAGCGCTGCGAAGGCTCACCCGGTCTAGGCGTTCCACCGACGAACGGACCGCCCTGGCGGGCGAGGCCGCGGCCGACGCCGCCCAGGAACAGCTGGGCCCGGACGACACGGAGCCCGGACCGCCCAAGGCCCCCGAGGGCGACCACACCCCGGTGCCCGGCGACGTCCGGGCCGCCGCGTTCTTCGACTGCGACAACACCATCCTGCGCGGCGCCGCGATCTTCTACCTCGGCGTCGGCCTGTACCGGCGGCGCTTCTTCACCCGCCGCGACCTGGTCCGGTTCGCCTGGCAGCAGGCCGCGTTCCGGCTGCGCGGCTCCGAGAACCCCGAGCACATCGCCGACGCCCGGGACAGCGCGCTCGGCCTGGTCGCCGGCAAGCGCACCGCCGACCTGGAGCGGATCTGCGAGGAGATCTTCGAACCCGTCCTCGCCGAGAAGGTCTGGCCCGGCACCCGCGCCCTGGTCCAGATGCACCTGGACGCCGGGCAGCGGGTCTGGCTGGTCACCGCCGCCCCGCAGGAGGTCGCCCGGCTGATCGCCCGCCGGCTCGGCATGACCGGCGCCCTCGGCACCGTCGCCGAGACCCGCGACGGCGAGTACACCGGCAAGCTGGTCGGCGGCATGCTGCACGGCCCCGCCAAGGCCGCCGCCGTTCAGGCGCTGGCCCGCCGCGAGCACCTCGACCTGGCCCGCTGCGCCGCGTTCAGCGACTCCGCCAACGACATCCCGATGCTCAGCCTGGTCGGCCACCCGTACGTGATCAACCCGGACGCGGCGCTGCGCCGGCACGCCCGGGCGATGGGCTGGCGGGTGCGGGACTTCCGCACCGGGCGCAAGGCCGTCCGGGTCGGCATCCCCGCGGCGGCCGCGCTCGGCGTCGCGGCCGGGGCGGCCGCGACCGCGGTGGCGATGCGCCGCCGCCGGCAGGCCTGACCCGCCGTCACCGCACGGTCGTCCCTCCGTCACCCGGCGCGATCTTGACCGGGCGTCAACCCGTCGCCTCCGACACGCCCCTCGACGGGTGGTCCCGGCACGCCCCGCGATCCGGCCGCGAGGGGCCTGAACAGGCCTCTCGACCGTGACCGGAAATGATCGTTCGACAGTCGGCCAAAGTCGTGGGTTGAGACCGCCCCGACCGGGGAAACCCCGGACCTCCGTCACCGTTCGGTCACCTGGCGCACGCAAGTGGTCGCGTTGGGTCGGTGAAATGGTGTCAACTCCGGTCACCCGTAGGTGGATATGCACAAGAAGTGGACTTTGTTCGACCACTTCGACCACGCGGTGTAGCTGTCATTGCACAAAGCGTTATTCTCTCCTGGATGCACGCCACCCCGAACGTCCCCGTGACGGGTGGTCAATGCGGCGTGCTGCTCCGCGCAGGCGGAGGTGATCCGTCCACAGTTCTGCCTCTGGGAGTCCCGTGTACCCACCCGTCCGGAACGACGCGCCAGCCACCTCCCGCCCGTCGACCGCCGGCCTGCGCCGCGGTGTGCGCCTGGAGCGGTTGTGGGCCGCGATCCGCGAGTTCGAACTGCTGGTCCCCGAACCCGCGGTGGCCGGCCCCGCGTTCGCCGCGCCCGCCCCCGCCGCGTTCGCCTCGCCCCTGCTGCGCTCCACCGCCGCCGGCTCCCCCGCCGCCGCCCCGCGCAGCCGGACCGTCCCCTCCCCCGGCACCCGCGGCCGCGCCCGCACCGCCCCCGCCGGACCCGGCTACGACACCGAGCACAACCCCGTCGTCGACCTGGTCGAACGCGCCCAGAACGGCGAGAGCGAGGCCTTCGGCCGGCTCTACGACCACTACGCCGACACCGTCTACCGGTACATCTACTACCGGGTCGGCAGCCGGGCCACCGCCGAGGACCTCACCAGCGAGACGTTCCTGCGCGCGCTGCGCCGGATCGGCACCTTCACCTGGCAGGGCCGCGACTTCGGCGCCTGGCTGGTCACCATCGCCCGCAACCTGGTGGCCGACCACTTCAAGTCCAGCCGGTTCCGGCTGGAGGTCACCACCGGCGAGATGCTCGACTCCAACGAGTGCGAGCGCAGCCCCGAGGAGTCGGTGCTGGAGTCGCTCTCCAACGCCGCCCTGCTGGACGCGGTGCGCCGGCTCAACCCGCAGCAGCAGGAGTGCGTCACGCTGCGCTTCCTGCAGGGCCTCTCGGTCGCCGAGACGGCCCGGATCATGGGGAAGAACGAGGGCGCCATCAAGACGCTGCAGTACCGGGCGGTGCGCACGCTGGCCCGCCTGCTGCCGCCGGACGCCCGGTAGTCCGCCGCCCGTGGACGCCACACCCTGCAGACCCCGGACCGAACACCCGCGCCCGGCGCGCCCGTTGGCGGCGCGCCGGGGCCCGGTGCGCCCCTCGCCGGCTCACCCTCCGCCTGACGCGCCGTCAACCCGCCTCCGGCGCTTGCCCGTCCGGGTGAGAGAGCGGTCATCTGCTCTGCTTAATACGCCAGGGGGGTCGTGCGTAACCGACTCCCGACACCGCTCGTTGGCCAGCGTGCAATCCGCCACCGGGCCCACAGTCAAGAGGCAACTCGAACTGTCACCCGATGGTGTGGTGTGGGCCCGCCGGGACAACCAACCGCCGGGCCGCGGTGTCGAAAACGACGAAGGGAGGTGTGGCCCGTGACGGCAAACATGCTGGAGCACCGGCGGGCGAAGTCCTTCGCCGAGGCGCTGGAGGCCCACCAGAGTGACCACCGGAGCAGCGGCGCGCACCGGGCCGGCTCCGCCGCCATGGCCGAGTTGCTCACCATGGCCGACGCCCTCGGCGCGCTCCCCGCCCCCGGGCTCGCCGCCGAGACGCGGACGGTCCAACGCGCCCGGCTGATGGCCGCGTTCGAGCAGCAGTGGGCCGAGGGCGCCCCCACGGCGGTCATCCCCGTCCAGCGCCGCGGGCGCGTCCGGCGGAGCCGCTGGGGCCGTCGCCTGGCGATCGGCGGACTGGTCGCGGGCGTCGCCGTCGGCTCCTTCGCCGGGGCCGCCGCCGCCTCCACCGGCGCCCTCCCCGGGGACGCCCTGTACGGCATGAAGCGCGGCCTCGAAGGGCTCCGCCTCGACTGGGCCGACAGCGACTCCGAGCGTGGCGCCCTGCTCCTCCAGCAGGCCTCCACCCGGCTCGACGAGGCGCAGTCCCTGCTCGGTCGGACCGACCCGGGCACCACGCTCAGCCCGGCCACGGTCGACCAGGTCCGCCGCGCCCTCGACGACATGCACGCCGAGGCCCTGCGCGGCCGCGACCTGCTGCGCGCGGTCTACCGCTCCAACGGCTCGCTCGCCCCGATGCGCCAACTCGCCGGCTTCGCCGGGCAGGACGAGCGCTGGTCGGCGCTGCAGTCCCGGCTGCCGTCCGGCCTGGCCGGCCAGGCCGACAAGGTGGACCGCCTGTTCAGCGACATAAGCGAGGACGTCGCGCCCCTGCGGCTGGTGGAGGTCGCCGGCCAGGGCAGCGACGGCAGCGGGGCCGCCGGCGGCACCGGCGACTCCAAGGCGGGCCGGCCGGCCGGCGGCGACACCGCGAGCACCGGCAGCGGCGCCGGGCAGGGCCCGGCCGGCGGGTCCGCCGGGCGGGCCACCCCGTCGGCCACGCCGTCCGCCAAGCCCGGTCTGGGCGACCTGCTGGGCAACCTCACCGGCGCCACGCCCTCGCCGGCCGCCCCGCCGGCCCAGGGCGGCGGGGCCCCGGCCCCGTCGGCCTCCCCCGCCGCACCGGCGGACGGCAGCCAGGGCCTGAACCTGCCGCCGCTCCTCCCGGGGCTGCTGCCCGGTCTCACGCTCGGCTGAGCCGGGCGTCGGGTCGCCGCTCCGCGCCGGGAGCGCGGAGCGGCGGCCCGTCAGCCGAAGACCGAGCGGCGCTGCACCAGCAGCTTGTACAGCGTGTGCTGGATGGTCTCCCGCACCTGGTCGGTCAGGTTGAACACCAGCATCGGGTCGTCGGCGGCGTCCTTCGGGTAGCTGTCCGTCGGGATCGGCTCGCCGAACTGGATGGTCCACTTGGTCGGCAGCGGGATCGCCCCGAGCGGGCCCAGCCACGGGAAGGTCGGCGTGATCGGCACGTACGGCAGGCCGAGCAGCCGGGCCAGCGTCTTGAAGTTGCCGATCATCGGGTAGGTCTCCTCCGCGCCGACGATCGAGCACGGCACGATCGGCACCCCGGCCCGCAGCGCGGACGCCACGAAGCCGCCGCGGCCGAACCGCTGGAGCTTGTACCGGTCGGCGAACGGCTTGCCGATGCCCTTGAAGCCCTCCGGCCAGACCCCGACCACCTCGCCGCGCTCCAGCAGCGTCTGCGCGTCCTCGTTGCAGGCCAGCGTGTGCCCGGCCTTGCGGGCCAGCTCGTTGACCACCGGCAGTACGAACACCAGGTCGGCGGCCAGCATCCGCAGGTGCCGGTCGGCGTGGTCGTGCACCGCGACCTGCGTCATCAGCGCGTCCAGCGGGACGGTGCCGGAGTGGTTGGCGACGATCAGCACGCCGCCGTCGGCCGGGATGTGCTCGGTGCCGCGGACGTCGATCCGGAAGTACTTCTCCGCCAGCGGCCGCAGCATCGCGAGGAACACCTCCTCGGTCAGCTCCCGGTCGAAGCCGAAGTCGTCGACCTCGTAGTCGCCCGTCAGCCGGCGGCGCAGGAAGCCGAGTCCGCCGGCGGCGCGCTGCTCCCAGCCCTTGCCGAGCAGCCGGGTCGCGGTCGCGCCGAGCTGGCCGGAGAGCGCCGCGCCGACGCCGTCGGCCAGCCGGTCGGCCAGCGCCGGGCGCGGCTCGGGGCCGGACCAGCTCGGCGCGGACTCGATCGGGATGACCTTGGCCGCCGGGTCGGCGGGCTCCCGGACGGCTGTCATCGCGGCCTCAACTCCTCTGGTTCGGTGGGGCGGTGGTCGGCGAGCAGGTCGGTGAGCCGGTCGGTGACGGCGGTCAGCCGGGCCGGCGGCAGCGGGCCGGGCTTCACATGCGCGGCGAAGTCGGCGAACGCCTCGGAGGTGCTCCAGCGGGGGGTGTAGCCGAACGTGCCGCGCAGCAGCGCGGTGTCCACCACCCGTCCGTGGGTGAGCAGTTGGAGCTGTTCCTGGGAGAACGCGCGGTCCGCGGGGGCGGTCAGCTGCCGGGCCAGCCGGCCGACCACGCCGAGCGCGGGCCGCAGCAGCGGCACGGTGGGCCGGCCGAGCCGGCGGGCGCACTGGGAGAGCAGCAGCACGCCGTCGCCCGCCACGTTGTAGGTGCCGCTCGGCGCGTCCAGCGCGGCCAGCCGCAGCACCTCCAGCGCGTCGTCCTCGTGGACGAACTGCAGGCGCGGGTCGTGGCCGAGCGCGGTCGGCAGCAGCGGCAGCCGGAAGTACGCGGTCAGCGGGGTGTCGCCGTGCGCGCCGAGGATGTTGGCGAACCGCAGCACGGTCACCGCGACGTCGGGGCGGCGGCGGGCGAACCCGCGGACGTAGCCCTCCACCTCGGCGGCGTCCCGGGCGAAGCCGCCGGCCGGCAGCGCCTTGGGCTGCATCCGCTCGCCGAACACCGCCGGGTCGCGCGGCGCGGAGCCGTAGACGGCGGTGGTGGACTTGACCACCAGGCGGCGTACGCCGGGGGCCTTCTGGCACGCCCCGAGCAGCTGCATGGTGCCGATGACGTTGGTCTCCTTCACCAGCGCCCGGCCGCCGTGCCCGAGCGAGGTGACGTGCAGGTGCACCACGGTGTCGACCTCGTGCTCGGCGATCACCCGGGCGATCGCCGGCCGGCGCAGGTCGACCTGCGCGTACTCCACGCCGGACGGCAGTGCGGCCGGCGGCGGGCCGGCGTCCACGCCGACCACCCGGTCCACGCCGGGCTGTTCGGCGATCTGCCCGGCGAACCGCGCACCGAGCCAGTGCGCCACACCGGTGACGAGCACGACCTTGCCCACGTTGCCGCGACCTCCCTGGCTGCCGGTGCTGCCTTCCCCCTGGCCTGCACCGTACCGCGCCGCGGTCGCGGGAGCGGAAACGCCACTGCCCGCCACCGGAAATCATCCGGGGGCGGGCAGTGGTGCACCGTCGGCGTCAGTTCTTCCTGCGTCGCTGAACGCGTATGCGGGGCCGACCCCCGCGTGAGCGAGGATGACGCCGAACGGTGTTACTTCTTGTTGCGACGCTGAACGCGGGTCCTCTTCAGAAGCTTGCGGTGCTTCTTCTTGGCCATACGCTTGCGACGCTTCTTGATGACAGAGCCCACGGAACATTCCTCGCTCACTCGGACCCGCGCCCGTGAGGAACGGGAGTCCATACGACTGACGGAGGGCCTAGCCTACCGTCCACCTCGCGTTTGCCGTAATCGGTGTCCCGTGGCGGTTGCAGACTACGCGCTCTGCAACCGCACGTAGGACTCCTGGAGGTACTCGTGCACCTTCTGCTCGGGCACCCGGAACGAGCGTCCGACCCTGATGGCCGGAAGTTCGCCGCTGTGCACGAGACGGTAGACCGTCATCTTCGAGACCCGCATCACCGAGGCGACCTCGGCGACGGTCAGGAAGACCACATCCTGCAGGGGACGCTCGCTCATGACCCTCACCCGACCCTTACCCGTGTGCAAGGCACCGGCTTCCCCTCCGGTGACTCCACCGGCACACGTGTATCCCCAGAGTAGTTATGGGTGGTACGGGTGGGAAGGGGGTGGCCGTCAACTGTTGTACGGTGCGAGATCCGCCCGTTGCAGTACGTAGTCGCTCAACGGGCGGTAGCAGGACGGGGCGGAGCCGTCCTCCAGCGGGACGACCACCCGGACCAGACCGTCCGCCTCGGCGGCGAACGGGGCGACGTCGTTGCAGTCGGCGATCCCGCCGGCCGGGATGCCGAGGCGGCCGGCGCCGCACAGCCAGCCGTGGTCGCCCAGGACCAGGTCGGGAGGGCGGTGCCCGGCGTCGGCGAGGGCGGCCACGGCCAGTCGGACGGGCAGCGCGGAGTGGGTGTGGGCGAGGTCGCCCGGGCCGGGCCGGCCGGGGCGTTCGGGGCCGTCCAGGGCGCGCATCACCAGCACCCGGTCGACCACGTCGAGGTAACGGGGGCGGTCACCCTCCGGGGTGGGCTCACGGAAGCGCACGCCCCGCGCAGGGGTGTGCACGGGGCAGCCCGCCGCTTCAAGCGCCCTTACGAGCGCCCCGTGGAAGCCGGCCAGTTTGGTCGGGTGCCCGGTGCCGGCCAGCACGCTGCCGCGGCGGTCGGCGGTGCGGCGCAGCAGCGCGGCGAGGCGGTCCAGCGCGGCGAGGGTGAGTTCGGGGTCGATGGTGTCGGGGCCCTCGGTGTACCGGGGGTCGGGGTCGACGCCGACCCGTTCGGCCATCAGCCGCAGCACCGCGTCCTGGTCGCGGCGGGGCTCCGGGGCGAGGCCCATCAGCGCCTTGGGGTCGCCCTGGGCGAACAGCCGGTAGTGCCGCAGGTTGTTCTGCCGGGGGGTGGGCACGTCGGGGCCGGCCAGGCGGTGCTTCAGCAGGTGGGCGCGGAGGTCCTCGCGGGCGGTCGCGAGCGCGGACGCGGTCGCGGTCACGGGAGCAGTCCGTGGTGCGGGAGGACGGCGCGGCGGGTGGCCAGGATCGCCTGGTCGAGCCGGTCGGCGGGGTCGTAGCCGCCGTCGTGGAAGTCCGCCCAGTCGGGGTCGGCGCCGTCGGTCATCCGCAGCGGGGCGGGGCGGCGGGTCAGCCGGTAGACCTCGGCGCGCCACTCCTCGGGGGTCTCGGTGGCCGGGTCGACGGGGTGGCCGGCGGCGGTGGCCACCAGGTGCGTCCAGGCGCGGGGCACCACGTCGACCACCGCGTACCCGCCGCCGCCGGTGGCCACCCAGCGGCCGTCGGCGTACTGGTGGGCGAGGCGGTGCACCGACTCGGCGATCAGGCGCTGGGCGTCGACGGTGACGGCGAGGTGGGCGAGCGGGTCCTCGATGTGGGTGTCCGCGCCGTGCTGACTGACTATCACCTGCGGGCGGAACGCGGCCAGCAGTTCGGGGACGAGGGCGTGGAAGGCCCGCAGCCAGCCGGCGTCGCCGGTGCCGGCGGGCAGCGCCAGGTTCGCGGCGGAGCCCTCGGCGTCCGGGCCACCGGTCTCGGTGGCCCAACCGGTCTGCGGGAACAGGGTGCTGGGGCTCTCGTGCACGGAGACGGTGAGCACCCGGGGGTCGTTCCAGAACGCCTGCTGGACGCCGTCGCCGTGGTGGACGTCCACGTCGATGTAGGCGACCCGTTCCGCGCCCAGCTCCAGCAGGCGGGCGATGGCGAGGGCCGGGTCGTTGTAGATGCAGAACCCGGACGCCTGGCCGGGCATCGCGTGGTGCAGCCCGCCGGCGAAGTTGACGGCGTGCGGGGTCTGCCCGCGCCACACCGCCTCGGCGGCGGCCACCGACTGGCCGGCGATCAGCGCGGAGGCGGTGTGCAGGCCCGGGAACGACCAGTTGTCGTCGGTGCCCAGGCCGTGCACGGGGTCGGTGCCGGACGGGTCGGCGGCGGCGCGCTTCACGGCCGCCAGGTAGTCGGCGGTGTGCACCAGGCGGAGCGTGGAGTCGCCGGCGGCGGGGGCGGAGCGGACGGTCACGGAGGGCTGCTCGGCGAGGCCGAGGGACTCGATCAGACGCATCGTCAGGGCGAGACGGGTCGGGTCCATGGGGTGGCCCGGTCCGAAGTCGTAGCCGGTTTCGGCTTCGTCCCAGTAGAGGTGCAGTCCGCAAGTTTCTGCCATGGGCACACGGTATCCGGCAGCGGCGCACCCGGGCGCAGGTCATGGTGTGCGACGCGGTCCTGCCACTGGCTGCCGTCCGCTTCGCGCAGTCTCCCGCGCCCCCGGCTTCGCGCCCTCGAAGTGGGGGGCCAGCGGGATGATCGCCAGGATCATGAGCATGGGGGCGCCGAAGGCCCAGCGGTAGTCGGAGAGTTCGGCGAGGGTGCCGACGAGGGGGGAGCCGATCAGGAAGCCGACGTAGTTGAAGAGGTTGAGGCGGGCGACGGCGGCGTCGCTCGCGTGCGGGAGGAGGCGGCCGCCGGCGGCGAAGACCTGGGGGATGATCGCGCAGATGCCGAAGCCGAGGACGGTGAAGCCGAGGATGCCGGCCCAGGCGCCGGGGGCGGTGGCGGCGAGCAGGAAGCCGGCGCCGGCCAGGCTCGCGCCGGTGCGGACGACCGGGATCGCGCCGAAGCGCTGGACGGCGCGGTCGCCGACGGCGCGGCCGAGCAGCATCGCGACCATGTAGCCGAGGTAGGAGAGCTTGGCTAGGTCCTCGCGGCTGCCGAGGCCGTCGGTGAGGTACTTGACGCTGTAGTTGGAGACCGAGGCGTCGGCGATGTAGGCGAAGGCCATCGCGGCGCACAGCGGCAGCAGCGGGCGCCAGGGGATGCGGCGGGCGGCGAGTTCGGCGGCTTCCCGGACGGCGTCGCCGAGCTCGGCGGGGCCGGCGAAGCGGCGACCGACCAGCAGCGCGGCGGGGGCGAGGACGATCGCGGCGCCGCCGAAGAGGGTGGGCAGGCCGGCGTCGTAGTGGGCGGCGAGGCCGGCGAGGGCGGCGCCGGCGATGCCGCCGAGGCTGAACGCGGCGTGGAAGCCGATCATGATGCTGCGGCCGTAGCGGTGCTGGAGGCCGACGCCGAGCATGTTCATGGAGGCGTCGAGGGCGCCGACCAGGAGGCCGAACAGGCCGAGGGCGATGGCGAGTTGCCAGAGCTGGTCGCCGAGGCCGGTGAGTCCGAGGGTGAGGCAGAGGGTGGGCTGGACGACGCGCAGGACGCCGCGGGCGGTGGTGCGCTTGACCAGCGTCTCGGAGCCGATGGAGCCGACGCCGGCCAGGATCGGGACGGCGGCCAGGAAGACCGGCAGCAGGGAGTCGCTGAGTCCGTAGCGCTTCTGGATCTCGGGTATGCAGGTGACCAGCAGGGCGAAGGCAGTGCCCTGGAGGAGGAACGAGAGGGTCAGCGCGGCGCGGGCCTGCCGGAGTCTCGGGGTGGGTTCGGCCGTGGCCGTGTCCTGCATCGGGACCTCGCTCACCACCGACGCTACCGGCCGGTACGAAGGATGTTGGCCAGAGCGTAGGGGGTGGGCGGCGTCGGCGGGAGGGGTCGGACGCGATCAGTTCAGGAGGTCGACCGCCCGCTCCAGATCGGCGTAGAGGCCGGTGGCTCCGGCGGCGTCGAGCCTCTCCGGGTCGGTGAGCGCGGTGTACCCGTACACGTCCATTCCGGCGGCGCGGGCGGCGAGGACGCCGTTGGCGCTGTCCTCCAGGACCAGGCAGCGGGCCGGGTCGGCGCCCATGGTGCGGGCGGCGTGCAGGAACAGGTCGGGGGCGGGCTTGCCGATGCCGACGTCCTGGGCGGAGAACAGCAGGTCGTCGGTGAAGTGGCGGGACAGGCCGGTGAGCCGGTGCGCGGTGCGGATCCAGGAGTGGTGGGCGGAGGAGGCGACGCAGTAGCGGACGCCGTGCTCCCGGAGGTGGGTCAGGAACTTCTCGGCGCCGGGCACGGGCCGGAGTTCGCCCTCGAACGCGGCGAACACCCGGTCGTGGAACAGGTCGTCGAAGCCCTCGGGGAGGGTGGCCCCGTGCCGTTCGGCGATCACGTCGTGGACGTAGTGCGCGGCGGTGCCCATGAAGTCGCGGTAGGAGTCCTCGACGGTGGTGGGGAAGCCGAGCTCGGTGAGGTACTCGGCGAGCACCCGGTTGGCTATCGGCTCGCTGTCCACCAGGACGCCGTCGTTGTCGAGAATCAGCAGGTCGTAACTCACGTTGCTCCAGACTACTTTCCGCCGGTGGCCAGTTCCCGGGAGCGGTCCCGGGCGGCTTCGAGGGCGCCGAGCAGGGCGGCCCGGACGCCGTGGTTCTCCAGCTCGCGGATGGCCGCGATGGTGGTGCCGGCCGGGGAGGTGACGGCCTCGCGCAGCTTGACGGGGTGCTCGCCGGAGTCGCGGAGCATCACCGAGGCGCCGATCGCGGACTGCACGATCAGCTCGTGGGCGACCTGGCGGGGCAGGCCGAGCAGGATCCCGGCGTCGATCATCGCCTCGACCAGGAAGTAGAAGTAGGCGGGCCCGGAGCCGGACAGCGCGGTGGCGGCGTCCTGCTGGCTCTCGGGGACGCGCAGCGCCTTGCCGACCGAGCGGAAGATCGCCTCGGTGCGCTCCAGGTGGGCCTCGGTGGCGTGCGAGCCGCCGGAGATGACGCTCATGCCCTCGTCGACCAGGACGGGGGTGTTGGGCATGACGCGGACCACGGGGGTGCCGGGGGCGAGCCGGTCCTCGAACCAGGCGGTGGGGATGCCGGCGGCGGCGGAGACGATCAGCTTGTCGGCGGCGACGTGCTCGGCGAGTTCGTCGAGCAGGGCGCCCATGTCCTGCGGCTTGACGGCGAGGATCAGGGTGTCGGCGAGCTTGGCGGCCTCGGCGTTGGTCGCGGTGGCGACGCCGTAGCGGTCGGCGAGCTCGGTGGCCCGCTCGGGGCGGCGGGCGGTGACCATGACGTCGGCCGGGTCGGCGCCGGCCCGCAGCAGGCCGGAGAGCAGGGCTTCGCCGATCTTTCCGGTGCCCAGGAAGGCGATCTTCTGGCCGGCGGTGGTGCTGTTGCTCATGGGGCCCTCCGTGCGCTGCGGTTCCTGCCCGCCATCTTGCCCCGGAACGCCGCCGCCGCGGCGCAGGCGTCCACCCTGCGGGCGGTCAGTCGGTGTCGTCCTCGTCGGGCACCACGCCGAGCACGAACTCGGCGTCGCGGACCGTCTCTTCGGTGATCCGGACGCCGGTGAGCCGTTCGGAGAGCGCGAAGATCACGGCCTTCCGCTCAAGGGTGTCGGCGGTGTCCCGGTGGCCGACCTCGTCCAGCAGCGCGTCCAGGGCGCGCGGGTCGCTGCCGTACGACGAGGCCGGGTGTTCGAAGGAGGTGCGCAGCTCGCCGTCCAGGTAGTGGTGGAACATGTGCATCGGCTTGCCGCCGTTGCTGTCGTGGGTGACGGTGGCGCCGCCGCGGGACAGGCCCGCCAGGTGGCGGGGCATTGCGCCGCCGCCGTCGAGGGCGAGCAGCAGCGTCCAGTCGCCGTCGGCGCCGGGGACGGCGACGGCGCCGACGGCGAACGAGGAGTCCTGGTGGTCGTCGACCCACTCGCGCAGTTCCTCCTGGCAGTCGAACAGGTCGTCGGCGCCGTCGCCGAAGCCCTGCGGGACGGCGCCGATCGACTCCAGCACCTGCTGCGGGGTGCGGCCGCGCACCAGGGTGAGGGAGTAACCGTCCTGGAGGCAGCAGGCGAACCAGCGGGAGTCGGCGAGCCAGGCGTAGTCGTGCGCAGTCGGAGTCATCCGAGCAGTCTGCCGCAGGCCTCCGACACCGGCGTCGCGGTGTGGCGGTCCCGCCCCGTAGGGGGAATTTCAGGGGTCCCGGTGCTGGATTCCCGGGCGGCCGAGGAGCACCGTGGAGGCATGGGACACGGAGAGTTGTCAGGACGTGAGAACCGTCAGGTCGCTGTCGCCGCGGCGACGCTCGGGCCGTGGCGGACGGCGACGGCGGTGGGTGCGGTGGTCGGCGGGGCCGCGCTCGCGGTGGACGTGGTGACCGGGCACTGGTCGATGGACATCCTGGCGGGGCCGGTGGGCCTCGGGCTGTTCTTCTTCTTCCTGGTGGGCACGGTCGGCGGCCGGCTGCGCAAGGGCGGGGACCGGCGGCTTCGGCGCTGGGCGGCGGAGCACCCGTGGCAGTCGGCGGTTCCGGCGTCGGCGGCGCTGTGGCTGGCGAGCACCCTGAACCTGTGGCTGCTGGGCGACTGGGGCCTGTTCGGGGCGCTGTTCACGTCGCTGCTGCCCGCGGGTCTGCTGCTGGGCGTGGCGGGTGTGGTCGGTTCGGTGAAGGCGGCCCGCAAGGACGCGTAGCTCCGCCCCCCGGTGTCGGGCGTGTCGGCGGTGGTCGGCATACTTCCGGCCGTGCCGAGAAAAGAGGGGCCGGGGCCGGAGAGCGGCGAGCCCGGACACGAGGGGGACCCCTTCGAGGGGTTGGTACTGGACGAGGAGTTCGTCCGGGGGGCGAAGAACACCGAAGCATCCGGCCGGGCCCGGATGTTGACGGCGCGTTGGAAGGACGACCCGCCGCCGGAGAACGGGCCTTGGCGGCCGCCCACGGAGGCCGCCGCCGAGGCGCCGAAGATCAGGAAGCCGCATCCGGTGCGCAACGCGCTGCTGGCGCTGCTGGTGCCGGTGGCGCTGATCGCGGTGATGGTCGCGGAGGGGAGCCCGAAGGGTAAGCCGCAGGCGTCGTCCTCGGAGCTTCCGTCGGTGGGTCCGGCGACCGCCGTGCCGAGCAGCAGGGCGCCGCAGGTGGCCCCGGAGACGCCGACGCCGGAGCGGCCGTGGGCGGGTTCGCCCGCCGAGGCGTGGCCGGCCGGTGCGGACGGGCTGGCGCTGCCGCCGGCCGCCGCGGTCGGGGTGTTCGACCAGGAGCGGGTGGCCAAGGACCTGGAGCTGGCGAAGGCGTTCCTGGTCGCGACCAACCTGGACCCGAAGGTGATGGCGGGCGGGTACCCGCAGGCCGCGATCGACCTGCTGGGCCGGGAGACCGCCGACAGCATGGCGGCGGACTTCGCCCACCCGAGCGAGGAGCACGACCCGGCGGACTGGGTGAGCCGCTTCGACCCGGCGTGGGCGGTGCCGGTGACCGACCAGGTGAAGGTGCAGGGCCTGATCAGCTTCGAGGGCGACGGCGAGCAGGGCCTGCTGGTGCACGCCGACGTCACCTTCGTGTACGCGCTGAAGCCGGGCCCGCAGGTCGGCAAGGCCTCGCCGTCGGCGAAGCCCGTGCCGAACGGCGGGGGGCAGCCGACCGGCACGGCCGGCGCGAAGTCGGTGGCCTGGATCCAGGCCGACCCGGTGACGGTCGAGGTGCAGCGGGAGATCGTCCGCCGCAAGGTCGACGTCCGCTTCGCCGACCCGGCGCGCTTCCAGGTGAAGAAGGACAAGGTCTGGGTCGCCGGCATGAACAGCGAGTGGTCCAACACGCTCTGCGGCTACAACGGCGGCTACCTGCGGCCGTCGTTCCGCGCCGACCGGTCCGACGAGGGCGTCAGCGCCTCGCCCGGGGGCGGCCCGACCAGCGACCCGTACGACTGGGGCCGTCCGATGAGCACCGACACCAGGTGCGGGACGGCCAGCCGCACCTGACGGCCGTTCAGGCCCGCCGCCGGGCCGCCTTGCGGGCGTCGCGTTCCGCCCGGGCGGCCCGGCGGCGCTGCCAGGTGGCGGTCCGCTGGTCGTGGACGGCGCGCCGGAGGCCCTCGCCGGGGGCCTCGACCAGGCTGCGCAGGAAGTAGACGGCGAGGGCGCCGACGGAGCCGACCAGCCAGACGCCGGCCAGGGCCTTGTCCTCGGCCATCCAGCCGGTGAGCGAGTCCCGGCCCTCGGTGAGGATCTTCCAGTTTCGCAGGCCCGCCAGGGCGGTGCAGATGCCGATGGCGAGGGACAGCAGCACGGTGAGCGGGGCGGCGGCGGAGAGCCGGACGCCGGAGACGCCCAGGCGCAGCAGCAGCGCCGCGGCGGCGGTGGCCGCCAGGGCGCCGAGCGACACCAGGACGCGGCGCAGCCAGTAGGCGGCGTCGCGGTCGACCCAGGTGGTGCCGAAGAAGCGGATCGGCTCGGGGGCGGGCGCGCCGTCGGCGGTGGTGGTCGTCCTCACGCGTCCGATTATCACCACGCCGGGCTGCCCGCCCCGGGCGGCACGCTGGGGCGGGCGGGGGGTGTCAGCCGAGCTTGCTGACGTCCCGGACGGCGCCCTTGTCGGCGGAGGTGGCCATCGCCGCGTACGCCTTGAGGGCGGCCGAGACCTGCCGGTCGCGGGTCTTCGGGCGGTAGCCGCTGCCCGACTCCAGCTTGAGCCGGCGCTCGTGCAGCTCCTCGAAGGAGACGTCGAGGTTGATGGTGCGGGCCGGGATGTCGATGGTGATCGGGTCGCCGTCCTCGACCAGGGCGATGGCGCCGCCGGACGCCGCCTCCGGGGAGACGTGGCCGATGGACAGGCCGGAGGTGCCGCCGGAGAACCGGCCGTCGGTGATCAGCGCGCAGGCCTTGCCCAGGCCGCGGCCCTTCAGGAAGGACGTCGGGTAGAGCATCTCCTGCATGCCCGGGCCGCCCTTGGGGCCCTCGTAGCGGATGACCACCACGTCGCCCTCGGCGATCTGCTTGGCGAGGATCTTCTCCACCGCCTCGTCCTGGGACTCGCAGACCACGGCCTTGCCGCGGAAGCGCCAGATCGACTCGTCCACGCCGGCGGTCTTCACCACGCAGCCGTCCTCGGCGATGTTGCCGTACAGCACGGCCAGGCCGCCCTCGACCGAGTAGGCGTGCTCGACGCTGCGGATGCAGCCGCCGGCCGCGTCGGTGTCCAGGGTGTCCCAGCGCTCGGACTGACTGAACGCCTCGGCGGAGCGGACGCAGCCCGGGGCGGCGTGCCACAGTTCGACGGCCTGCGCGGAGGGCGAACCGCCGCGCACGTCCCAGGTCTTGAGCCACTCGGCGAGCGAGTCGGAGTGCACGGTGTGCACCTCCTCGTTGAGCAGCCCGCCGCGGTACAGCTCGCCGAGGATGGCGGGGATGCCGCCGGCCCGGTGCACGTCCTCCATGTAGTACTTGCCGTTCGGGGCGACCTTGGACAGGCACGGCACCTTGCGCGAGATCGCGTCGATGGCCCGCATGTCGAAGTCGACCTTCGCCTCCTGCGCGGCGGCCAGCAGGTGCAGGATCGTGTTGGTGGAGCCGCCCATCGCGATGTCCAGCGCCATGGCGTTCTCGAACGCGGCGCGGGTGGCGATGTTGCGCGGCAGGACGGTGGCGTCGTCGCCGCCGTAGTAGCGGTTGGTGATGTCCACGACCGTGCGGCCGGCCTGCTCGTACAGGGCGCGGCGGGAGGTGTGGGTGGCCAGCACCGAGCCGTTGCCGGGCAGCGACAGGCCGATCGCCTCGGTCAGGCAGTTCATCGAGTTGGCGGTGAACATGCCGGAGCAGGAGCCGCAGGTCGGGCAGGCGTTCTCCTCGATGATCGAGATGTCCGCGTCGGAGACCTGCTCGTTCACCGCCTGGGAGATCGCGTCCACCAGGTCCAGCTTGCGGACGGTGCCGTCGACCAGGGTGGCCTGGCCGGCCTCCATCGGGCCGCCGGAGACGAACACGGTGGGGATGTTGAGGCGCAGGGCGGCCATCAGCATGCCCGGGGTGATCTTGTCGCAGTTGGAGATGCAGATCAGCGCGTCCGCGCAGTGCGCGTTGACCATGTACTCGACCGAGTCGGCGATCAGGTCGCGCGAGGGCAGCGAGTACAGCATGCCGTCGTGGCCCATGGCGATGCCGTCGTCGACCGCGATGGTGTTGAACTCGCGCGGGATGCCGCCCGCCTGCTTGATCGCCTCGGAGACGATCCGGCCGACCGGCTGCAGGTGGGTGTGGCCGGGGACGAACTCGGTGAAGGAGTTGGCGACCGCGATGATCGGCTTGCCGAAGTCCTCGCGGGCTACGCCCGCGGCGCGCAGAAGGGCGCGCGCGCCCGCCATGTTGCGACCTTGGGTGACCGTGTTGGACCTCAGCTGGGGCATCGGAGCCGCTCCTTCGGGACTTTTCTGGGTCCGTCGAGCCTACGCCCGCGCCGCCCCGATCCGGACCAGGTGTCCGCGATGCGGTCAGCGCGGGCGGCTGCCGGGGCCGAGGCCCCGGGCTACGGCTTCGGGGCGACGTACAGGTCCAGCCGGTACGGCTCGACCAGCTGCCCGTCCGGGAACTCGGCGAGCAGCGCCTCCCGTTCGGCGGCCAGGACCGGGGCGCGCCGCTCCGGGTCCAGCACCGCCACGTACGAACGGGAGGTCAGGTCGGTGATCACCTGATCGACCGTCACCCGCCGCTCCCAGCGCACCGAGGCCTCCCGCACCTCCAGGCCCGCCTCGGTCAACTTCTCGGGCCCGGCGATCACTCCGCCGTAGTAGTGGTAGCCGGGCAGGGTGGCGGCCATCCGCTCCTGGTGGGCGGCCAGCCACGGGGTCTCGTAGTCCTTGACGTTCCACCACAGGGCGAGCGCCCCGCCCGGGCGCAGCACCCGCAGGGCCTCGGGGACCGACCGCTCCGGGTCGGTCCAGTGGAACGCCTGCGCGTAGGTGACGAAGTCCACCGAGGCGTCGTGGAACGGCAGTTCGTCGCCGCCCGCCCTGACCACCGGCAGTTCGGGGCTGACCTCGCGGAACACCGCGGCCATCCCGTCGCTGGGTTCGACCGCCACCACCCGGGCGCCGCGGCCGGCCAGCAGCCGGGTGGCGATGCCGGTGCCGGCGCCGACGTCCAGCACGTCCGCGCCGTTCAGCGGGCGGCCGGACAGCCGCTCCAGCTCGTCGAACAGCGCGTCCGGGTAGGACGGGCGGGCCGCGTTGTACTCGGCGGCGACCGCGCCGAAGGAACTCGCGTGGGCCTGCAGGTCACTCATCGGTTCGTCCTCTCGTCATCCCCAGGTGCGGGAGCACAGCACCAGGCCGTAGCCGTCCGGGTCCAGCACCGTCACCCCGAACTCGTCCCAGTACGGGTTGTGCGCGGGCACCCGGCGGCCGCCCGCCGCGACCAGGCGCTCGACCAGCGCCTCGTCCACCGGCTCGCCCAGGTACAGCACGAACAGGTCCTCGACGGTGGGGGCCGGCTCGACCGGGCGCTCCGGGTCCACGGCGAGCTCGAAGTGCCAGGCGCCGCCCGGGAATCCGACCATCAGCAGGTCGTGCTCGCCGGACACCCGCTCGGTGGTGCGCCACAGCACGGACAGGCCGAGGCCCTCGACGTAGAAGCGTTCGGCCGCCGCCAGGTCGCGGGAGGGCCGGGCCAGTCGGACGTGGGTGTCGGCGCCGATCATGCCGGGCCCGCCGCTCGCCGGGTGATCATTCGGTGTTTGATCATGGGGCCGACTCTAGGCGCGGGCCCGGCGGCATGTCCGCCGGTTCACGAACTGACGCGGCGTCAGGACGCGGGCCGGACCGCCGCCAGGTGCAGACGGGTGAAGGCCAGCGCCTCCGCGAGGTCGGCCTCCCGGTCGGCCGGGGTGCCGGACTTGCGGGTGTTGACCTCCAGCACCACGTGCCCGTCGAACCCGGTCCGGGCCAGGCGCTCCAGCAGCTCCGCGCACGGCTGCTTGCCGCGCCCCGGGATCAGGTGCTCGTCCTTGCCGGACCCGGAGCCGTCCGCCAGGTGCACGTGCGCCAGCCGCTCCCCCATCCGGTCCACCAGCCCCAGCGCGTCCACCCGCGAGGTCGCGGCGTGCGACAGGTCGACGGTGAAGTGCCGGTACTCCTCCTCGGTGACGTCCCAGCCGGGGGCGTAGGCCAGCACCTCGCGGTCCCGGTAGCGCCACGGGTACATGTTCTCCACCGCGAACCGGATCGGCGTCTCCCCCGCCATCCGGTCGATGCCCGCCACGAAGTCCTTGGCGTACTGCCGCTGCCAGCGGAACGGCGGGTGCACCACCACGGTGTCCGCGCCGAGCCGCTCGGCCGCCTTCCGGGCCCGCACCAGCTTGGTCCACGGGTCGGTGCTCCAGACCCGCTGGGTGATCAGCAGGCACGGGGCGTGCACCGCGAGGATCGGCACCTCGTAGGTGTCGGAGAGCCGCCGCAGCGCCTCCACGTCCTGGCTCACCGGGTCGTTCCAGACCATCACCTCGACGCCGTCGTACCCGAGCCGCGAGGCCAGTTCGAACGCCGTCTCGGTGGTCGACGGGTACACCGACGCCGTCGACAGCGCCACCTTGGTGTCCGGCACGTGCAGCGCCGGGTGCGGCGGCAGCACCAGCCGGTCCGTGGTGCGCAGCAGCGGCGGCCGCTCCAGCTTCCGCCGCGCCGCGCGGGCCGCCCGCGCCGCCTTCAACGGCAAGGGGCCGCGCCTCGGCTTTCGCTGGTCCGCTGAATCCACCACGCGAACCAGGTTAAGCGCACGGCGCGGCCCCGTCGGGATCCCGACCGGTGTGCGATGCGGCACGCGGTCCCGGCGGCTAGCCCTTGACCACCTCGAACGCCTTGGGCAGGTAGCCGGGCGACGGGACGCCCTTCTTGTAGGCGGCGCCCCTGACCAGCAGGTCGTAGCCGCCGACGTAGGCGGACCCGAGATTGACCCGGACGTGCAGCTCGGTGCCGTCCGCGCTCACCCACAGCGGGCGCACCGGCGGGTTGTCGTACCGGTTGTTGTCGGGGAGCAGGTCGATCTGGCTGTCGAGGCTGAGGCCCGTGCCGCGGACGGTCATCTCGACGTAGCCGCCGACCGTCGCCACGGCCGGGCCGATCCACTGCGGGACGCCGGAGCGTTCGGCGCCGGTGCCCGGCCGGGCGCCCTGCAGCGTGAACGCGAGCGGCAGGTGGGCCCGGCCCGGGGTGAACAGCAGCACCGCGTGCCCGGTGGTCGTGCCGTTGTACGTGCAGACGGTGGAGATCCCGGTGTTCGGGTCGTCCCGCGTGCACGTGTAGGCGGTGTCCGCGTCGGCCCAGTTCTCCCGGCCGGCCACGGTCAGCCCGTGCCGGGCGAGGAAGTCGTCGTTGGCCGCGGCGACGTCCACCCGCTGCCCGGGCCGCATCTCCAGCACCGCGCAGTACAGCGGCGCGGCGTCGGTGAGCACCCCGCTGCGCTGGTCGAAGCCGTCGGCGGAGACCGGGTGGGCGGCGCACTCCGGCGCCCAGCCGGCGGCGGTGGCCAGCCGCCAGACGTCCAGCGTGCCCGGGAACGGGGTCCAGTCGCCCGGGTTGCGGGCGGCCACCAGCGCGACGTAGCGGGTCGAGCCGGTGACCCGGCATTCGGTGCTCCAGTCCCGGCACACCGTCCGGCCCTCGGCGTCCACCACCGTCACCTCGGCGGACGTCCGGTCGGTGTTGGCGCGGACGCCGACCTTCAGCAGGTCCGCGGTGGCCGCGTCGAAGGTGGTGCAGTGCACGTCGACGGAGGTGTCGAAGGCGACGCCGGCGCCCGGGCCGCCGACCTTGCCCGACGAGGCGGGCAGGTCGCAGGCCGCGGACGGGGTGGCGTCCCGGCGGACCAGCGTGTAGCCGCCCAGGCCGCGGCCGTAGGTCAGCAGCGCGGTGTAGGGCCGGCCGGCGGGCGGGCGGCAGACGTCGGTCCGGCCGGCGACGATCTGGCAGAACTCCGTGCCGGACGGGTCGACCAGGTGCAGCACGGACTCGAACTGCGGCCCTTCCAGGCGGTAGTTGAGCAGTTCGGCGGCCGGGTGGTCGGCGGGGACGGTGAAGCAGGTCTCCAGCGTGCCGTCGGCCCGCGTCCCGGACAGGCCGGTGCGGGTGCCGCTGCCGGTGCCGTACTCGGAGCCGGCCCACGGGACGCAGCCGGCGGTCTCGCCGACCCGCTGGATCATCACCCGGTAGTTGAACGCGCCGGTGGCGGTCAGCACCAGCCGGAACGGGGCGGCGCCGGTCAGCCGGCACACGTCGTAGGTGGCGTACACGGTGTTGCCCTGGCACTGCACGGCGCCGGCGGCGTCCAGCACGCGGTAGCGCACCGTCTCGCCCTTGGCCGTCCCGTTCCGCAGGAAGACGGAGTCGCCGGACGCGGTCGGCAAGGTCCGGCAGCGGTCCTGGCCGGCCGAGTCGAAGGTCTCGACGGGCGCGCCGGAGGCCATCTGGTCGTCCCGGCCGACGGTGCAGCCGCGGGTGTCGGTGGCCGAGCGGAGCACCATCGCGTACGGGATCTCGTAGATGCTCGGCGCCACCGTGTAGGTGTAGTCGCCGGCCTTGAGGTCGCACTCCCCGTCCGGGCAGAGCTCGGTGCCGTCGGGACGGTAGAGGTGGCCGCCGGTGTCGCCGATCTCGCCCGTCCCGCGGAACGTGTAGTGGCCGTCGGCGGGCACCCGCAGGAGCCGGCAGCGGGTGGTGTCCTTCAGGTCGGGGGCCACCCCGTACGCCTGCGGCTCGACCACCGGGCAGCCCTCCGGCCCCGACAGCCGCGACAGCGCCAGGCGGTAGGTCCGGTCCGAGTAGCCGCCGTACTGGACGACCACCCGGTAGGGGGCGGTGCCGGCCAGCCGGCAGTCCAGGACGGACCAGTCGCCCTTGGAGCAGACCTCGGCGCCGGTGGCGTCGAACACGCCGGCGGACAGGCTGGAGTGGAGCATCCGCAGCAGGTCGCCCGTGGCGAAGTCGCCCGCGTAGCAGTCGCCCGCCTTGCCGGGCGGCACCACGCCGTCGTACATGGTGGGCCGGCCGAGCGAACGGTCGGCGGCGCTCAGGGCCACGCACTTGTCGGTGGAGAACACCGGCAGGTACGAGAGCGTGACCGGCAGGGGCTTCGTGTCGTAGTCGTACAGCCGCAGCGTGTACGTGCCGGCCCCGTTCGTGACGCACCGGGCCGGGCCGTAGCTGTAGGTGTCCGGCGAGACGTCGCAGGCCACCTGCTTGCCGTCCGGGCCGAACAGTCGCGGCACCATGCCGAACAGCTTGCTGGACACCTGGACGATCACCATGTCCCGCGCCTGCGACACCGGCAGCCGGAACAGGGTCGGCCTGCCCGGGGCGAGATTGCAGGTCACCATGACCTGGGGCGCCAGCGCGTCCGGGCACGAGCCGTCCGAGGGCGACGGGCTGGGCGACGGGCTGGTGGACGGGCTCGGGGACGGGCTGGTGGACGGACTCGGGCTCGGCGACGGCGTCGGCGAACCGGAGCCGGACGGCGAGGGGCCCGGCGTGCCCCCGGGCGTCGGAGTCTGGGGCTGGGTCTGGGTCCGGGTCGGTGCGGGGGTGCCGGGGCCGCCGACCCGCACGGGCCCGCTCCCGCCGCCGGTGCGGCGCCCGCCGCCGGACCCGGTGGACCCGGTGGACCCGGTGGACCCGTCGTCCGTCGTGCCGTCCGGGTCGTCGGGGGTGCCCCCGGTGCCGGGGGTCTCCGGGGCGCCCGAAGTGGCGGAGGCGGACGGGCTCGGCGTGGCGCCGGAGGTCGGCGTCGGCGTGGCGGACGGCGAGGCGGCGGCGGACGCGTTGGCGGGTCCGGACGCCACCGGCTTCGGGTCGTCCTTCCCGGGCAGCAGCAGCGCCAGCGACACCAGCACGGCGAGGACCAGCAGGCCCCCGACCGCGGCCAGCAGCCACGTCGCTCTTCTGCGGTCGGCAAACGGCACTGGCATCGCGGCCCCCCGGTGTGGTGCTCTCCCCCTGAAATCACCGGGATCATAAGCGCTCGCACACGAATTTCCCAGCGGAAGAGCAGAGTTGAGGCCTGACTGCCGGTCAGGCCTCGATCGCGACCCGGCTGTCCTGGCCGTCCATGGTGTCGAGGCGGCGCAGGATGATGCCCTCGCGCAGCGCCCACGGGCAGATGTCCAGCTCCTCCAGACCGAACAGGTCCATCGCGGCGTCCGCGACCAGCGCGCCGGCCAGCAGCTGGCGGGCGCGGCCGAGCGAGACGCCGGGGATCCGGGCGCGTTCGGCGGGCGTCATCGCGGCGAGCCGCGGCAGCCAGGCGGAGAGGCCGGCCCGGGTGAGCTTGCGGGGGACGCGGACGCCCGCGCCCTCGGGGGCGGCGCCGGTCATCCGGGCGAGCTGCTTGAAGGTCTTGGAGGTGGCCACCGAGTGGTCGGGCGCGCCGAGGCGGGCGATGTCGCCGACCGTGCCGGCGATCTCGGCGCGGATGTACCGCCGCAACTCGCGGATGTCGCCGGGGTCGGCGACGTCGCCCGGGAGGCGGGAGGTGAGGCGGCCGGCGCCGAGCGGCAGGGAGGTGGCGACGTCGGGCTGCTCGTCCAGGCCGCAGGCGATCTCCAGGGAGCCGCCGCCGATGTCGAGGTTGAGCAGCCGGCCGGAGGACCAGCCGAACCAGCGGCGGACGGCGAGGAAGGTCAGCCGGGCCTCGTCCTGGCCGGACAGCACGGTGAGGGCGACGCCGGTCTCGTCCTCGACCCGGCGCAGCACCTCCTCGCCGTTGGCGGCCTCCCGGACGGCGGAGGTGGCGAACGGCAGCAGGTCGACGACGCCCTTGTCCTCGGCGACCCGCAGCGAGGAGGCGACCATGGAGACCAGCCGTTCGACGCCGATCTCGCCGATCGCCCCGTCCGCGTCCAGCAGCTCGGCGAGCCGCAGGTCCGCCTTGTGCGAGTAGGCGGGCAGGGGGGCCGCGCCGGGGTGGGCGTCCACCACGAGGAAGTGGACGGTGTTGGAGCCTACGTCGAGCACACCGAGTCGCATGACCGTCCAACCTAGCCCAAACCGGTGACCGCCAGGGGTAGCGGCGGGGTCACAGCAGACCGTCCCAGAGCTGTTCGACGATGACCGCCCACCAGTTCTCCGGGTCGCGCAGCGCCGTCCGGTCGAGGGCGGCCAGCGCCCACTGGAACTCCGCGACGGCGGGGCCGGCCTGCTCGGGCGGCAGGTCGCGCAGGCGCGGGTAGCGCTCGGCGAGCAGCGCCAGGCAGCGGGTGAAGGCCGTCAGGTCGGTGTTGCAGTAGCGGGCCTCGCAGGTGTCGGGGTCGACGGCGCGGATCCGGCCCTGCGCGGTGTCGACGGTGAACAGCGCCCAGCCGTCGGTGCCGAGCAGCCGCTGCCCGAGCAGCGCGGCGCGGGCCGCGGCGGTGGCCCGCCGGCCGCGGCCGAGCGCGCCTAGGTGCTCGGCGAGGTCCGGCAGGACCGGCCCGGCCTGCTCGGCGATGCCGTCGCTCTCCGGCAGGTGCAGGGCGAAGAAGCCGGGCACGACCCGCGGCAGGCCGGTGCGCTGCAGGGCGCGGGCGGCGGGCTCGGGCAGGTCGGCGGCGAGCACCTCGACCTGCTCGAAGCGGTGCGTGCCGTCCTCGCCGAACAGGGCGGCCAGCCGCTGCCCGAGGCCGTTCTCGTCCTCGGGCTGGGCGGGCGGCACGGCGAGCGGGAACGGCACCCGGTTGTAGGTCCGGCCGGTACGGGCGACCAGCGCCCGGACGGCGGCCGCCCGGTGGTCGTGGCGCGGCCCGTACGGCTGCTCGAACTCGATCCGGACGCCGGGCAGCCGGGCCGCGATGACGTGCTCCCAGTAGCCGCCGGGGAGCATCGACAGCCGCAGGTCGGTGCGGAGCGCGACCAGGTCGTCGAGGGCGACGCCCTGCGCGGACAGCTGCTGCCAGGCGCGCAGCGCCGGGTGCGGGTGGCCGTGCGCGGAGTGCACG
Source organism: Kitasatospora sp. CB02891 (assembly GCF_002803145.1). Taxonomy (NCBI): domain Bacteria; kingdom Bacillati; phylum Actinomycetota; class Actinomycetes; order Kitasatosporales; family Streptomycetaceae; genus Kitasatospora; species Kitasatospora sp. CB02891. The sequence goes on along the minus strand of NZ_NNBO01000007.1, from coordinate 1,475 downwards.
GCCAGCGACCGGGTGACGCCCTTGTCGTCCCGGTAGCTCAGCGCGGCCCGGGTGCCGGGGCCGGTGACGGGCGGCAGCGCCGGGTTGTGGCTGCCGGCGCCGAGGCGGTCGCGGTAGAGCCGCTCCACCTCGGGCACCGGGACGGACGGGAAGACGGTGAGTTCGCCGCTGACCCGGTCGACCACGGCGCAGGCCGTGCCGATCTCCTCGGGCGCGCGGCGCGCGCCGGTGAGCGGGTCGGTGAGGATCGGCGCGGGCTCCGGCCAGAGCACCCAGCCGAGGTCGAACTCGTGGCACCTGACAGGCCGTGAACCCTCCTGCGGGAGGTCGCCGTTGACCCAGCGATGGGCAGTGGCGAGGGCCTGTTCACGGGTGATCATCGGCTGGTGCTCCCGGTGGTGCGGTGGATGGTGAGACGGGAGCGCGGCGGCGCCGCCGCGGGCGGGACGTCCGCGGCCGGTTCCTCGGCGGGCCCGCCGACCATGGCCGGCACCGGCTCGGCCACCGCGACGGGCGCCCCGGACGGGACGGCGACGGTGACCGGCAGCGACGCGGACAGGTCGATCGGCCGGTCGGCGGCGTCCACCGCGATCGCCCACAGGCCGTGGTCGGCCGGGTAGAGCGGGGTCGGCGCGGCGTAGCCGGTCTGGTGGTCGAGGTAGCTGAGCACGCCCTTGTGGTTGACGGCGTTCCAGGTGTGCGAGCGGCCGAAGCCGTCGACGGTCAGCAGCACCGCGCGGGTACCGGTGCCGTGCGCGAGCAGCGCCTGCCCGAGCTTGCCGTGCGCGTCGTCGCCGTCGCCCAGGTCGAGGAACCGGGTGCCGAGTTCCAGCTCGGCGCGGTCGCGGCCGCCGCGCTCGCCGGCCGGGCCGTCGGGCAGCCGGGGCGCGGCGCAGGTGGGCGCGCCGCCGAGCGTGTCGACGGCCGACAGGGCCACGTCCACGCAGTTGTTGGCGCGGCCGCTCTCGGCCGGGCCGCCGCCGTTGAGGACCTCGATCCACTCGCCGACCATCGGGTCCGGGTACGGCCCGGGAGTGCGGCGCACCACCTCGGCCTGGTGCGCGGGATCGACCGGGCCGAGCCCGCCGGGCAGCCCGTACGGGCGGCTGTCGGCGAGCGTGCGCACCGTCTGCTCGGCGGAGCCGGGCCGCACCGCGCCGCCCGGGCCGCCGCCGGTGATCACCAGCCACGCCGCGGACGCCTGGTGCAGCGGCGCGCCGGACTCGTCGACCGCGCCGTGCCGCCGGCCGTCCGGCAGCGGGTCGTGCCGGACCGGGCCGCCGGGGGCCTGCTGGCCGATGCCGCCGCCGCCCGCGGGCGGAACCGGACCGGTCACCGGCCGGGCCGCCACCGGACGGTTGTCCGCCGCGTGCTGGCCGACACCGACCACGGCGGCCGCCGAACCGGCCTGCCCGCCCGTACCGGGCGCGCCGGGGGTCGCACCGGCCGCCGCGCCGGGAGCACCCGGGGCGCCC